>JAESQS010000089.1 GCA_016765035.1 Kordiimonadaceae bacterium | reverse complement strand
CTGGCGAAAATAGACGAGACAGTTGCCTCATTAACCGTGAACCCACCGCCCATTGATGATGAAGAAGTTGAAGAAACTATTCGTTTGCTGCGCTGGTTAGGCTCGGACCATTTTACTTTCCTAGGGTTTCGTGAATACCGGATTCATAATGAAAAAGACAATTTAACTTTTTCGCTGTTGGATGGCTCTAGCCTTGGCATTTTACGGGACCCCAAGCGAAATGTTTTGCGGGATAAATCTGGCCTGACACCCATGTCTGATGAAATTCGCCACTTTTTGGCCCAGCCAGACCCGGTGATTATTACCAAGGCTAATGTTAAATCAACCGTCCACCGTTCTGCCCATATGGATTATGTCGGCGTTAAAATCTTTGATGCGGATGGTAAAGTTGTTGGGGAACGGCGCTTTGTTGGCTTGTTCACGTCCCTTTCCTATAGCCAGTTTGTGAATGACGTGCCTCGGCTGCGGAATAAAATTGAACGCATAAAAGCAAAATCGAAATACCCTGAAAAAAGCTATGCAGGCAAAGTGCTCGCTCATGTTCTTGAGACTTTCCCGAGGGATGAGCTGTTTCAGGTTGATGAAGACTGGATGTTTGAAACGGCTATGGGTGTGTTGCAATTGCAGGAGCGCCCGCGCCCACACGCCTTTGTTCGCCCTGACCAGTTTGAGCGGTTTGTGTCTGCGCTCGTTTATGTGCCGCGCGACAATTACCACTCTGGTTTGCGTACGGCTATTTCTGAAATTTTATGCACGGCCTATAATGGCGAAGTATCTGTTTATTATGCATGGCTTAGTGAAGAATCGCTGGCTCGCTGGCACTTTATCATTCGCACCACGCCGGGGAATGTGCCGCAGGTTGATATTCCAGAGATTAATATTCAAATTGCAGAAGCGGCCCAAGGGTGGTCTGACCGGTTGCACTCAGAATTGGTGGATCGGCACGGCGATGAAAAAGGCAACCGCCTTAACTATCTTTACAGAGTAAGGTTCACAGCATCTTATAAAGAGGCGTTTACGCCTCCTCAGGCTGCTTATGATGTTGCCAAGCTGGAGCAGTTGATTGGTGAGCAGGACTTGCAAGTGGATTTTTATAACCACTTGGCCGACGGTGAAAATTGTTTCCGGTTAAAAATCTATCATCTTGAGCATTTAATTCCACTATCCTCCTGTATGCCTATATTGGAAAATATGGGCTTCCGGGTTCTGTCTGAGCATTCTTATGAAGTGAGTGGTGAGAGCACCAGTTTTATCCATGATTTTGTGATTGAACGTGCTTCCGGCTGCTCGCTATCGCGTGAACGGTTAAAACCGCTTCTGGAAGAATTATTCATCAGAATTTGGGCTGGCACCTGTGAAGATGACGGCTTTAACGAATTGGTGCTTACATCAGGCATGGGTTGGCGCGACATTACAATTGCCCGCGCGTACGGCAAATATTTGCGCCAGTTGGGTATGGGCTACACGCCGGAATATATTGCTGGTGGCATGGTAAAAAATGCTGAGATTTCTGCCCAGTTGATAGCGCTCTTTAAAGCGCGCTTTGATCCAAGCTTCAAAAAGAAACAAGGGGCTGAGCTTGCTTCCAACATCAGCGCAGACCTTGGGAATTTAATGGAACAGGTTAGTAGTCTTGACCATGACCGGATTTTGCGGGCCTACCAAAATTGCATTGAAGAAACCCAGCGTACAAACGCCTATCAACCGGGTGTGATGGAAGGCGAGCATGAAAAAGCGCTGGCGTTTAAAATTAGCTCTTCCAATGTGGACGAAGCGCCGTTGCCACGCCCCTATGCGGAAATTTGGGTTTACAGCCCTCAGGTGGAAGGCGTGCATTTACGCGGCGGGCCTATCGCCCGTGGTGGCTTGCGTTGGTCTGACCGTCAAGAGGATTTCAGAACCGAAGTGCTTGGACTTGTAAAAGCCCAGCAGGTGAAGAATGCTGTGATTGTACCACAAGGGGCAAAAGGTGGCTTCTTCCCCAAACAGTTACCCCCTATGAGCGACAGGGCAGCCTTTATGGAGGAAGGTGTTGCGTCCTACCGTAGCTTTATCTCCAGCCTCTTATCCCTCACGGATAATCTAGATGCAGGCGATATTGTACGCCCTGAAAATATGGTTATTCAGGACGGCGATGACCCTTACTTGGTAGTGGCAGCAGATAAAGGAACAGCCACTTTCTCTGATATTGCTAACGGTATTTCAGAAGGGCAGGATTTCTGGCTGGATGATGCCTTTGCCTCCGGTGGTTCGCAGGGTTATGACCATAAAAAAATGGGTATTACGGCCAAAGGCGCATGGGTTGGTGTGCAACGCCACTTCCGTGAATTTGGTGTTGATACTCAGAAGGATGAATTCACTGTTATTGGTGTTGGTGACATGTCTGGCGATGTGTTTGGCAACGGGATGCTGTTGAGTAAAACCATCCGCCTGAAAGCCGCGTTTAATCACATGCATATCTTCATCGACCCGAACCCGGGCGATACGAAAGCTGCTTGGAAAGAGCGTAAGCGCATGTTTGATATGCCGCGTTCATCTTGGACAGATTATAACGCAAAGCTGATTTCCAAGGGCGGGGGCATTTTCTCACGGGCGGATAAGTCTATTTCGCTCAGCAAGGAAATTAAAGCATGGCTTGGCATTGAAGCAGATGCTGTAACGCCCACTGATCTCATCCATATGCTGTTAAAAGCCGAAGCAGACCTCTTGTGGTTTGGCGGCATAGGCACCTATGTTCGCGCCGAAACAGAAACAGACGCTGATGCGGGCGATAGGGCCAATGATGCCCTTAGAATTACCGGCTCGCAGTTGCGGGTAAAAGTTGTTGGCGAAGGCGGTAACTTGGGCATGACCCAACGGTCCCGCATTGAATATGCGCGGGAAGGCGGCCGTTCCAACACAGACTTTATCGATAATTCTGCCGGAGTGGATTGCTCCGATAAAGAAGTGAATATCAAAATTCTCCTCCGTGAAGCTGTTAGTAAAGGCAAGCTGAACAGAGAAGAGCGCAATATACTGTTGGAATCGATGACAGACGAAGTGTCTGAAATTGTTCTTTCAGATAATTATTTGCAAACGCAGGCCATTTCATTGGCAGAGGCGCAGGCGGTGTCTGCACGGCAATATCACCTTGGCTTGGTGCGCGCGCTGGAGCGTGACGGTGGTTTAAACCGGGAAATAGAGTATTTGCCATCTGATGAAGGCTTTGCAGAGCTGGCAGCCAATGAACGTGGCCTTACGCGCCCTGAAATATCAACGCTGATGGCCTATGCCAAAATGTCATTGTTTGATATTCTGGTGAAAGGGGATTTGGTAAATTCTTCAGTCTTGCAGGCAGAGCTTGAATGGGGCTTCCCGACAGCGCTGCGCAAAACATATTGCGAGGAAATTTCAACTCACAGGCTGCGCCGCGAAATAATCGCTACAGTGCTGGCCAATGAAGTGGTGAACTGGGCTGGCCTAACATTTGTGTATCAAGTGAAGGAAGAAACAGGCCTTGGTGTAGAAGACATTGTTGCCGCCTTCATTGTGGTGCGCGAAGTGTTTGGCTTGCAGGAACAATGGGATGCTATCAACGCGCTTGACCTGAAAGTAGCGGCCTCCACGCAGTATGATATGCACCAAAGCGTCTCAGACTCGATGAAAACACAAGTGATGTGGATCCTGCGTAATATTCCGCAACCCTTCACTGCCACAGACTTGATTGAGCGTTTTCATGTGCCTATTAGAAAGCTGTTTGGTATTCAGAAGGATATCTTGAGTGAACCCGCGCAAGACGCGTTCAGTGGCCGCAAGGAAATACTGGAAGCAACAGGCGTTGGCGCTGAGCTGGCTGGCTTTATCGCGGCCTTTGAGGTGCTCAGTAGTGCGCTGGATATCATCACGGTGAGTGAAGAAAGTGGTAAGAATGTTAATTATGTTGCCACAGTCTATTTCGCATTGGGGGACAGGCTTGGGTTTGATTGGCTCCGCCAACGGTCAGAGCGTATTCCGGCAGATGACCACTGGGATGTGCTGGCTATTCGGTCCATCCTTGAGGATTTAGCAGACCAGCAACGAGACCATATGTTACGGGTATGTAACAAAGCGGGTAGCAAGACAGCCCGCAAAGCCACCGAGGTTTGGGCCAAAGCACAGGCAACCCGCGTTATTCGGGCAGAGCGCATGATAGAGGACCTTAGTAGTTCCGGCGTGCTGACTGTTGCAAAAATGAGCTTTGCCGCGCGGCACCTAGGCTCAATCTTGCGGTAAGTACTTAGAGCGTATCCGGAGCGTGGGCCGGTGATGCGATGATACTACCTCTATACATAGGGCGGGACCGGTTGGTGTCGCCCTTTTGTTATACGCCTCGGTAAAGCTGCAGGGCTTTCTGGGGGTAGGAGAAGGGCATAAAAAAACCGGCTTCTTGCGAGGCCGGTTTTTTTAAAGTCTTTGAAAGTGCCGTTTATTTTGGCGAGATCACCATAATCATCTGGCGACCTTCCATTTTAGGGCGCGCTTCGATTTTTGCGTGTTCTTTCATTT
>JAESQS010000008.1 GCA_016765035.1 Kordiimonadaceae bacterium | reverse complement strand
GGAAGTTGAAGCATACAGGCGCGAATTTGCAGACAAAGCCTGCGTTGTTGCAGGCATAGAAAAAACTGGCGAAAGAAGTTTTGCCGCCACAGCAGACACGGCCGCAGAGTGTTTTAAACTTATTTGGCGTGGCATCACATATGGCATGGATAATCCCGCTGACTCCGGCGAGAGCCCGCTTGTGCTCGGTCCTTCATAATAAGTCTCCAATGTGTCAACTTATTTCAGGACGGGACACATACGGGGAGAGCAAAAATATTCCGGCGACAAATATAGTAGGAAAACGAAAAATTACGTTGTTTAAAAGGGTCCAAATTACGGAGAAGTTATGTAAAGTAGCTGTTTTACGAGATCCGTTGAGTATTTTTGTTCAATACACTATTTTCTTTTCGATGAGGGGTAAATAATGTTTCAGAGTTATTTTGTAACTGGCTTACGAAGTCTTTTAAAAAATGTACTTTTTTCATTCATCAATCTTTCAGGCTTGGCCATTGGGCTTGCTTGTTATGGACTAATATTTCTTTTTGTGACGGATGAATTGAGCTACGATTCTTCCTTACCCGATGCTTCCCGGATTTACCGCTTGGACGTAACGTATCAAGGCGGTGCAACAGAACAGAAATTATCGACAGCGCCATTTGGTGCCGCAGATGTACTCTCCTCTAATTTTAAAGCCGTAGAGGATGTTATCCGCATTGGGTACATCGACCCAGAAACCTTATTTGTTGTCGGAGATGAAAGAGATCATGAACTTGTGTGGCGTGCAGACTCAGGCGTCTTTAAGTTTTTCAGCATTGAGTTGATTAACGGCGGGGCTGGCAACCAAGCGTTAACGAATGAAAGTTCCATCGTAATATCTGATAGAATTGCACAGAAATATTTCGGTGACCAACCCGCACTTGGTCGAGTAGTGACGTTGAAAATGCGGGAAACAAACCGGAAAAGAAAAAGCAAAGACTATAAGGTAAGTGGTGTATTTAAAGCGTTGCCCGCAAATTCTAACTTGAATTTCGATATTGTAATTCGCGCTGGAACTGACAGCTTGCCAACCTTTGTTAAAGACTGGGGCTACCAATATACATTTACAACTTTCCTGAAACTGCACGCCAGTAGTGTGGTCGCCGATTTGACTATGGCATTTCCATCTATAGTGGACACATATGTAGAACCTTCTTCACCTGACATACAGGCAAGTGAAGAAGTTGAACTTTCGCTTGAAAACATACGTGACATTCATTTAAGTGGCGTGAGTGCTCGGTACTTCAAGCCGCTTGGCAATCCAGTTGATCTTTATGTTCTTTCAAGTGTGGCTATTTTAATACTCGTTATTGCCGCCATTAATTTCACAAATTTACTTATTTCAAAGTCATTACTAAGAACTAAAGAAGTAGCCGTACGCAAGGTTTTGGGAGCTCACCAATTTCAAATCATGTGGCAATTCATTGGTGAAAATGCCGCCTTAGTATTGATCTCAATTATTTTAGCATTTGGCCTGATAGAGATATCATTGCCGTTGTTTAGCGACTTTGTTGGAAAAGGATATTCGCTTGCTGTCGTAAATGGGGGCACCCTTTTTGTTTCAATCATCATTCTTAGCTTAGGCATTGGTGTGTTAGCAGGGTGCTATCCTGCCTTCATATCTTCACTTGTAAGGCCTAGTAGAGTTTTGGGCGCCAGTGGCACTCGGGGCGCAAACATCCAAGGGTTTAAGTGGATACAAGGGCCATTGATTACTTTCCAGTTTGGGGTCGCAGTGGCCCTTATTGTGGCCTCGACAGTTGTTCTTGATCAAATTAAATACAGTGAGAACGCTGACCTTGGGTATGTAGTTGAAAACAAGCTGCTAGTGCCGCATTTTTTACGCGATGGTAACCGGCGTAAACAATCTGTTATTCAAACTAAGTTACGTAACATTCCTGGTGTAACCGGAGTAACATTTTCCGCTGTTTCCTTTGGTACGGGCGGTGACTGGATGAGTTTCGGATCTATAGACCCTATCGATAACCCAAGAGACACCTCTATGAACTTCTCCGCCATCGTGGTTGATAGCGATTTTTTTGACGTTTATAAGCTCCAATTTGAAAGCGGCAGACCGTTTTCGCCAGAGTATTCCGGCGATAACTTTACATTTGATAAAGAGAGGCCATTCGCTGTCGTATTAAACAAAACTGCCGTTCGTGCTCTGGGCTGGGCAAACTCTCAAGACAGCGTAGGTAAAAGATTAAAGCTGCAAGGGAAGTATGATGCCACGATTATAGGTGTTGTGTCTGATCACCATTTGTTTTCTTTAGAACATGAAATTGCGCCATTGATGTATGTTTGGATCAAAACTTGGGCGGCCAGCGTGGCAACAATCCAATATGACCATAGTGTCGATCCATCCAGCGTTATTGCTGCAACACAGTCAATATGGGAACAATATCATCCGTTAAGGCCAATGGATTACCGCTTCTTGAAAGATGACATTGCAGCTCAGTATGACAGCGATAGAAAACAAGGCATTATATTAACACTTTTCTCAATGCTCGCAATAGTGATAGCCGGTCTTGGGCTGTTTGGATTGGTGTCCTTTTCTGTCAATAGACGAGCCCAAGAGATTAGTATGCGGAAAATATATGGTGCTAATAGCTTTGATGTTGTGTCTTCGTTTCTATGGCGGTTTACTCTACCTGTGCTGTTGGGAAGTTTGATTGCATGGCCTGTGATGTTTTATTTCATGTCTGATTATCTGGCGGGCTTTAGTTATCATATGGACTTAGGCGCATCACACTTTGTCATTGCTAGCCTGATAGTACTGGGTGCAACATGGCTAGCAGTGTTGTCGCAAACGTTTAGGATAATACGGATGCGACCGATTGAAGTTTTGAGAGAAACCTAGGCTCAAAACATGCCCTTCTATGGCTTTTCATCAGGACTGAGCCAGAACTATAGGAAAACCCATAAGTTATTCAGCATTTTTCTTCTCACAGCACGTACAAGGTTGACTTGGCAGCGCTAAGATATTTGAATGCAGCCGCGCATTGGAAGACGTGGATCATTATCTGTAGATTTCGCTAAATCCAACTAATTTAGAATACTGGAATCTATTGCACATGCCCCTTCAGCTTTTCTGCCACAACCTGATAACTTTCATGAGTTCACGCGTCATTATTTGTGCGAGTGCGTTGCTCATGATGCACACTAGCCTAACTCATATGCAGCCAGTATCTGCATTTACTTCTGATGGTGAACAGAAAATCAAGGCATTACAAAGCAGGCAATTGCACCTTGAAAACGCCACAGCCAAGCTTTTAGGGCGCTTAAAACAAGAGCGGCGGAAGACCCTTGAGGAGATGCGAAAACAAGTACGTGCCACAATGGAAGAGTGGGAAAATAATCCCGAGTATCTGAACGGCCTTGGGCTAAAAGCAGCATTATTTAACGCGGAAGCCGTAGCCGAGGGGTTTGGCTTTGACGTTGTACGCCTGCACAAAATGTATCTCGCCAGTAAAAAAATGGTCCTTGGCCTTGAAATGACGGGAAAATGCGGCGAAGGGTCGCCGCAACTGGATGCTATCGGTGATACTGTTGATAGTCTTTCCAAAACGGCCAAGGGCGCGATGGAAATTTTTGGCTTAGCGGCGAATGAAGAAGAGCGCATGGCCTGCGTACAAACGGCGAAGCTAAAGCTCTACCGAGAAGTAAACCGTGCCTATATTTACGCCCTAACAGCAGATAGTGCCCGGGTCTCTGCCGAAGGGTTCAGGCGCTATGCAGGTCTTATTAGCAACATTGCAGGGGCTGATTCTGCCTTCTTGGCAGACCAAGCAATTAAAATGGCCGAAACTCAAGACACGGTGATGATTGCTTTTGAGCTTACGCCGATCATTGGCGACTTGATCGAACTCTATCGCTTTGGCACCGGGACTGAGGTTCTTGGTGGTGAACTGGACAAGCTTGACCGCGCTCTCTCAGGTGTATTTCTGTTCACGCCCGCTGTTGTCGAGCAATTGTTCAAACGCTATCCAAAAATATTTCTCAGCATGAAAAGCTTCATCAAAGAACTTGTTTATCCAGCCGGTGGGTTTTTCGATTCTGCTGCTATTCGTGCAGGACAAGAACTAGCACCCTTGAAGAAAAAAGCCGGTGAAATCTGGGACAAAATGCTAGGGCTTGAGAAAGAACTAGCTAAGCATATTGGCGGCAGAGTTCGAGATGTGGTGGGTGAAAGCATTGAAGCTATTTGGCGGCGCATGGAACATCTACCAGGCGGTAACTTAACCCGACGCGCCTCTATCCAGGCTTCAAATATGATTGCGCCCCATGTGGACGCCTTGCGAGAAGTTGCTATGGCACGCGGCGAGATCCTTATGTTCCGCCCGTTTAACTCACACGGTAAAGCAGCAATGGAACAAGCTGTAGAAGAAGCCAAGCAGAACGGCACTCGGATCGCTACCAAATGGATGGACGTAAAGCCGAAATCTGCCGGTAACCCTATATTAGGAGCAGCTATCCCCATTAATCCACGCCTGTCAAAATTTGATAATCAATTGAAAGAGGCGCTTGAAAATGGTGATCTGGAAGAATTTGCACGTATTGAAGAGAAAATCGAAGAAATGCGCGGAAAAGTAACCGCGCTTTTCAGAAAGCGTGACGCAAAGGGCAATCCCCTAGTGAAAGGCACTCCCGCTATTTACGAAGGCCAAAACGTTAGGTGGGCGACAAGAGATGACGGCGAAGTTGTCATGGGGATTTGGAATGAAGCTGGCGATTTGATAGATCCGATCACTAGAGCCTCCTTTGGTATAGTTGACCCTCAAAAGGCGAAAAAAATCATGATTATCACTGATCCAAACGCCTCAATAATATTGCCCGACTATGACATGTTCGCCGTGGGATCAAAAGCGAAAGCCCACGATAAAGTCATAGCGAAAAAGGGTGAGGACTATACGCTTAAAGGTAATCGCACCGGCACACATACGGCACGCGGCGGTGAGATAGTAGAAGAAGAATCTGTATTTGCGGGCAGTCTTGGTGGGTTAAGCCGCGCTAACTTAGATACGATGACCGATATCAACTATACGATCGCGGCACATACGGGTGTTAAAGGGGATTTAGTGCACCACGGGCCTGCCAATTTTTGGGAAGACATTCCAGACTATCCCATCACAGTTTATATGCCGGATGGGAATGTTAAAACAATATCAGAAGGCGTCAATGGTGATATACATGAAGCCTGTAAAGAATTTTATCACGTATTAAAGCAAGAAGGCTATTCGGGTTTTGACCCACACCCAAATTGGGGCTGGCCAGACTATAATCCTCGCCACGGCTACAGAACACCGGAAGAAATTCTTCGGATAACAGAGGCCGCCGCACGATGATCGCCGCTTTTGGCAAGCACGCCGCTATTCGTTTGCGATATCTAGGGCTGTTAACAAGTCTTGTTTTATTGCTGTGTTTTTCATTGCCTGCAACAGCGCAAAGCGAGGATAATACACAAGAGATAACAGACCTTTCTGACGCTTATACTGAGATTGAAGAGGCGCTAGCTGCGCAAACCGCTGAGTTAGATCGTGTTTTAGAGGTAGGCTATGGCGGCCCGGCCCTTGGCAAAGATATAACAGATATTGCGGAAAATGTGGCCACTCTTGAAAGCCGCCTTCAAGACCTTAGTGCACAGCTCATTAATCTCATCAAAAAACTGAACTTTAACCCCATTAGCCCCTTTCAACTCATCGTACATAAAGGTGGCAAAGACACCCCGCCCTTAATGTCCAGCGCACGCCCCGGAGACAGGGTTTATCTGACAGCCGATATACAGCACGCAGTTTTGGCAGAAAATACAGAAACACGGCTAAGCTGGGTGCTTATGATGCCTGACGGAACACCTTCCAATAAATTACACAAGTCTGAAGACAGCGTCCGTATGGGGGAGAGGGCTACATATAGCTTTGGCATCAGCACCAAAGGCATGGCACTGGGCACCTATCAGATGGAGCTTACACACAGCGTTGTGGGCGAACCCAAGCAACACTATAAAACCATCGCTGAATTTACCTTGGCTGAGGTATCTGAGCTAAAAATCACCAAAATGGTGATTGATGATGAGCGTAGCGGTGATATGCACCAATCCATCATCCCAGATGGTGCCTTTCCCTATATGTTCGCCTATTTTGAAGCCCCTGGATTTATCAATCGGCTTACCGCAGATTTTCGCGTACGTGATTTGACGATCCGCAAAACCATTTATGCAAAAAAAGGCATAAAAACGATAAAACCAGATGTTGATCAACAACGGTTTGGCGTAGTGTTAGACCCGGCAAAGGTTAGCATTATATCAGGCCATGAATACCGTTTTAATATTTCCCTTAAAGATGATCTGCGCGGGGATGCCGTAAAAGACACGCTGAAAACAGTGAAAGAGGAAATCACCTTTTTCTATGGCGAAGAACCGAAGCGCATCACAATAGACAAGCTTGTTATTAGTAATGATGCTGAAGCGGCAAAAACGCTTCGTAATATCCCTGTATCGCCCACGGTATTTCTTACAAGCTGGTACAAAGCGACTAAGCCGGTGGGTGCCATAGATGTCTCGTTTCGTTTAACCAGTGCAAAAGGCGACGAAACTATTGTTGAAAAAACGATTGCACACGCCAATCAAAAAGATACGGTGCTGGATAAAGTCACCTTGCCAATTGATGCGGCGCTGTTGACGCCAGGTGCTGAGTACCGGGTTGAAACATCATTCCTTATTGAGGGCATGAAGGCTGTTAAATCTACTCGTAAATTCATCTATGCAAAACTAGCCCCCGTGGATATGCAGCAGCTTGTAAAAGTGTCGGGCAGCATTAACACGCCGGGCCAAGGCAGAAGCCTAGTGAACCCGAAAAAGACTAATCCACTGAAATTAAGTTCAAAAGTGAGCTTCAAAGTACCTGCGGTTCACCGTGAAGGCATGGAGGGCACTTTATACTGGAATTTGGATGGTGTTCGGCAGTCTGTATTTGTGCTTGATGGCAGCAGTACCAATTGGAACTACAGCTTTGACGCCAAAAGTATGGGCAGCAGTGGTAGTTACCGCGCAGAGCTAATTCATCGCCGGTCTCCACGGTCAAGGCCACAAACACTGTACAGTAGTGACTTTAGTGTTTCGCTACCATTTTCCGCATATGCGTTTGGTGGCGATAAGCCACTGTACGAGCCCGAAGACGTGGGTAAAAAAGGAGCCAAACCAAAACGGCTGCCAGAATGGAAAGGCTATGCTTGGGTTCGCGATAAAGTTGGCGTTCGTGTAAAGGCGCGCGATTTTCCTGTTAAGATCAACGTAACTATTAAGGCCACATTAAAAGAAACCGGCCAGACGCTTATCTCAGAGACCAAGTCAGTAATTCTTGCTGCAAAGGAAGAAACAGAGTTGGAGTGGAAACTAGACCAAGCTGCCTTGCAATTTGATCTGGGGTCAATTTTTCCAAATTTTGACACCAAGCGTGATTTGAACAAAACCATCGAAACCAAATTTACTGTAGAAGATGATAAAGGCTATAAAGTTGACCAAGAGACAACAACCACGCATTGGCTTTATATCCTGAATGGCGATGACGATTTCATAAAAGCGGCAGATACAGCAGGCAATAAAGTTGGTAAAATTTCACCACCTTCGCTGATGAAAGGCCCTTACACCACGACGCTTCAGGGGCTAAGCTTTTATGATATTAAAGGGCTTAATGTGACAATGCGATCAAAAGAACTAGAAAACTGGGTTAAGGCAGTTGGTGCTCGAAAAATCAGAGAAGATGATGAGCGAGAGTATTTTGCTAAAACAGTGCCTTTGCTTATAACCCTCAAGGACAGCGCCGGAAAACAGGCTGTACTATATTGGGAAAACTATACCTTCACGGCTGGTTTGCCGAAACCGCAGATAGATAACGGAAATTAGATTTTCATGTCGAACGATTAAAATACCCTGACACATACGCAACTTTGGTTCTTAAACACGAGAGCCATTGTTCAATGGTTAAAACCCTCTAGATTACCGATATGCCGATCGACAGAACATTGATTAACACACGTTTGCCAATCTCAATATTGGCCCATTAATTAAGTAAGGACACTCCATGCACCCCCAAGCTTTTGCCAAACCTTTGTTAGCTGCTGTAATGGCATTTGCAATGCTACTGACAGCAGCTCCCGTTACGGCAGTTGAGCTAAACCCGATGAAGCTTCTCTTCGGGTCCACCAAAAACATGGATGTTAAGAAGCTTCAGAAAAAACAGGCGAAGGAAATAGTCAAACTGCGGAAAAAAGCCAAGAAAGACACCCGTGCAATGGCGGTGTTGGCTGACCATTATTTCTGGGGCATAGGCATGAAGCGCAGCAAAGCCCGGGCGCTAGAGTTATACAAAAAATCCTACGCTGCGGGCGATGCCATGGCCGTGTACCATATGGGGTTGTTCTATGAGACTGGCTTGGATGTAAATAACGATGGCATCTTGGAAATTCCACGTGACCCCGCCAAGGGCGCTGCCCTGAAAGCTAAGGCGGCTAAAGGCGTGAATAAACTAGCAAAAAAAGGTGTGGGGGATGCTCTCTATTATGCCGCAGCCTTTCATGAGCTTGGCCGATACGGCTTTAAAAAAGACCGTAAAAAATTCCGCAAGTATTTGGAAAAAGGTGCTGATAAAAAATATCCGCACTCCATTGTTTTGTACGCCGAGGACGCAGAGAATCGCGGAAAAGCCACAGAACGGGAAGCCTGCGATATGTATCGTGCCGCGGCACAGTTGGGCTCTGGCCTAGCCGCTTATAAATACGGCATTTGTCTTCAGATAGGCAGGGGTGGCCGTAAAAAAAGTTATAGCAATGCTAAGTCTTGGTATGAACTTGGCGCGCGTAAAGGCTCTAGCAGTGCTATGAATTCATTAGGCAATGTCATTATTGCCAAAGAAACCGATAAAGACAAAGCGAAGGCCAAAGCTGGCACTTTCTTTGAAATGGCTGTCCATGAAGGTGACCCGGAGGGCTACAAGTCTTTTGCCCAGTACGGTATATCTTTTAATCAGGCATACTATTATCAGCAGGCATTGTCCCTTGATCCTAGTAATTCCAACTATTTATGGCAGGTGCAAAATGCAAGGTCCAAAGATACGCTTGGTCGTGATGAGTTTATAGGTATACCTCCTGGTGTTTATTCCCATAAAAACTTGATGCACATCGCGAAAAAAGCTTCTGGCGGCCACGCAGGATATGCTGAACTAGCGCAAGACTTGATATTGACGGGCTACATAAAGTCCACTGTGCCAGCAACTATATTGTCTCTGGAAAATGGCTTTAAAGAATTTGGAAAATTGGTATACTTTGGTGACAATAATACAACAATCACCATGTCCCACAGCTTCTATACATCAATGTATACCTTTCAGCATATTATTTCCAAGTGGGACATTAAAACCAAACAACTGATAGAGATTAGAGCTCTGGCCCCCGGCCTTAGAATAGAAGCTTTTTCTTCTGATGGCCGGTTATTGGCTGTGAGTGATAACCGCCCAGAATATTGGAAAGTAAAATTTCTAAATAACCAAGGGCCAAAACTGGCGATATATGACACTGAGACAACCAGAGAAAAAATGAGTCTACTTCAGCTGACCGCCAACGGTAGCTGGAGGGTAAATTTCACTGGCGGAGACCGTTTTTTAAGCATCATAACTCAAACGTTTATTGGCGAAAAATCTTTCGATAAATCACTAGTATTAAATGTGGCGGATGGCAAAATTCTGCATGAAGATACATTTGGTGAAAAGATCATGCGGAAGGTTAGTTCAAACGGCAAGCATGTGATTTTCCGCAAAGACAAAAAAGCGGGCCATAATACCCTGCCAGGTTGGGGAACCGGTAGCGTAATAGAAGGCCTAAGCATTTCTGGTATGTTCTCGCCGGATCAAAATTATTTCATCATGAGAGATAAAATATTTGATATGCGATCCCGCGCGTTTATCCCGAAAACTTGGACAGGCAGTGTCACATTTAGCCGTGTACCAAGTACGCCTTTGTTTATTAGTCGAGATTTTCAGGGGACAATGACATGGGCAATTGAAGGTACCAATATTGGTTTAGTTAGCTACCAGCCCAATGAAATGGGCCAAGCGGTTCCATCGCAATCTGGCGAAGAAAAATACATAATATCCCCTGATGCCACATTGATAGCAATGAATGGTACTGGCAAGAATAACGGTTTGATGTCGACATTCATTCAACCGTTTACCATACCTGATGACGCTACTATTAAATCTGTCATCGCATCAGCAAAAAGTAGGGCCAGCGCCAATCTAGAAATCGCAGACGTGCTGGATATGTTTGAAGCAGGTTTTGGGGATATGGCCCTGGAAAAATTCACTGAAATAGTAACTGCCAAACCTGCTAATATACGGCCCTCAGCTCAACTCTTTGCTAAACGAGCCAATATTGATGCGACCTCGTTGGGACTGGCGTTAAAAACTGCTTATGAAGCTGCAAATGCCGCTGAACTTAATGCTGCTGTATCCTACTTATACTGGTATGGTTTGCTTGCGAATGCAGCAGGGCATGCCGACATTGCAGACATGGCTGCTGACCGCATTAGCGTGCTAGTTCAGCAACGTGACATTAGGGGTAAAGAAACGGATACAAGCAATTTGGTAATTGCTTTTCTCAGGTCTCTTGCAGAAGCAAAGCGCGGCAACATGAAATCTGCATATGGTATATTGGTTGCGAGCAAAGCTATCAAAAGCGATAAATACACAGCGCAAAAACAGTTCAGAAAATACCCTGACTTATTGGCTGATTTGTACAAAGAACCCAAAAAGCTATCTTATATACTGGGTGTGAAACTAGGCGCTTTGCCAAAAGCAGCCGCGGTGCGTGTTAAACCAGCACCATATTGGACTTTAGATGGTCGCCTAATAGAGCCCGGCGTGGCGGCAATTCTTGAAGAAGATGGGGGCGCTATCATTGACTGACGCTGAAAGAAAGCAGCCTGAAAAACCAGACCTAGCAAGGGCGAATAATACGCCGATAGTTTATACAGTTAAAACTCGTAAGTGTAGATTCAACCTGTCAAGGCAACACACTGTAAAATCATATTCTCAGGAGTATTGTAGCCAAGCATTTTCCTTGGTCTTTTATTAAGCTGGATAGCTACAGTATTTAATTCATTTTGACTGTATTTCTTGAGGCACGTTTTTTTAGGGAAGTATTGCCGAAGCAGCCTATTTGTATTTTCGTTCGTACCCCTTTGCCAAGGGCTTTGCGGATCACAAAAGTAAACAGGAACCCCTGTTCTTTTGGTGAATTCCTCATGCTTAGCCAGCTCCATTCCTCGGTCCCAGGTTAAACTTTTCTTTAAAACAACTGGCATGCGATTAAATTCAGCGACAAGTGCTGAATTCACTGAACTAGCATCTTTACCTGCCAGCTTGAGTATAATCGTATAGCGAGATTTCCGGTCTACCAGTGTTGCTAAGTGCGTATTACCTGACCCTGTGATAAGATCCCCTTCCCAATGGCCAGCTATCGTTCTTTCTTCAATTTCTGATGGCCGGTGGTGTATGGATACGCCGTTAACAATGCGTATCGTGCCACGATCACCTTTCCTTGAATGCTGCATACTTTGTCGCATTTTATGACCAGCCCTGAGATTATTCATTAAGGCGCTGTCGAGTAGTTTCCTAGACGTTAACGCCCGGGACCTGAAGGAGGTTGTTGCTGAGCCACCCCATTACTGCAAACGAGTTGATGGACCTTCTTCCTTGGCATCGTCAGATCGTGAACAGTGTTTGGTTTGAACTTGAAGAAAATAGATCAGTTTTCACTGATGGGCAAATAGATGCCACGGTGATCATTAATTCCAAAGACTTGAGGGCCCTGGATGATATTTAATGATCTGATCATCGGCCCATCGAGTTCAGCAAGTGCTCCCTCAAATCACCAGCCTTACAGGTGTCAGACCAAAGGAAGTACAAGTAGCTCTTGGGTGTCGTGGCCACGGTATAAAGAACGCAGAGACCAAAATTATTCGTGTACGGACCAAGCGTGGTATTACAAAGGCTAAGCGGAAGCGCCAAAAGCGCCGCAACGCCATACCTATGGCTATTGGCTTCAATCTGAGGAAAATCCTGAAAAGGATTTTAGTGTAGCTGATGAAAATCATCGTTCAGCTGACTGCAACTCAAAATATCAACCGCAGTACTGCCTTTTTTAGGGCCGACTAAATACGGCGGCATTACCCGACGACGGGAATGTGCCACGCAGGGCTTTCGAAAAAGGAGACCCTTCAAGAATTCACCTCAATTCACAGTCAGATATACAATCATTTTAACAGAGCACCTCACCTCGTAAACAGACAGAAATTTATGGAGTTTCGTTCAGAATCTAGGACTGAATAGCGTTCTCTCACGGTATAAAACCTTTGTGGTTAAATAGGCTTTTTGACTAATTTCAGTTCCATTGACGATGCTACCGATGGTGTTTGACACCATCGCTTTGATGGTTTATGATACCATCATGAAAAAAGCTGAACTGATATTCAGGGATAAACGAGTTGATGGGGACAAGATTGTTGAAATGACAATCTGGAAAGTGCCCAACCAAGTTAAAGCCTCGACGCATTTCCTTAAGTACAGCCTGTATTTTGGCAAAAAGGGTGAGCGTATTGTTGGCTATGACAATGAACGCGGTAAAGGCGACCACCGTCATTACCGAGACCACCAAGAGCCCTATACATTTGTAAGCGTTGAACAGCTTATCGACGACTTTATCGCTGACGTAACAAAGGAGCGTGAAAATGACTGATATCCAAGTCCATTCCGGTGAAGATATTGAAGCTATGGGGGAACGCTTCAAATCTGCATGGAAACGTGCAGAAGCCGGTGAAGATGTTAACGAGCAACACTTAACCTTTGCATCCATGCAGGAGGTAGCAAGTTGCTTTACAAACAAGCGCATGGAATTGCTTTCGTTCTTGAAAAAGAACCCTTGTAGGTCCATGCGAGAACTAAGCCGTGCAACAGGCCGGGACTTCAAGAATATCAACGAAGATGTTCATGCCTTGATTGATGCTGGAGTGATCCAGAAGGATGCTTCGGGGTTACATGCTAACATCGATTATATCCATACCAGTATTGCTATTGGCTGATCAAATACCCTGACCAAATCGGTCAGGGTATCTTCTGCTTTGCCTTTATCTGGCATGACTAAGTGACATTGTTAGGCTGTGCGCCCTGCAAAGCTTTATGCCGGTACGCGCCATGTACTTCTGGCACTATCTGTTCATGCTTACACCAATGGCCAAATAGAGGACGCTCAACATCATGTTTTCTTGCAAACATCTTGAGTGTTCCCATATCTTCGCGGTACAGGCCTGATAAGACGTTGTACAAGCTCATCGTGCATTGTCTCCAGGATGTTACCGTCTTCAAGTTCCTGTATTTCCATATCCCGCTCAAAAGCAAGTCCTCTATGTCTGAAAGTTCCAGAAATTGGCCGATCTCTTTTACATGATTAATCAGCTTCGACATCTTGCTTGGCTGGCTTTGCAAGCCATGTTCCCACAGGGTGTTGATGTCGCGAGGAAGGCTTTCCATTTTTGAAAAATACTTACGCGCGAGATCGGCGGATATCGGCCTGACGTTATGACTGGCTCTGCTGCTTCGGCCAGTAATACCGGTATATCTTCACCAGTTCGACCAGTTGAACCGGTATTGTCAGTACCCTCCGGTAATGCCTGAAATAATCAATCTGTGAACTTTGATTTACTCGCCTCGCTAGTTTCTGCTTCTAAATAATTAACAGATATGATAGTATCTATAGTCAGATAAATTTTACTACAATGGATACCATCATGACTTTTTCAATGTTGCCTTCTGAAGATATAGCACTTGAGCTAGCTTTTCGTGTGAAGAGCCGTCGATTGGCGCAAAGCCTGACGCAGGAGGGGCTTGCAAGCCGTAGCGGGGTACCTTTTGGTACACT
The DNA here is from genome assembly GCA_016765035.1 of Kordiimonadaceae bacterium. GTDB lineage: Bacteria > Pseudomonadota > Alphaproteobacteria > Sphingomonadales > Kordiimonadaceae > Kordiimonas. The sequence goes on along the minus strand of JAESQS010000008.1, from coordinate 592 downwards.
TAAAAAGTTTGAGCGAACAGGGCAGATTTCCTTTGTTTCCTTTCTTAGGCTCGCCGTTGCATTGGATGATGAAGCTGCATTGGAAAATCTGTTGGCACTGCAAAAATTTGAAACTTTAGATGACGTGTTAGATGATAAGAAGAAGCCTCAGCGAGGAACAATTACATGAAGATTGTTCGGGGTACACCGCTTGATATTTCGCTGTGTTGGGGTGACGGCGACATTCAGCCGCTAGGCAGATTAGCTTACCGTGACCAAATAGCCTATTTGGAATATGATCAGGCCTTTTTAAAAGCCGGGCTCGAAATTTCTCCTGTTCATCATAAATCCAGTGGCGGATTACACCAACCCCATAATGCCGTCACATTTGAAGGATTGCATGGTGTATTTCATGATAGTTTGCCGGACGGGTGGGGGCGGTTGCTTATAGATCGGCGGGCCCGTCAGCTTGGTATTGAACCGGCTACACTAACGCCCTTGGACAGACTTGCTTGTGTCGGTAATAGCGGAATTGGGGCCCTTACCTATACGCCGTCAATTAATGTATGGGAGGCTGATGAGGCGGCTTTGAATCTCGACACGCTTGCCGCTG
>JAESQS010000088.1 GCA_016765035.1 Kordiimonadaceae bacterium | reverse complement strand
TGAATTGTCATATGCAGACACCCCGCAATACGGGCTCCTGCTAAAATCTGACTTTCGCCATATTCTTCACGCAGCGCCATCAGGCCCGGCATTTCAGTTTCAGCGATTCTAATTTCTTTGCGGCCCCAATCAGCGAGGGAAAGATCGGCTACTTTATAGTCAGTCATGACTGCTCCTGCATAAACTCTGGTATTCTATTAAAATGTCGCTCTAAGACAGCTAAACTTAAAAGAATAATAGCAGGTAAAGAAAAAAGATAAAGTTTTCTTTATATAAAATATAATTGATATTCAAATCAGGCGCACATGATGCGTGAAAATATGATATAAACCCCAGAAACAAGCCACTTATGGACAAATAAATACAGGGAAAACCACCCGCCTAGATACACTGAGGGGTGGTCGGGTCACATAATTTCAGAAATGCCGTAGGCGGATCTGTACCTAATTAACGGATACAATCTAGGCTAAGAACCTTCTGACCAAACGGCCAATTCGCTGCCATTCGGATCAATGAAATGAAAACGCTTACCACCGGGAAAATCAAACACGGGCCGGCTAATGCGAGCCCCTGTCGCCTTCACTGCTTCCAGCGTCGCTTGCAAGTCGCTGCTATAAAGCACAACCAACACCCCGGCACCCACCTTGCCTAAATTCGCCTCTCCGTTAAAGCCTCCACTAATGCCTGCCCCTCTGAAGCTTAGGTATAGCGGCCCCCACTTCCGAAATGTCCAGCCAAAAACTTCAGTATAAAACGCTTTGGTTTCCTGAATTTTCATTAGGGGTAATTCAATATAATCAATTGTGTGATGCACTGGCTCAGGCGGGGCCTGTTCGTCTGCCACAACAAGGGTCCCCCTTAAAGTCATAAGGCAAAAAATAAGGATAAAAAATAAATTAAGCTGCTTCATCTTCACACTTTGCTTACGTTCCAGCGAAACAAGACTCTTTAATCGATACAAAAATCAGATCCCAATCCAAAATTTGGTTTACTCACTCTCACCAAATAAACCTTCTACAAGGCCAACCAAGGCCCGAAGCGCGACAGAAGCATCCGCCCCTATGGCTGAAATTTCAACCGTGTCGCCTTTTGCCGCCCCCAGCATCATCAGCCCCATAATGGAGGTACCAACAACAGTTGTTCCCCCTTTGCAGACTTCCACTTTGGCGGCATATGCCCCCGCGTCCTTTGCAAATCGGGCCGAGGCGCGTGCATGGAGGCCACGCCTGTTGGCGATCATTACCGCCTGAGATAGTTTTTCACTCATTACATTCACCGTACTGGCCATTCACCGCGCCAAAGTCAGGAACCCAAAACTTGGCTTGCGACATTAATATATTTAATGCCAGCGTCTTTGGCAGCTTCAACCGCTTCTGAAAGCTCAGACCCATGCCGGACACTGGCAAGTTTAATCAGCATTGGTAAATTAATTCCTGCGATGACTTCAATTTTATTTTTTTCAAGCAACGAAATTGCAAGATTAGACGGTGTGCCGCCAAACATATCTGTCAAAAGCACAACACCAGCGCCGGTATCAACATCCTTCACAGCGTCCAAAATATCTTGCCGACGCTGTTCCATGTCATCATCAGGGCCAATGCTGATCGCACGCAACTGTTCCTGTGCGCCAACCACATGTTCTGTCGCCGATACAAATTCATCAGCAAGCCGCCCGTGCGTTACAACAACCATTCCAATCATAAGTATCCCTTAATCTCGCTACTATGCTGCCGTCATTATCTACCTGTTAGCTTAGTGCCCCATCAACCAATTCCCGGTGATAGAGATTAACAGCCATTCCGTCCACCGAACTTTCACTGGCAATGGCTTCTGCAACGGCCACTGACCGATGCTGACCACCTGTGCATCCAAAGGCAACTGTCAAATAAGACTTACCTTCATCCCGGTACCGAGGCAAAAGGAAAGCGAGCAGTTCCTGTATTTTTTGTGTAAATGTCCCATAGCCCTCGTCAGCGCGCACAAAATTCGCCACCTTTTTATCCCGCCCTGTAAGCGACTTTAAATCAACTTCATAAAAAGGATTCCGCAGGAAACGAACATCAAGCACAATATCAGCATCTCTAGGAACCCCCCTAGAAAAGCCAAATGACATAAAAGTAACGATCAATTCCGGAGGGTTTTCGCAAGCAAAGCGCCGTCGGATTATACGCCGGGTGTCTGCAACAGTACGGGCGCTGGTATCAATAATACCATCAATATAATCCCGCAAAGACGCCATCAATTCGCGCTCTTGCTTAATGGCAGCCCGCAGTAAACGGCCTTCCCCAAGCGGGTGCGGACGCCGCGTTTCTGAAAAGCGTTTCATCAACACATCCACCGATGCATCCATAAACAATACATGCAATTGAATATCGTCCCGTGCCCGCACGCGCGCGACTGTTTCAACAAACAAGTCTGGCGAAAAATGCAGTGTGCGAGAATCAACACCTATAGCGATAGGCGCAAGCCCTTCTTTTCGGGCAGAATCATCAATCAGATTTTCAACCATACTAAGCGGCAGATTATCAACCACCTGAAAATCAATATCTTCAAACGTGTGTAAAACTGCCGATTTCCCCGCACCGGATAGGCCTGTAATGATGATTAACTGGCGCTTGCCATTATGGGTAGCATTGTCACTGGTTTTGCTCATTTGGTCCGACATTCCCGATTCTGGATGCATCCTCTACAGCTAACTCTATTTTAATTGGGGTGGAAACTTCAAATGCATTTAATAAAATTCGGGGTATTTCTTTTCCAAGCAACTCTGCAGTCAGCTTTTCCGGCAGCCGCTCGACGGCGTTTTCCGCCACCAAATCAACTACAAGAGCAATGAAACTGCTGCCTGTAACGGGGGCAGAAATTATGCCCAGCCCGCGCACTTCTATAAAACCGCGCAGCGCAACAGGGGCTGTGGCCAGCACCCCTCGGGTATCTTTCTCCAACACTGCCTGGTCGTCGGCAACAAGAGTGGCCCCCCTATCCATAAGGCGCAAAGCAAGATCGGACTTGCCACAGCCTGACGGACCACGCAACAGCACGCCGCGCCCCCCGATATCAACAACAGTTGCATGGCGCACCATCGCCACACTCTCCTTCATTCACATGCCACTAACTATGGAAACTATATATATTGGTCGCATTGCGCAATATCCCCAGCCGCCGATGCAGCACGGAGTGTGCCTCACCCTCTCCTATTGACCCTCTGCAATCAATCAATGTAGCATTGAAATACAGCATACCCGCAACCTCCCAGCATCAAGGCCAAATAGTGTGACACAGTTCAACGCAGAACTACCTTTCCCTATCAGAATCGTAAAAAGCATAATTGCGTTAACCGGCGGCAGGGGTCAGTATTTCCTTCGCACTATGCTGCAGAAACTGGGATTGATGGAAGGCACAGCAAAATACCAGTTTTTTGACGGCCAAATTTATGTGCCCCTAAACCATCCTGCGACTTTCACTGAAACTGACCACACAACATTGCATGGCATTCGTGAAATTAATTTTGCGAATGCCATATATCGCACCCTTGGCGATTTTACCTTGGTTGATTGCGGCGCAGCATACGGTGTAGTTTGTATGCGCTTAACCAAGCTATGCCCAACCCTTAAAAAAGTCATTGCGATTGACCCCAACCCTAAACACTGCGCGTTGTTGGAGAAAAACCTGTCAGGTACAGATGTTGACTATGATGTGTTGCAAGCTGGTGTTTCTGACTTTACAGGTTCGGCCAATATTGTTTTTCCGCAAGGACAAGCCAATCCTTATTCAGCATATCTAGAAGCAGACGAAGACGGCGACATTCATATTACGTCAATTGATAAGCTTACCATTAATCCAGACCATGATATTGCACTGAAAATAGATGTTGAAGGAGAGGAAGTTGCCACTTTCCTCGGGGCTTCAGCCACTATTAAAAAGGCCAAAAATGTTTGTGTCTTTGTAGAAATACACCCAGAAACACTGCGCCGCAAAAACATAAAAGCTGAAGATATTTTACAAGCGGCAAGTAAGCTTCGTAAATTCAAATGGATGGATGCTGACATGCCAACCCATGTCATAGACGAAACAAAACCATTTTTTGACCAATTTTCAGAAGTCCGCCAGTATGACATCATTAGTGTTTCAGTTTAAGGAAGCCAAACGCAGTTTCTGCCCCAATGTGCTAGAAAAACCCTGTGTACTAGATTGAACCCTCTTTAAAGCCTCGGTAGTTTGACGGAAAAGCGAGCACCCAAAATATTTTCTGCCATGATTCCCCCTTCAGCGTCACCCCTTCGGTTTTCTGCCGATATTCTCCCGCCATGGGCTTCAACCACTTGCTTGCAAATGGCAAGGCCAAGGCCCGAATGGCTACCAAAGACCTCTTTATCAGGCCGTTCGCTGTAAAAGCGTTTAAACACTTTATCTTCGGCACCCTCAGGCAACCCTGGGCCTTCATCTTCAATTTGTAGCGTCAGAAAGCGCCCTTTTAGGCTGAGGCCAAGCCACACCGTTCCGCCTTCCGGGCTAAAACTAAGTGCATTGTCAATGAGGTTTCGCCAAACCTGACTAAGCCTTGCTTCTATGCCCTGCACAATAAACACGCCTGCTTCCTGCCGTGAAAAGGCCAATGTCACACCGCTTGGAAGCCGTGTCGTTCGGTAAGCCTCTGACAGTGTGTCCAGCATCAAGCCAAGGTCAATTTCCTCCATACGGCCTCTGGTCAGTTCTGCATCCAGCCGCGACGCGTCGGAAATATCGGTGATCAACCTGTCCATGCGTTTCACGTCATCTTCCAAAATGGCAAACAACTTCTTTCGCACGTCAGGCTTATCATTCATCTGCAAGGTTTCCAGCGCACTGCGCATACTGGAAAGCGGGTTCTTAATTTCATGGGCTACATCTGCGGCAAAACGCTCTACAGCGTCTATCTGGTTATAAAGCGCCCGTGTCATATCAGACAGGGAGCGCGACAAATCTCCAATTTCATCGAGCCTGCCTGCAAATTCAGGGATATTTTTTTCGCGCCCAATGCCGCGCCGTACCCGTTCCGCTGCCCGCGCCAGCCGCCTGATAGGCAGCACCAAAGTACGCCCCAAAAAGAACGACAGTAAAAGTGTAACCAAAAGCGCGCCCAGAAAAACCTTAACTGTCAGCATTTGCTCGGCCCGCACGATTTGCGAGATATCATCTGTCTGCGCCGTTAACAGCATGACGCCAAGCACGCGCCTGAAACGTTGCACGGGCACAGCGATATTGATGATAAGCTTGCCATCCCGCCTGCTTCGCAACTGCGAAACGGCACTGCCTTCTTTTGCAAGCATGACTTCAGTAAAATCACTGCCACGCATACCGGGGTGGTCAATGGCGGGCGGAGCTTCTATTTGCTTGGCAAACAGCAG
>JAESQS010000087.1 GCA_016765035.1 Kordiimonadaceae bacterium | reverse complement strand
GCCATTACCATCCCAATGCTCGCGCATTTGGCCGAGTGTTTTGGCTACTGGCCCTTTAAACTCTACGCCTTCAATCAAAGCAGCACCTTTCTGTATACTGTCACGCACCAGTGTCAGTTCATCATCAGAAAGGGGTGTTTGTTTTGTTAAAATGGCGCTTGGCACAAATATTTTGCCGATGTTTACCAAATGCCCTGCGGTGTTAACGCTTTCTATAGCATCGTCATCCCAGCCCATTTCTTGGGCAATGGATGTGGCGACATCTGCCACACGGGTTGAATGGTGCCTAGACCAAGGGTCGCGGGCGTCAATAATTTCCGTCAGCGTACCTATAAGCTGTTTATGCAGCGCTTCAGACCTTTCCTGCGCAGCAACAAGGGCTGAAATATCTTCCATGACAATCAGCACTTTTGCTGAACTGTCGCCCCCTGCGGCCAAGGGTAAAAGGTCGGTTTTAAAAGTACGTTCGTTGCCGTCTTCCCCGTGGATTATCTCTAAATGAGTATTTTTTCCAGCAACTGCATTTTTCACCGCTTCTTTAATGTTTGCAGCGCCCTCTCCGGAAAAAGCAGTATCAATCCGCCGATCCTTAAGGTCTGCTTCTTCAATGCCTGTTAGTTCTGTCATGCGGCGGTTGGTGAAACGCACTGTCATATCCCCGTCAAGAGCGGCAATCGCAGTTGGCTGTCCGTCACTGACAGATTTTAGAAATTCACTGAGTGCTTCATTTTTGTGGGAAAGGTCTTCTTGCTCGCGGTAGGAAACCTCCAGCCGTTTGGAGACACCGTGTCGCCATACTAAAATAAGAGCAGCCAGTACGAACAAGGCGCCAAGCCACATGGTGATAATTAAATTATTTTTGCGTTTAGTGATGGCTTCGGTGGCTTCTGCTGCGGAAACAGTCCGCACCAATATCCATGATACAGGGGCTGTTAGTTCTTTGCCTGTTACCAACACGTCTGTACCGGCATAGTTTTTAAGGGTGGCAAACCCTCCCGGCTGTTTGGAAGCAAATGAGGCGGCAGGGTCCTGTCTGGTGGTGCCAACTTTGCCGCCCTCCATTAGGGGGGTTAATGCGGTTACAATATTGCTTTCCCACGGGGCAACCAGATATGTCTCTGCCGTTTTGGTTTGTTCACCTGGTTGTTTGAGGGTAGCAAGAAAATCCCCGTCCAAGGGTCTGGCCCCAACAACCCATTTGCTTTGCCCTTTGTCATCGGCTGGACCGATCCGGGCCCCAAACAGAACTAGTAAAGTTTTATCGCCCAAGGCTGGCCCTATTTTGATGAAAGAAGGGTCTTTGCCAAAATTTAATTCTTCTGGTCGTAACAGGGGCATTCCCGTTGTTACGACTAGGGCGGTGCCGTCGCTTGCAACAACTGACAAGCCCGCGCGGCGTGGCCGTTTAACATTGGCTGCAACTGTATCAATCGGGCGTTTCTCATGAAAACCAAATCGCTCAGCTTCAGCGGACAACAGCGAAAAAATATACCCGCGCTGGCCGTCTATGGCTTCGGCGGTGTCGCCCATCATGGTTTGTTCCGTATATAACTGGATGGAGGCATCCGCTGCCAGTTCTTCTACTGTATTCAGATGCCGGTTGAGCCAAGTCGATGCTGCTGCTGCGCGGCTATCAGCAACCAAATTCAGGCGTGTTTGCCATCCAGCCATATCTTTCTGAGCTTCAGATTCCGCAAATCGCGCAATGAACCAAAGGCCAGCTAAAAGAACAGCAAGGATCATTCCTGCATATATCATCATTTTTGTATTGGCATTCATCCGCGATTGCATCGGGTCTTCCCTTATTTATTTGGCTTGCAAGCCTGTTCCGTAGCGGTTGTTAACCGGAGTTTATCCTTATTTCCTTATCATTTAATTAGTGATTGATAGGAAGAAGGGTTGGCGGGCCGCTGCTTGATGACTATGTTGATACAGAAATGGTTTATGCTCAAACAAATTCGCGATGGCGCTTCATGTTTCATGTAAAAGGCTTGTGCCTATATATGCTTATAGCTCTGCTCTTGCCGGGCAGTGTAGAGGCTGCCGCGTCTGGAAAAGGCTTGTTTGGTAGCAGTGAAATTCATTCAAAAAACATGAGATCCTTTGGTAAGTGGACCGAAATGTGGCGTCGGCATAATATACCAAAAGCTGCTGTCCCCAAAAAACCGCCGGGTGAAAACTACAGGTGTTTGGGTAAGTTCAGAGCGCAATGTACCCGTGAAGCCCTGGAAAAATTTATTGCTGAGCAACAGACGACTGACACTCTGGCGCTGCTCAAATCTGTTAATAAATATATGAATAAATCAATCTATATAGTTGACCCTGTGAATTGGGGTATCCCCGATTATTGGGCAACGCCAAGTGAATTTCTAATGAAGGATGGAGATTGCGAAGACTATGCAATCGGCAAGTATGTTGCCCTGAAGCGCCTTGGGGTTGATATAGGCGCAATGCGCTTGGTTATTTTACAAGATGAAAACCTGCGGGCAGCCCATGCGGTGCTAGCAGTAGAGGTAGAGGGTGTGTCCTATATATTGGATAATCAGGTAAATGCCGTATTGGCAGATACACAAATTTCACACTATCGGCCAGTTTACTCTATCAATGAAACCGGTTGGTGGTTACACCGTGTTAGCCGGTTCACAAAAAGAAGATACTAATTAGATTCAGTAATTAATTCCAGTGATTGAGCGCAGTCTCTTTAGCTTGTTTTAAGATTGGAAGCGTAAATATGAGTCTATCGGGGCATTCAGCGGAATAATATGACCAAAAATACAAAGAGTATTGATGACATGATGGATTATGTGCGCCAGTTACGGCGCCATACGGATGGTCGGCGGGCCTTGCATATTCGGTTGTCCTCTTTGGAAAAACATTTTCGGGAAGAACATTATAGAAGGTTCGTTGCATCCAACTTTAGAACCCTTATTTCCAATGCTACTGCGACAATGTTTGCCTTGCCCAACGCTGATGTCATGCTCTTGTGCAAAGATACTCCAGAGGATGTGTTGGACGCGCACCTGAGCAATATCAGGCGGAAGTATAAAGACAGTGAAGTCGTTGCAGGGATTAATGCTGTTCAAGGTGTCAGTGATGCATTTGTGGAATGGTTTGATCTGGAAGAAAATTATCAGGGTTTTTACGAGTATGCGCACCAGTTAGCTGAGCAGTTGAAAGCGGGTAAGGATGCCCCAAAGAAAAACCCCAACACAGAAACTATGCTGCCAAAGAAAAGCCCCGGTATGCTTGAAATTAATAACCGTCCCACAGAGCGTTTAAAGCCGGCGGCGCGTCTTAAAATGGTGATGGTTGAAGCCAGTAATGAAAAAGCGGCCAAGGATACACGTGAGCTGGACATTGACTTGCTACATT
>JAESQS010000086.1 GCA_016765035.1 Kordiimonadaceae bacterium | reverse complement strand
CTCCTTTTTAGCAGAAGGGGCTTTTGCACCTGTCTTAGCGGGTTACCATTTTTCTAGCACCTTTAATAAATTCTTCCGCATTGCCTTCTTCTTTCAGCAAGGCTGTTGTGTCTTCTGGAATTTTGATGCCTTTTAGGGCAGCGGGGCGTTCATAAATGGCATTAATCCAGCGCTCCAGATTATCAAGCCCTTCAATGCTGATCCCTGACCATTTGTGGGAGCGAACCCAGCACCAGTTTGCGATGTCAGCGATTGAATAATCCCCCGCCAGATATTCATTCTCAGCCAGATGGCCGTTCATCACTTCAAATAAGCGCCGCCCTTCATTTTGGTAGCGGGCAAGGGCTGTTGGAATTTTTTCTTCCATATAGCGGAAAAACACATTTGCTTGGCCCATCATTGGTCCAACCCCGCCCATTTGAAACATAAGCCATTGCATTACGGCCATGCGGCCTTTGGTGTCAGTAGGCATAAGCCTGCCTGTTTTCTCGGCCAAATAGATCATGATGGCACCCGATTCAAAAATCGTTAAATCATCGGCGTCCCGGTCTATGATTGCGGGAATTCTACCATTGGGGTTCAGCTTTAAAAAGGCAGGCTTTTTTTGCTCTCCGTCCATCAGTGAAATTTTATGTGTTGTATAGTCAAGGCCAAGCTCTTCAAGCGTTACTGAGGCTTTCCAGCCATTTGGGGTCGCCGCTGTGTATAATTCGATCATTATAATCCCTCTGTTGGGTCTAGCTCTATTTTCTTAAAATTGGCAAACAGGATTGCTGCCTAAATATGCGATTGAGCAAAGCTTTCTTTGCTGCCAACCCGTGCCATAAAGCCTGCGAGGTTTGGCCACCGTTTGGGGTTTGGGCTATAGCCCGTGAAAGCGAGGTTGCCATATTGAACAGCTACGGAAACATCAGCAATGCTGAAGCTGTCACCAACTAGCCAACTTTTCCCTTCAAGTTGTTTTTCCAGATAATCATGAATTTGTGGCAGCCGCTCGCGAATGGTTTTTTTCGCTGCTTCAAAGTCAGGTTCTTTACCTGACATTTGTGGGAACATGCTGGGCCTGAAAACTTTCAAGCCAATGTTTGTAGCCATTTCGGTATCGGCATACTCCTCGAACCAGAGCGCCTTGCCATAGTCTGCCGTATTTGTTGGTATCATAGGGGGCGTGGGGTATTTGCGTTCCAAATATTGAGCAATAACGCTGGAGTCCGGCAGAATAAAATCGTCGCTCACATCTGTATCTTTCAACAGGGGAATGCGGCGCACAGGGTTTTGGGCGGTAAAGTCATCGCCTGCCTGAAACGGATTTAAGGTCTCTGTTTCGTAGGGTAAGCCCTTTTCATCCAATATAATGCAGATTTTCCGGTAAAACGGAGATCCCGCCATGCCGCAGACAGTTAAGCCCATTGGTATATCCTTCCAAAATTGGCCGCTATTTGAAGGGCCAAGTCACTTTAACATCAGTTATAAATTAACTGGTGCCTTTTGGAAGTTTTACAACCTAATCACAGAGATTTGAGCGGGCCTATGAGCCCGACGGTTCTTTATAGGCTTCATGCTATTCGGCGGTGAGAATAGCCAATGTCATTTTCGTGATGAATTCTTCAATTTCTTCAAGGGTGTAATTTATCTTTTCTTCCCCCATACACCAGCGCTTTAATGTTAAAATGGCTAGGTCAAAGCCAATTTGTTTACGCATGGTGCGGTCTTCTTCGCTCAAGTGTGGCAGCGCCTCGTCGTAGAGAGTGTAGGAGCGCCCAAGCCCGACAATATTAAAGTCTTCAATAATTTTGGCTAAATCCCAGTTTGGTCGAGTGATGGCCTGACTAAGGAATATCAAGTAATTTTTCCCAGCCGCATCATTGCGGATAAGTTCAAGAAGTGGCCTGACTATTACTTTGATTATTTGCCGAAGCGTTGGTTTGCCTTCAATTGCGTTGAGTAATTCCAAGCGCCGCGAGTCAAGCTGAAGCGTGCGCTCGTTAATCGTAGCGCCTATTAACCCGCCCTTAGAGCCAAAATGATATTGGAGGGCAGACTGGTTCTTCTGTCCTGCTTCTTGCAATATTTCCCGTGTGGAAACATTCTCCAACCCTTTTTGTGCAATAAGCCGCTCTGCTGCTTCGATAAGAAGAGTACGGGTAGCTTCTGCTTTTTTGGTTTTTCCTTCGGTGGGTACGCTCATTCAAGGCCCTGCTAAAATTATGACTACTCTTCCCTAATCATTTATCATATTAATGAATATCATTAAAAATGCAAGGAAAGTTTTTATATTACGGGCAGAATAGTGAGTGCTGAGGATGCGCTGTGTGCCGATTATCTTGAGATCACATCTAGGCTACGGGGGCCTGCTTGTCCAGCCCGCTTGCCGTAAGGTGGTCACTGAGAGGCAACAAGGCGGGCTGGGCAGGGTGTTCGGGGCTGTGGGTGCTATTTGAGGGCGCTAGGTCCGCTTTTCGCCCCAGACTTCAGAGTAGCCCTCTCGGTTAATGCGCCGAGTGCAGCGCTCTGTGATAAGATACCCAAGCCCGGTTTTTTCCAGCAGCAGCAACACGTCTTGCTGCTCGCTGGCCGTAAGCCCATCGAAAGCATCTTGCACACGTTGCAACATCCAAAGGGTGTAATGCCGGGCCATAACGGTAAACTGTTGGCCGCGAATGGTGATGCACATTGAACCTAGAGACCTTTTCTCCGGGTCAGGCACTATCTTTGCACCGCTTTCTATGGTGGGGTTCTTGTCGAGCCAGTCATTCATGAAGGCAACAAGTGCTTTCAATTCTGGGCCATGGTCTGTGCCGACCAATGAAAGCACAGGCAGTAATGTCTCGGCAATTTCATCATTATCGAGATACGTGTCTGCCATGTCAGGAAATTCTGGTTTATCCATATCAGCGGCTGTCATGCGTTCAACCCAGCGCCACACCCGGTTTGCGGTTTTCTTCATCAGTATACTGGGGGCAGGGTCTCGGGCGAGGTGAGCATATAGGGGCGCATAGAGGCCATAATCCGCAATCGACGGCTTGCCACCAAATATATAGGGGTTTTGGGTGAAATGCGTGTTTAGTGCCGCGAGCAACTCTGCATAGCCTGCTTCGATAACTGCAAAATTATCGGGCATAACACCTAAAGGTGTTAACAAGGCTTTCATGCGGGCCATAGGGGCTTTGGCAATTTCCCGCGCTTCTTCATCTGTCCCCGTTGGATTGAAAATTCGGCCGAATTCCAAGGCGATAAAGTCTTTGTTGTCTTCATCAAAATTCCAGCGGTAATGCATGGCCGGGCGGATCAGCCCTTCGTCTCCAAACATCTCTAGGATCAGGGCCGTAATTTTTTGCTTGGGGCTTTCTGGATATACGGACGGTGCATCAGTGGTGTCTTCAAAGTGGTCAATAATCTCTGTGGTATCTTGCACCAAATCACCCGCCGGTGTTTGAACAACTGGAATAACAAAGCGCCCAATTTGTGGCACGATCTTCTGAAAGAAATCCGGATGGCTTGCCAAGCGTTCTTCATAGGGAATACCGCTTTTGCGCAAATAACTTCGTGCTTTCCCAGAGTATAAAGAAAGCGGGCTTCCATAAAATATGACAGGTGCTGATTGGTTCATAAGAATTTCCAACATGAGTACTGTTCAATCGGTGCTCGTAATACAGGGCGAGAGAGCGTGATAGTCAAGCCAATGAACATCATGGGGGAACAAGTTTTTGTGATTATTGTGTCGATGCTAAATTTTTAACGAAAGCTTATCTTCGAGATACTATGTTCTCGGGCGAGCAGGACGGCAGCCTACATGGGCCATTAGCATGTAATCGGCATGAGGGGGGTAATACCTTGCGTAGCACGGCAGAATATCTTTCTGGTTAGCTATGATTAATTTACTTGTCAGCGCGAGCAAAGCACCGCATCGTGACGGCCTAATTTAGGGAGTTGTATCCCTGTAATAATCCCCCTTCTAAGTGGCATCAGGAGACTAATATGCGTACTCTACATAAACATTATATTGGCGGCGAATGGGTTAAACCATCCAGCTTTACAGTACGTGATATAATCAACCCAGCCACTGAGGAAAAATCTGGTGAAATGATCCTTGGTACGGCTGCTGATGTTGGCCTTGCTGTAGATGCTGCGGACAAAGCTTTTGAAACGTTTGCTTTCTCTACGGTTGCAGAGCGCCTTGAGCTGCTGAATGCTATTGCAGAAGAATATAAAAAGCGCCTGCCTGAAATGGCCGCAGCCATCACCGAGGAAATGGGCGCGCCGGCCGGCCTTTCTGCTGCAGCGCAGGCCCCTTCTGGCTTGGGCCATATTGCAGCGATTGTAAAAGCCCTGAAGGCGTATAGCTTTCACGAAGATCGCGGCACAACACGCATTGTCAAAGAACCGATTGGGGTTGTTGGCATGATCACCCCGTGGAATTGGCCTGTAAACCAAATTGCCTGCAAAGTGGCTCCTGCCATTGCTACAGGCTGCACCATGGTTTTAAAGCCGAGCGAAATTTCGCCCTACAGCTGTCAATTATTCACTGAAATTATGGAGGCCGCTGGCGTACCTGCTGGCGTGTTTAATGTTGTTTACGGAGAAGGCTTGCCTGTTGGCGAAGCCATGTCCCGTCATCCTGCTGTTCAGATGATGTCAGTAACAGGCTCAACCCGTATGGGGGCCGCCGTGCAGGCAGATGCTGCGCCTACCATTAAGCGTGTGGTGCAAGAACTGGGCGGTAAATCAGCCAATATTCTTTTGGATGATGCCGATTTTGAAAAAGTAATCACCCGCGAAACCGAGTCTGTTATGCGCAACACAGGCCAAACCTGCACGCTGCTAAGTCGTATGCTGGTGCCTGCTGACCGTATGGACGAAGCGGCGGAAATTGCAGGCCGTATTGCAGCGACCGTTGTAACAGGGATGCCGAACGATGCGGCTACGACTATGGGGCCGCTTGCCAACAGCACATAATATGAAAAAGTAAGTAATCTTATTCAGGTGGGAATTGATGAAGGAGCCCGGCTTATTGAAGGGGGGGCAGGCAGGCCAGAAGGCTTAGACAAAGGATATTTTGTCAAACCTACAGTCTTCGCAGATGTAACTCCTGAAATGACGATCGCGAACGAAGAAATTTTTGGCCCGGTCCTGTCTATCATTGGGTATGACAATGAAGAAGAAGCAATCCGTATAGCAAATGACAGCCCTTACGGCCTTTCAGGGGCAGTGCAGTCTGCTGACCCTGAACGCGCGCGTAAAGTGGCGGCAAAATTGCGTACGGGCATGGTGTATATTAATGGCGCACGGGGGGATATATCCTCCCCATTCGGCGGGTATAAACAATCTGGTAACGGGCGTGAGTGGGGCGATCATGGCTTGGCGGACTTCCTCGAAATTAAAACAGTTCTTGGGTTTAATAGCCCTGAATAAACCATTGAAATAATTGTGTAAAAAGGAGTTAACCGCGAAGGCAGTTAACTCCTTTTTTTTGAGTTTTTCCTGTGGGCGTCGCACTGGTTTTCAGCGCAGTTTAGTGATGGCTTTTGGCGAGGGCTGTGGTGAGTTTGCGTAAGGCTGATAGTTGGTTTTTTGGGGCAGGGGCTACGCCATTAGGCGACAGCATAGGTGTTAGATAGCCATCATCATAAGTGAAATCAAAGCGACCCTTCTCATCAATCAGGGCAAAGCCGTCAGGATATTCATAGCTGCAATTGGCCAATACAATTGGCGCGTCGTCAGGCTCATTAGACTTTTTACCGGATAAAAGCGTTGTTAAATACGGTAAAAGGTCGGTATGGCTCCGCAGAGACGGTGGCTTTTTTTGCCCCGCACCAATCACTAACAACGGCACGCGAACCTGCGCATCTGTCAGTTTTGAGGCATGGCCTATAACGCCATTTTCCCCAATTTCATCCCCATGATCAGACGTGAGAATAACCAATGTGTCGTCAAGCAAGTCTTTTGCTTGTAAGGAAGCCATAAGATGGCCGAACTGGGTATCAAACCGCTGAATGGCTGCCAGATAACTTTGGTGACCTTCATTTGAGCCGATAACAATGTCAGTACGTAATTCGCCAGTGCTCAAGGTGCCAGTGCTCAAGGTGCCAGTGCTCAAGGTGTCAGCGTTCAACTGGCCAGAGTAGGGGAAATGCATTCCAAAATAATACGCGAGGTGAAAAAAAGGTGTGTTTTGGTTGTGTGCCTTTTCCAAAATATTCACTGTATTGTCTGAAACACTTTGGTCTGCCAGCCCTGCATCCTCAAGGTCTTCTATTGTCCTATGGGTGCTTTCTGGAAAAATGGCTTGAGGCAAACCATACCAATCAAGGCTGGCCGCTTCACTGGTGCTGGTTTTATACCCATTTGCTTCGAAGGCAGGGAACATTCCAGCGCTTTGCTTGCGCTCAACTGCTCGGCTGAAGTTCGATGGCAACACGCCAGTCAACAAACTATACATGCTGAAATGTGTGCAGTTAGAAACACTGTAGTGGTCAAGATTTAGCCAGCCGCTTTTTGCCCACTTTACGATGTTTGGCGTAAGGGCTGGGTTTTTCGCTATGTCGGTAGACCGCAGGCTGTCGGCAACAATCAAGAGTATATTCTTGTGGCTATTAAATGTTGGCAATGGCGCGCGCGGTATTGCCATAGTCTTTGCGGGGGGCTGCGCAGCAAAGGGGTTTTCCCCGTTGGACCCTAGGATGGGCGTAAGCGCAGTTTTTATATGGTAGGGGTGAGGCGCGTAAAAGAAAGGCAAGCTGCGGCGCATGGCCATAACATTTGCTTTGCCTTCGAAATAAAGCACGGCATGTCCCACCTGCGCTGCACAACCAACAGCCAAAACCAAGCCAGCCGTTTTTCGTAAATTGATAGTTGGCCCTGTGCCGTTTATTTTTACCGCAGTAAAGAATGCTATAGCTGACCCCCCAATTGCTGCAAGCGCAAGAAGAGGCAAGGAAACGCCAATATGCCCGCTGGCATCGGGCTGTAAAACCAGCGATAAAATGAATAAATTTAGATGCAGGCCAAAAGTCTGCTGAATGAGTATTTCTACGATAAGGACCAGCACCGCAGCGGTAAATAAAAGATGCGCGATCGTTTGGTTAAGGGGGGCGATAAAGGCACGAGTGCAAACAAATAGGCCAATCAGAAAGAGCGTGTGCATTAGGCCAATAAGAGAAGCCCACCCATATGAAAGAGAGCCGGCGGTGGCTATCAAGGTTAAAAGCGCAACGACAGCGAGCTCAAACCAATTGATGATATGTTTGCTGACCATGTAACCTTCTTGTGCTCCTGAGGGCTTTATTGTTTTGGTCCCTCAGTATATTTTTCGCTTCGTATATTTTGCACAAATATTTCACAGTGTCTTCAAGTAGTTGTCGCTGACACTACCCGCACTTGCTGGCCCTAGCAGCACATGCCCCTTGGTACCTTCCCTTGCAAATTTGTGCAGGGAAGGAGGTAAGGGGCATCTAAGAACCCATTTTGAGCTACTGGATAGGGGCTTTTAGCCGTGTTCGGATGCGTAGGCTTCAACCTGCTTCCAAACGCGCATGATGTTGCCTGACATGATTTTGATGACATCAGCATCAGAATAACCGCGCTTTAGCAGCCCTTCGATAAGACCGGTGAAGGAAGAAACATCTTTCAATCCGGTCGGTAGAGAATCGCCTACTCCATCATAGTCAGAGCCAATGCCAACAGCATCAATGCCTGCTATTTTTACTACATGGTCGATATGGTCAAGCACATCGCTAATGTCTGCATATGGGTATGGGTGGTTTTCTAAATATTCAGTACGAAACGCTTTTTTGATGGCAATCGTTTCTTCAATGCCTTTTTCTTCTAAGTAGGCTGCATAGGCTGTAGTCCGCCCCCCTAAATATTGGTTGGCAGCTTTTGTTAGGAAACCAGAGCCATAATTGATCATAATGACGCCGCCATTTTTGCCCAACTCTTTGATCATGTCGTCAGACATGTTGCGCTCAAAGCCCGGTGTAAAGTGGCGTGCTGATGAGTGGGATGCAATGATTGGCGTAGCGCTTATTTTAATAGCTTGCCAGAATGCTTCGTCTGACACATGGCTGATATCAACCATAATGCCTAGTTCATTCATGCGTTTTACAACGGTTTTCCCGAAGTCAGACAGGCCGTTCCATTTACGGTTTTTATCATAGGAACTATCAGAAATATGGTTGGCTTTTGAATGGGTCAGCGTGATGTACCGAATGCCGCGTTCAAAGAAATAATCCAGATTAGCAAGGTCACCAGAAACGGGCGCACCATTTTCCATACCAAGGGGTAATGCCATTTTGCCAGCAGCAAAGGCAGCTTCTACTTCTGCTGTTGTTTTGGTGACAACAAATTTCTCTGGTGCTTCAGTCACCATGCGCTCTACGAGAGCAATCATGCTTTCCGCATGTTCTTTAGACTTTGGCGTACCGTCAAATATCGCGGGTGTGTAAATGGACAAGAAAGGCGCGCTCAGGCCGCCTGCCACTGCGCGAGGGTGGTCAAAGTCCCCGCCGGGGGAGCTGATAGACACATCTACCCAGCCTTCGCCGAGCCGGTAAGGTACATCAATATGCGTGTCTACAATGAGAGTTGATTGCGCAAGGCGCGCAGCATCGGCAGCATAATTTCTCTCTGTTGTGGTTTCTTGTGTTGCTTGCTCTCCGCAGGCTGCAAGAGCCAAAAGTGACACGCTTACGAATAGATTTTTCATGGATAGTCCCCCGTTTTTAAAGCTGATTTCCCTCCGTTGTAAAGGAATAGCCACCGGGCAGCAAGGCAGGATAGTATGATTTTAGCACCAGAATTAGGGGTTTTTCATGTATTGAGCTGCTCGCCGAGAAAGGCTCTGTTACTAATAAATCGAATATGATTTAAAGAAGCGCGCTTGCAGTTTGGAACACGATGAAGGAAGCGCCGTAGGCCAATGCAAACAAATACCCCATCATAAACAGCGGCCATTTCCAGCCGCCAGTTTCACGTTTGGTAACCGCCAGTGTTGAAAGGCATTGTGGGGCAAATATAAACCACGTCAGGAAGGATAGCGCAGTTGGCAACGACCATGCAGAATGCAACATGGAAACAAGGCCTGCTTCGATCATTTCTTCGCTGCCTGACAGAGAATAAACTGTGCCAAGGGCTGCGATAGCCACTTCACGCGCTGCCATGCCCGGCACAAGGGCCGCTGAAATTTCCCAGTTAAAGCCAATGGGGGCAAAGATCACTTCAAGCCACCCGCCAATGATACCAACAAAGCTATAGGCAACGTCGGGGCGGTCTGCACCAACCGGTGGTTCAGGGTATAAGGTAAGGGCCCACAAAATGATGGTGGATGCCAAAATAATCGTGCCAGCGCGCTTTAGGAAAAGGCCCGCACGCTCATAAAGCCCTGAGAAAACATAGCGTGGGTTTGGTACTTGATACTTAGGCAGCTCAAGAATGAAGGTGTCAGACGGGCCTTGGGTTACCGTACGCTTCAGAATGGCCGCTGCCGCTAACGCCGCCAAAATTCCTGCAAGATAGAGGCTAAACATAACAAGGCCCTGTAGCCCAAAGCCACCAACAGTATCATTGGGAATGAAAGCCGCAATAATCACGGTATAGACGGGCAAGCGCGCGGCGCATGTCATGAGAGGCGCTATCAATATGGTCGTAAGCCGGTCTTTTTCATTGGCAATGGAACGGGCTGCCATAATGCCGGGAATGGCACAGGCGAAACTGGAAAGTAGAGGAATAAACGCTCTGCCATTCAGGCCCACAGAAGCCATTATTCTGTCCATTAAAAAGGCAGCGCGGGCCATGTAACCCGTTGATTCTAAAATTAGAATGCAAAAGAAAAGCACAATGATCTGCGGCAGGAATATAACCACAGAACCCACACCAGCCAAAATGCCGTCATTTAGAAAACTGAGCAACAGCCCATCGCTGAGAAGATTCGAGAAAATACCCTGTAAGGCCCCGATACCTGTATCAATAACGCCCATGGGTGCTTCCGCCCACGAAAACACTGCTTGAAACATCAAAAACAGCAGGCTGAACAAAATGACTGGCCCCAAAAGCGGGTGTAGCAAAAAGCTGTCCAGCACGCGGGTGCTTTTGTGGCCTATGCCTTCTGATAAAGTAACTTCATTGGCAATTTTTCGAGCGGCTTTTTGGCGCAGCTTTATGGTGTCACCATAGTCGATATTTAAATTTGTGGGGGCATTGAAAGACGATATGACTTTGTCGGTTAGTTCCGTCAGGCCCTTTTTCCGTACCGCAATTGTTTCAACAACTGGCACCCCTAGCCGGGTTGATAAAAGCGAGACATCGATTGAAATGCGCTCGCGGGCAGCAAGGTCCATCATGTTCATAGCAACAACAATGGGCAGGTCCAGCGCTTTCAATTCAAGCACAAACCGAAGGTGCTGCGCTAAATTGGTGGCGTCCACAACGCAGAGGATGGCCGCTGGTTTTTGTTCGACATCATGTTTCCCTGACAGCACTTCAAAAGTGACAGCTTCGTCGGGGCTTCGCGGTGTAAGGCTATATGTGCCGGGCAAGTCAATAAGTTCAATGCCGTCTCTGCCCATAAGGGCACCTGTGCGGCGCTCAACTGTTGCGCCGGGATAGTTGGCAACTTTTTGGCGCAAACCGGTTAAGGCATTGAAAAGGGCTGATTTACCGCAGTTAGGGTTACCAACAACAGCCACCAAAGATGGTGAACTCATACGATATTTACCTTGATTAAAGTGGCTTCTGCGCGGCGAAGGGCAACTGTCATGTCGCCAACTCGTACAGCGATTGGGTCTTTACCAAAGGGGCTTTGGTGCAAAAATTCCACATCAAGGCCTTCAGCAAAGCCAATTTCCCGAAGGCGATCAACCATATCGTTATTGGCGGTGCCGCCAAGGGCTGCAATTGTGCCGCAGGCCCCGGGAGATAATGTATCAAGCGAAACCGCCGTACTTGAGATCGCGTTCATCGCTAGCCCTATTTTTGCGAATGAGTATTAATATTCATTATATTTAGCACGCTCTTTTCGCGCTAGCAAGGGACCAAGTTGCGACTGCGTCATTTTATCACGTTAAAGGGCTGAGGTTCACAACAGTAAACATAAGCTAGTGATAGATTTACCGGCGCTGGTTTGGGTATGGAGGGAAGGATGTGTTGCTGACTACAGCGGATACGTTCTACTGAGAGCTTCTGCATCCCCGGTTTGCCGGGAATGCAGAGCTGGTTTTTGGCAGGTGCCTTATGCAGCAGTGTGCAGAAGGCGACGTCAGTTATTTTAGCTTCGAACAGGCATCTTGGATGCGCGTGCAAGCTTCGATAAGAGCTTCATTGGATGTGGCGTAAGATACCCGAAAGTGCGGGCTAAGACCAAAGGCTTCACCGTGTACCGCTGCAACGCCGTATTCTTCCAATATATACGTGACAAAATCTTCATCGGTTTCAATGACTTTGCCCTTTGGCGTGCTTTTGCCCAAGCAGCCAGCAATGGAAGGATAGACGTAAAACGCGCATTCTGGTTTAGGGCATACAAGGCCTT
>JAESQS010000085.1 GCA_016765035.1 Kordiimonadaceae bacterium | reverse complement strand
TGTTTGTGCGCGCTATCTTGGCGAACATCCGTATGCACAGCGCCCTTAATGTCTGACGTGGCAGGGGAAACATCATCAGCCAACATGCGCCAACTCCTTTTCATCCAAAACGCGTACGGCACCACCGCCCGATGTTTCCGCATAGAATTTTAGCAACAGATTTTGCGCAGCAAGCATCCGGTACTCTGCCGAGGCACGCATATCAGTAAGCGGTGTAAAATCTTGTTTCATGGCTTGCATTGCTTTTTGAACTGTTGTTTCAGACCATGTTTGGCCAACAATTGCGGCCTCTGTGTGGCAAGCTCGTTTTGGTGTCGCTGCCATGCCCCCATAGGCCAGTCGTGCCTTGGTTATTTTCGCACCGTCCAGCTCTATATTAAAAGCCGCGCACACTGCTGAAATATCCTGATCAAACCGTTTGGAAAGTTTATAAGCGCGATACTCTGCATTAGGGGCAGGCTTCGGCACCAGAATTTTACTGATAAATTCCCCCTCTGCCCGGTCCTGCTTGCCATACGCGATAAAATACTCTTCCAGCTTTACTGTGCGCTCGGTTTTGCCCTTTTGCAGCACCAGCATAGCCCCCGCGGCAATAAGGGCTGGCGGACTATCCCCGATGGGCGAGCCATTCGCTATATTGCCGCCAATAGTGCCGCTGTTACGAATTTGTGTTGAGCCAAGCCTGCGGATAATCTCACCAAAGTCTGGGTAATACTCACCCAACAATTTTGCCGCATCGGTAAAGCTTACACCTGCGCCTATTTCAAGTGTATCTTCAGTCTCTGTAATATGCTGTAAGGCATCAACGCCGCCCAGATAAATCACTTTTTGCAGCTCTTTATGCATTTTAGTGACCCACAGCCCAACATCAGTGCCGCCAGCAAGAAGGATTGCATCTGGGTTTGCTTGATAGAGTGCAGCAAGCGCATCCAGCGTTACAGGTGCATAATATTGCTTTTCAGCACCTGTAAGCTTGCTAATACCAGACAAAGCCAGCGTATCAGTACGAGCAATGCCTTGCAGTGCAGCAACCTTTGAGGCCACATCAGGCAGGGCATCTGCGCCTATTTCAAACATACGGTAGGCAGCATCTATAATAGGGCCATAGCCTGTGCAGCGGCACAGGTTTCCGGCAAGCGCATCTTCAATTTTGCCTTTACTCAGGCCCTCAGGCCCTTCCAGATACAGCGCATAAAGCGACATGACAAAACCCGGCGTGCAAAAGCCGCACTGCGAGCCATGGGTTTCTACAAGGGCTTCCTGTACCGGATGCAAACCCCCGTCTTTGCCTTTCAGGCTTTCAACTGTCAGCAGTTCTTTGCCGTCTAATGTTGGCAGAAACAGGATGCAGGCATTCACTGCCTGATATTGGACAGTGCCATTTTTCAAGTCACCAACCACAACCGTGCAGGCCCCGCAGTCCCCTTCTGCACAGCCTTCTTTGGTACCCGTACGGGCCATTTCATACCGCAGGTAATTTAAAAGCGTTTCAGTAGGGTCCGCGTTTGAAACTTCATGAACCCGGCCATCCAGCATAAAGCGAAGTGTTGTTGCCATATCGTCTTCGTCCCTCTAACTGCCGCGGTAGGTGCTATAGCTGTAGGGAGAGAGCAGAAGCGGCACATGATAATGTGCGTCTGCATCGGCAATACCAAACCGGATTGGCACCACATCCAAAAAGGCAGGCTCCGCCAGTTCGGTGCCGCGCGCCCGGAAATACTCTCCGGCGGCGAATTCCAGCATATAGGTGCCTATGGTAAAGTCTGCGCCATCAAGCAAGGGGCCATCCACACGGCCATCGCTATTTGTCGTCGCAGATTTCAGCAACGTGACGCCACCACCTGCATCCACTTTAAAAAGCTTAATACTTATGCCTTCGCCTGGGCACCCGTTCGCGGTGTCCAGCACATGGGTTGTTAACCGTCCCATTATATTCCCTCTTTAGTTTGGAGGCCCAAGGTCAGGACCCTAACCTGCACGCGATATACGCAACTAATGGTAGATATGCAAGCCGCCCATACGATAAAGTGACTGATTATGAACTATTTGTAAAGATAATGATGAACAATTTTTTACTAAATTGTTGACAATATTACGCGATCACGCAATATTCCACACTCTTCAACAGCTATGACCCCACAGGCCAGCAGGCAAACCCAGCATGAGTAAAACAATTAAACTAACAGAAGTTGATATCTGTGATCGCATCCGTGACAAGGTGCTTGAGCAGCGCCTTGCCCCCGGCACTAAGCTGACAGAAGAAGCCCTTTGCGAGGTTTTTGGTGTAAGCCGCAACTTAATACGGCGCGCTTTTCTACTGCTATCCAAAGACAATATTATCACGTTGGAGAAAAACAAAGGTGCTGCTGTTGCAAGCCCTTCCCCCAGCGAAGCCCACGAAATTTTTGAAGCGCGTACTATTATGGAAAATGCGCTTCTGAAACAAGCGATGGAGCGCGCAAACAAAGCCTCTATTAAGGCGTTACGCGCCCACTTGGAACGCGAGCAGCAAGCCCTGCTGGACGGTGACACGCCGCTTTGGATACGGCTTTCTGGTGAGTTTCATATTGTACTGGGCCGGGCTGCCCAAAATGCCCCAATGAGCGAATTTTTGGACCTACTAGTGTTCCGCTCATCGTTAATTTTAGCGCTTTACGGCAATCAAAGTGCGCCTACAAGCTGCAAAGGGGGCGAACACGAACGCCTTGTTGATGCCCTTGAAAATAAAGACCTTGAAACAGCCCGGCAGATTATGGCCGAGCATATGGCGTCCCTTGAAGCGCTCCTGAAATTTGACACCAAAGACACAAGGCAAGACCTGCACTCTATTTTAGGCGGCTAAGCCACCCCATAGCGCCAGAGATGTAACAATCATAGTAGGCGTTTGGTTAAAGGACTTGAAGGATGGACAATACATACCCCCGCGACATGGTTGGCTACGGAGCAACCCCGCCGCACGCGAACTGGCCAAACAAGGCGCGCATCGCGGTGCAGTTTGTTATGAACTATGAAGAAGGCGGCGAAAACTGCGTTTTACATGGGGATGCAAGCTCGGAAGTGTTCCTGTCAGAAATCATTGGTGCAGCCCCTGTTGCAGGCCGCCACATGAGTATGGAATCCCTCTATGAATACGGCAGCCGCGCAGGCATTTGGCGTTTGCTACGCCTGTTCAAAAAATATAACATTCCTATCACGGTATTTGCCGTGGCAATGGCCCTGAAGCGGCATCCTGATATTGCCAATGCCTGCAAGGAAGCCGGGCATGAAATATGCAGCCACGGCCTACGCTGGATCAACTATCAAGACATTGATATTGAAACCGAGCGCGCACATATGGCCGAAGCCATTCAGATTATTGAAGCCATCACCGGCGAACGCCCCCTTGGCTGGTACACAGGCCGCACCAGCCCCAATACAGGCAAACTGGTTGCAGAAGACGGCGGCTTTTTATACGACGCAGATGATTATAGCGATGATTTGCCTTTCTGGCGTGATGTGGATGGCAAAGCCCAACTGATTGTGCCCTACACGCTTGATACCAACGATATGCGCTTTGCAACGGCGCAGGGGTTCAACAGTGGCGACCAGTTTTTTACCTATTTGAAAGATGCCTTTGATACCCTGTATGAAGAAGGGGAAACTGCTCCCAAAATGCTTTCTATTGGCTTGCATTGTCGCATCATAGGCCGGCCCGGGCGCATACAGGCGCTGGAGCGGTTTCTGGATTATGCCAAAGCCCATGAAAGTGTGTGGTTTGCCCGGCGCATCGACATTGCCCGCCATTGGCACGAAGAACACCCCTACAAAGGAGCCGCATCATGAGTGACGCCCTTTTTACAACAAAACCAAGTATGCAAAAAAGTGATGCTTTTTTGGAAATATACGGCGGGATATATGAACATTCCCTTTGGATTGCAACAGGGGCCTATGCAGCGCAAAAAGGCAACAACCTTGATACGGTAAACGGCTTGCACTCAGCCATGATAGCCACCTTGAATGCCGCCGATGAACCCGCAAAAATGACCTTAATTTGCGCGCACCCTGACCTCGCAGGCAAACTTGCAGTGGGGGAGGCATTAACGGTGGAATCCACATCCGAGCAGCGAGGCGCAGGGCTGGACCGTTGCACGCCGGAAGAATTTGAAGAATTCCAAACCCTCAACACCACCTATAAAGCCACATTCGGCTTTCCTTTCATTAGCGCCGTAAAAGGCCTTGGCAGGCAGCGTATACTCGCGGCCTTCCGTGCCCGCATCAATAATGACCGCGAAACAGAATTTAACATGGCACTTGAGCAAATAAACCGCATTGCCTATTTCCGGCTTGTTGACCTTGCCGACTAAATTTCAGGATACTACATTATGACACAGCAAAATTTCACCCGCCTTGTTAATTTGGCCTCCGCTCGCCTCGGCGCAGAAGTGACCTTTTCCACAGACGATTTTTTTGCCGACAAAGCCCGCCTGATTGACCCGGCTCCGCCTGTGTTTATTGATGGTAAATACGACACAAACGGCAAATGGATGGATGGCTGGGAAAGCCGCCGCAAGCGTGGCACTGGCTATGACCATTGCATTATTAAGCTGGGCCAGCCGGGCATCGTCAAAGGTTTTGACATAGATACCAGCCATTTCACTGGCAACTTCCCACCAGCAGCGTCCATCGATGTATGCGTAAGCGAAGACACTGTGCCGGGCGATGATGCCAACTGGCGCGAGCTTGTGCCTGCCACCAATTTGGAGGGCAACAGCCACCACACGGTTGCCGCCGACAGTGACACACCCGTCACCCACATCCGGCTCAATATTTACCCCGATGGCGGCGTTGCCCGTCTGCGGGTTTATGGGTCCGTATATGTAAATTGGGATGCTGTGGACAAAAGCCAGACGCTTGATTTGCTGGCATTGGAAAATGGCGGGCGCGGCATTGTTGCCAACAACGAGCATTTTGGCGTGCTGTCTAACATTATGGCACAGGGCAAAGGCATAAATATGGGGGATGGTTGGGAAACCCGCCGCCGCCGCGAGCCGGGCAATGACTGGGCCATTGTAGCCCTAGGCTGCCCCGGTGATATTTCGCGCATCCTTGTGGACACTGCCTATTTCAAAGGCAATTTTCCAAGCGGCATTTCCTTGCAAGCTGCCTTAGTGAAAGGGGGTACTGATGATAGCCTGCCAGTGCAAAGCCAGTTTTGGCATGAACTGTTGCCGCAGCAAGCTTTAACAGCAGATGCAGAGCATAGCTTTGAAGCAGAGATTGCCAAGCTTGGCCCCATCAGCCATGTGCGTATCAATATATTTCCAGATGGCGGCATTAGCCGGTTGCGCCTGTTTGGCACCCCAGCTTAAGGGGTATACTTCTTAACAAGTTACATTTCCACCCGCTCCCCCTACCCAACCAACCCACAGTATATCCTAGCGGGTGGTTGGGTAGGGGGAGCGGGTGGAAATGTATGTAAAACACTTATAACTAATTAGAACAGATACTATCTAATCATCTGTTTTCTTCGTAAACAACATGCCCCAAAATTGTAGGCTTGTTGCGTTATTGTCAGCATCAACTTGAAAAGTGATAGGCACACCTTCCTTATCAAATGGCAGCACCTTGTCCAGTAGGCGGTATCCAGATTTCTCAGAAAACACCATCGGCATAGCATGTACGCCATACTGCAATGACCACTTATCGCCCACAGCCGTCACTTCAATCGGCAATGTACCAGCCATGACATATTTACCAGCAACAGCCTCCACCTTTTTCGGGGCGGCCTGTTTTGGCGCTTTTGGTTTTTCAGGGTGGTAAATATCATAGACTTTTTCACCCACACCCTCATCTGGCAGGCCCAGCAACAAATCAAAAACCTTATACATTAAAGCATGGCGATATTCGATGTGGTCGCTATTGATAAAGACATAAACACCAATATTTTCGTCAGGAATTAAACCCGCAATGGCTGACATACCTGCAATACTGCCTGTATGCATAACAACGTCATGCCCGCGGTATGTATGGTTAAACCACGCCAAGCTATAGCCAAGGTAATTTTTTTTATGCGCTTTAAGGGCAGGATATTCCCCCGATGCAGACACAAAAACGCGGGGCTTAAACACACTTGCAAGGTTCTTTTCGGACACAAGCTGTTCGCCGTTCCACACCCCACGCGCCAGTAAAAACTTAAGCCATTTGTCCATATCGGCCGGTGTTGAGTTTAACATGCCTGCGGCTTGGCTGAACTCAAGATACGGGTAGTCTATAGCGTACTGTTTTCCCTCATGGTAATGGTGCGCTTCTGCCCTGTTTTTGCTGGCTTTCACTTCAGCATCCAACAAAACAGTATTATTCATACCAAGGGGTTTTAAAATGCGTTTGGTTACAAACTCATGAAACGGCATACCGCTGACCCGCTCCACAACCATGCCCGCAAGGCCAAATGTTGTATTATTATATTTCCATGTTGTACGAAAGCCGTTCACTTGCTCGGTTTCAGCCAGTAAATCTACGGCGCCTACCAAGTCTTCAGTGATGAAAATATTTAAATTACTCAGCTCAGCTAAGCCGCTGATGTGGGTTAAGGCCTCGGCAATTGTTAGGTTATCTTCAACATATTTATCTTTTATTTTAAGCTCTGGCAGGTGCTTTTTTACAGGGTCAGTCCAGTTGATTTTACCTTCATCTGCCAACATCGCCAGCGCCATAGAGGCAAAAGCCTTGGTGGTAGAACCAGCCTGAAAAACAGTATCTACATTGACAGGGTCTGTGCCAGCCACAGACTTGAGGCCGTAGCCTTTTACAAGGATAGTTTTACCATCTTTAACAATGGCCAGACCCAAACCCGGTGCATGCCACTTTTCCATGCCTGCCCGGATTGTTTCATCAAAATTAGCTGGTAAGTAGCTTTGCTCTGCTGCAACAGGTGCTGCAAAGAGGGAACAGGCTAAAATAGCACGCAATATCTTCATGGTTCAAAATCTCCCTTAATCACTTAAGTCACCATGAATGGTGCTCATCTACTGTATGGCAGGGTCGTTCGTAAAATAGAAATGCCCCAACGATGCCCCTGCTTTCAAAGGCCCTGTGAGCTTCCCCACCTACGATAATCTTTACGCTGAATTAGCGCACTGTCCTATAAAATTATCCGTCATTTTCGGTATATTTCAGTCCCACAACAAGCATAAAACCGCTGCGACGTTCCCTCGACTATAGGATCCGT
The DNA here is from genome assembly GCA_016765035.1 of Kordiimonadaceae bacterium. Lineage (GTDB taxonomy): Bacteria > Pseudomonadota > Alphaproteobacteria > Sphingomonadales > Kordiimonadaceae > Kordiimonas. The sequence continues at coordinate 18,549 of JAESQS010000085.1, read as the reverse complement.
TAAGGTTTTTTAGGTATCCTCATAGGACCAAACCCCGTGCATTGGGGCGAACATAAATGATGTGCCCGAAAGGCGATGGATGAGAGTTTTAGTAGTCGATGATGACGAAGTCGACTTCCTGAATGTTAAACGGCATTTTAAGCTGGCCTTCCCCGGTGAAAAGCATAGCTTTTTATGGATCTCGGAGGCTGATCCCGAACTAATATCTGATAAGCTGCACGAATACGACATTTGCCTTATCGATCAATACCTTGGTGCTGGAACTGGCATTGATATTATTCTGAATTTCCTGAAACGCGACATACCCATACCGCTTATTTTGCTGACAGGCAGAGACGATGATACGCTTTATGAAAAAGCCGCAGACGCAGGAGCCTCGGACTATTTAGTCAAGGGCGACTTAACCCCTTCCTTGCTGAAACGGTCTGTACGCTACTGCTTAGCCCACAAAGAAAACGAGCAGCGGCTGGTGAAATATGCCTTTTCGGACGGCTTAACCGGCCTTGCAAACCGCTTAAAATTTGATCAGGCTCTGGATTTGGCCGTGCAAACAAGCGCCCGCAACAATAATTTTCTGGCGCTGATTATTATCGACCTTGATGACTTTAAACTTATCAACGACACATACGGCCATGCGGCAGGGGATACTCTCTTAAAAGAACTTTCTCGGCGCCTCAGTGCGCAAGTGCGCCAAAGCGACATTGTTGCCCGCCTTGGTGGCGATGAATTTGGTGTCATCATCAATGGCTATGAGCAGGAAACTGACATCCACATTCTGACAAACAAGCTGATGGGTGTGTTTGATAAGCCAATTGATTATGGGACCGAAAGCTTCCACGGCAAAGGGTGCTCGGGCGTTGCCTTGCTGGGGCCAGAAGAATTACCCCGTGACGCTGCGGCTTTGCTCCGGGCTGCTGACGGCGCATTATACCGCGCCAAACACAAAGGCAAAAACACAATTGTCTATTATGACCAGCGCCTCGGTGAAACATTGCAGCAATCTGCCTCCATGGAAAATGCGCTCAATAAAGCAGTAGAAAACAACGAACTTGAACTGTATTACCAGCCAAAAATTAACAGCGAAACGCTTACATTAAGCGGTGCAGAAGCATTGTTGCGCTGGAAATGGACAGGACATGAACAAGTTTCGCCAGCTATTTTTATCCCCATCGCCGAGCGATCACTGAGCATTATTGAAATTGGTCAGTGGGTGTTGGAAGAAGCATGTAAAAAAATGGACTATTGGAAAAAAAAGGGGCTGAACCTAGTACCGATCGCCATAAATGTTTCCCCCATTCAATTACAATCCAACACCTTTATACGGCGCGTAATTGAAACGCTAGACCAGTATGATATCGACCCGAAATTGATTGAGCTGGAAATTACAGAATCAACGCTGATGGAACATGTCGAACATATTTCTGACCGGATGAACAAGCTTGCGAGCATTGGCTGCAAATGGGTTATTGACGATTTTGGCATTGGGCATTCGTCCCTCAGCCGAATAGCAGACCTGCCTATTTCAAAAATAAAAGTGGACCAATCTTTTGTGCAGATGGCCCCCACATCAGCAGCAGACAAAAAAATCTGTAGTATCATTGTCCTGCTGGCACATGAGCTGAATTTAGAACTTGTAGCGGAAGGCGTGGAAACCCTGTCCCACATAAACGCGCTGACGCTGCTGCCACAAGATGAATTACAGGGCTTTTATTTTAGCAAGCCTCTCACTTCAACAGACTTTGAAGTGTGGTTACAGCCAGAGCAATTCTCGCAATGTGTGGATAAATGGCTTCTTGCGCTCAAAAAAGCAGAATCTCAGAAACGCGGCGACTAGACCATATCCGGTTTCCAACGAAACCGAATAAAACCTAAGGCATTCAACTGCGCGGCGTTAATGTCAGCCGCATATCAGTGGTGCGTTTTCCCCGCTCAATCAACATAACCACCACTCGGGTTGGCTTTTGGAAAGTCAGGGTAATATCGTCTGCTCTAAATTCGCTGATTAATTCCCATCCGTCGCCGGGCATATTATCAAGGAAAAACCGCATCACTAAATCTGAGTCTGCTCTGACTGTAGCAATAATTTTTCCGTATGAATTTGGGCCGCTACCAAGAATAATAGACTTCTTATTATTTACTCTCGTTCCTTTTGGCAGGCGCACATCGCCAATGGTGATGCCTTCCTTTAAAAGCATTTCCTTTGGTGGTTTCACACCGGTACCATCATAAACAGCCGCGCCATCAGAATTATCGCTCTGCACAACGGCTGAAAAGCCCCACATCATGCCAACGGTTACCAAAAGGCTTAAAAGTGCTTTTGTCATATATAGTCCCCCGTACATCACTCAAATGCATCTTGCTGCATTATGTTCAAAACAACTAATAAAGCACCACGGGCCGCCCTGTCACCCGCTTTCTTTTATAAACAGCCATCTTGTGATCAAGCCTCTTGTATGAAAAGCCCTGCACCCACAGTCAAGCGACGACCAGCCCCTAGAACTATGAGGGGTAAATGCGAAGCCTAAAAAGCCATCAACCCCGTATTTTTAGGCGTACAGCATTGATGCCAGCAACCAACACCAGCAACAAAGATGCATATTTCAGCACTGTTTTAGTGGAGGTAAACAAGCTGGATACCATGGCCTGCGTTTCACCAATATCGGGGAAATTGCGTACCATCACCCCAATTTGCGCGGTTTCAAATATGTCTATTATCGCCAGCGCCAAGGGCACTAACGCCAACAAAGCCCCTTTATTGGCCGGGAAAAAGCGATACAGAAAACCAATAAAAAATATGCCGTATGCGAAAGGGTAAACATTATCGATCAAATTACCCCAGACATAACTGGCGCGGCCCGCCTCACCGATAGAGGTTAAAATGGCGAGCACTTCTGCTTTATCGTATGAAAACTGCAAATCAATCAGCAGCCCATCAAGGTGTGGCAAGCTTTTAAAAACACCAAAAGTAATGAAATTCGTTGCAACAAAAGCAATGATCATCACCCTGCCATTTTTACAAAAGTCTAATAAACGCTGCCACATATCAATCTCCCCCGAGTAGTTGTGGTTAAGGCTTTAAGCCATATTTTATAGCACTATAAACAAGTTAGCCCATTTTGCGAAAGGCACTCAATTAAGTCAATTTTTTAAATAAAATGGGATGCACAGTGGCCTTGCCCCATGGGGTTATCGTCTGCCTAACCCCTTAAAAAACCCATTTGGCTTGAAGCTGCGCAACAGATTCTGTCACACCTTTTTTGCCGCCCTTATTGTGCCAATAGCTATATTCCACACCAAGAAAAAGCCGTTTAGGGCCAATACCCATAAGACTACCTGCATCCAAAAGGAAGCGCGGCACCAGCAATTGGTTTGCCGCATACGCATCGCTTTCGTCAGTCGCTAAATCCGCAAAACCCTCAAGAAGCAGATTGACCTTCCCCAGCCTAACAGTGCAGTTCCAAGCAAGGGTCGCCTGAAAGCCCGTACCGGGAAAAGTTGGGTTGTCCCGGACATAGAACAGAGTTTTAAAAAAAGTAAATCCCGGCAAGTTCCAATCAATAGCCCCGCCATATAGATAGCGTTTTGTCCCCTTTTTGGGAATTTCAAAACTTGCTGCAAGAAACACGTCTTTCACCAAACCACCTGACAAGCTTTTCCCCCTCATTTTACTCAGGCTTAAACGCGGTGTTAATTCCATATAATAGGTAAAGTCACCGCCTTCTGGCCAAGACAGGTCCATAAACCCAAAGAAATCGCCATATGCCCAGCGGTTCGCATGTTCCAAAGTGACAATCGTACGCTTAAGAGAATTTGGCTGATACTTATAGCCTTGAAGCAGTTGGATGTTTTCAGAATGCCAGCTAAATAGGCCTTCAGCGCTCGCTGGTTGCGCCGCCAATGCCACAAAAAACACTACATAGTCCAAAATCTTGCGCATTTATAAACCCTACAATAAAGGGCCATGCCTCGACGCAGCCCATTATTCCCCACTAGGCTCAATAAACAACACGTGTGGTTTAAGTGACGTTAATCTCAGTCGATTATGATTATTACCATTGAAAACACTGGCAAAATGGTCAAGAACTAGCGCAGATGATTATAACTATTCAAATATTACACTCGGCAGTGGCTACCCACAGGTATTTTGGTGGCTATAATGTTTAGAGTTTCCTATGGGGATACCAGCCTTGAAAGCCAGATGGCGGCGCTCGGTATTCTTGAAAAATATCAGGAAAACCTGACAAAAGCTACCGCTTACGCCAAGCAGCTTTGTGCGGACGGTATGCCTGCGTTCATCACCCCCCGACCCGGGGATGCTGACATGGCACCAATGATGGAGCTTGCGAGCCATATTTCGCTGACCTTCACTGACCTGATTATTCTTGGTACAGGCGGCTCTAGCCTTGGCGCGCAAGCGGCGCTGGCCATAGCCCGCTTTAAAAGCGGCCGCAGTACCCGCATCCACACGCCTGACAGTTTGGACGCCTATGAGCTGGATAGTTTATTTCGTAAATTGGTCCCGTCCAACACCCATGTTCTGACCATTTCTAAATCTGGCACCACCGGGGAAACACTGGCGCAGCTCCTTGCTTGCCGTAGTTGGATTGAAGCCGCAAGCCACCCCGCATCAATGGCCGACCATTTTTCCTTCATTACTGAGCCGGGAGACCGCGCCTTGCGTACGTACGGCGAAACGCTCGGCAGTGTCATATTAGATCATGCCACTGATATTGGCGGGCGCTTCAGTGTCCTTAGCAATGTGGGCATGTTGCCAGTTGCTGTGGCCGGATTGTCTGTTTCTGGTTTTTGCCAAGGGGCACAATCAATTTTCCAGACCTTCTGTGAGGACCCCGAGCATAACGCTGCCATTGTGGGGGCCGCGCTTATTCACACGCTGAACCAAACCAGGGGTGTCACACAGATTTTAACAATGCCTTATGCGGAAAGTATGCGCGCTTTCACCCGCTGGCACAGCCAATTATGGGCTGAAAGTGTGGGCAAAGACGGGCGCGGCACAACACCCATTAGGGCTGTTGGGCCAGTTGACCAGCACAGCCAGCTACAATTGTATCTGGATGGCCCTGACGATAAATTCTACACAATCATTACAATCCCAAGCTACGGTAAAGGCCCTCGGATTGATGCTAATGAAGCCAAAAGATATGGCCTTGATTATATGGCAAACCGCACCATTGGCGACATGGTCACCTGCCAATCGCGTGCCACGCAGGATAGCCTACGCAAGCAAGGCCGCTTGGTCCGCGAAATTATCGCAACCAAAGTAGATGAAGAAAACCTAGGGAGCCTTTTTGCCTCCTTTATGCTTGAAACAATCATCACTGCCCATTTGATGGGCGTGAACGCCTATGACCAACCCGCTGTTGAAGAAGGTAAAATACTCACACGCCAATATTTAGCGAACTTAACTGGCCAAGAGACACCCTCTCAGGCTTAATGCCGCTACCGACAGCCAATAGGAATGAAGAATGTTTAAACCAATTAAAAAAATCATCTTGCCAGTTGCTGGTTTAGGCACGCGTTTTTTACCTGCGACAAAAGCCATCCCCAAGGAAATGCTGCCTGTTGTTGACAAGCCGCTTATTCAATATGCCATTGAAGAAGCTGTCGAGGCAGGCATTGAAGAGATTATTCTAGTCACCGGCCGCAACAAGCAAGTGATGGAAGATCATTTTGACCACGCCTACGAGCTTGAAACAATCCTCAGGGAAAAAGGCAAAGAAGACGCGCTCAAAACGGCCAGATCCATGTTGCTGGAAGAAGGCCGGGTCAGCTATGTGCGCCAAATGCGCCCTCGCGGCCTTGGTCATGCCATTTGGTGCGCCCGCAACCTCATTAACGGGGACCCTTTTGCTGTTGCGCTGCCGGATGACCTTATCAAAGGCAAGCCCGGCACACTGAAGCAAATGGTTGGTGCCTATAATAAAGTTGGCGGCAATTTAGTGGCAACAATGGAAGTACCCCGCGAAGACACCAGCAAATATGGTGTGGTAACGCCGGGGGATCAAAATGGCGATTTAATCGAAGTGACAGGGCTGGTTGAAAAACCCCACCCGGAAGACGCACCCTCAAACGAAGCTGTCGTGGGCCGTTATATTTTGCAGCCTGAAGTGATGGACCATTTGGCACGTAAACAAGTAGGCGCTGGCGGTGAAATTCAGCTAACTGATGCCATGGAAAAGCTCATCGGCACACAACCTTTTCATGCTTATAAATTCAGCGGCGAACGGTTTGATTGCGGCAGCAAAATTGGCTGGTTGATGGCGAATTTAACATTGGCATCTGACGACCCTGAGCTGGCCAAGCAAATTAAAGAACACGTAAAATTCCTGTAGTGCCGCCCGCAGCATACGCAAGAAACAGTTACTAGGCGTTCTCTGGGTTAACGGTCAATACCCGTTTTTCTCACTCTGAAGACTAGCCGCTTTACATTGCATCTCCGGCCCACGCCCCTACTCAACCACCCGCTAGAGTACACTGTGGGATGGTTGGGCCAGAGAGTAAGCTGGGAGTGGGCCGGTGTTGCTACTGTCTGCTTTAAAGATCTTTCTCGCGGTTAAAATCATCTTCAAACCGCACAATATCATCTTCCCCCAAATAGCTGCCAGACTGCACTTCGATCAGCCGCAGTGGGATTTTACCTTCATTTTCCAACCTATGCTTGGCACCCAACGGTAAATAAATGCTCTCATTTTCGCTCATCAGGTGGGTTTCATCATTGCGCGTTACCGTGGCACAGCCTTCCACAATCACCCAATGCTCGGCCCGGTGATGGTGCATTTGCAAGGACAGCCGCTTGCCGGGGTATACTTCAATTTCTTTCACTTGGTACCGGTCAGCCAGTGCCAGCGTGCGGTATGTGCCCCAAGGGCGGTGTACCACAGTGTGCAATTCTGCTTCGCTGCGCTTCTCTTTTTTCAACCGTTCGACGATTTTCTTTACATCTTGGTCACAGTCTTTCTTAGACACCATCACAGCATCTTCTGTTGCCACAATCACCAAATCCTCAACACCAAGCGTTGAAACCAAATAGCCGTTGCCGTGAACAAAACAATTCTTAGTATTTTCCGCCAGCACGTCACCGACCATAACATTGCCGTCTGCATCGGGTTTCTGTACTGCTGCAAGAGCAGAGAAACTGCCAACGTCAGACCAGCCAAATTCCGCAGGCACAACTGCCGCGCGGCTGGTTTTTTCCATAATGGCATAATCAATGCTATCTGCTGGCACGGCCTTAAATTCCTTTTCGCCCAACCGGAGGAAATTTAAATCTGGCTTGGCCGTAGCAAGGGCCTTTTTAACACCAGCCAACATAGCGGGCTGATGGGCTTCAAACTCTTTCAATATTGTGCTTGCCGCAAACATGAACATGCCGCTGTTCCAGCTATAATGCCCAGCTTTTATATAATCAGCCGCTGTTGTTGCATCAGGCTTTTCCTTGAAGGCCTCAATGATGCGCGCGCCTTTAGCCCCTTCGATTTCAGCGCCTTCCGCAATATAACCATAGCCGGTTTCAGGGCGCGTGGGGGTCATGCCAAAACACGCGAGATAGTCTTTTTTAGCAGCACAAGCTGCAGCATTTACGGCCTTATGAAAGCCGGGCGTGTCCAAAATCACATGGTCTGCCGCCAAAAACAGCAGCAATGCATCTGGGTCAATTTCTGCGGCTTGGAGCGCTGCCACTGCCACCGCAGGCGCCGTATTACGCCCAACAGGCTCAAGGATAACGGACTGTAACTCAATGCCCGCCTTATCAGCTTGCTCATTGACAATGAAACGGTGGTTTTCATTGGCCACAACCAACGGCTTGCCAAAACCATAATTTTCCGCCACCCGTTCCAGTGCTTGCACAAACAGGCTTTTATGCCCTAGCAGCGGTAAAAACTGCTTTGGGTATTTGGACCGTGAAAGCGGCCACAGGCGAGAGCCTGAGCCCCCTGATAATATCACCGGGTAAATGGTTTTTTTCATTATGTCTTCCGTGCAAGCAACCGCCTGCGATCCATGAGATTATTTTCGAAAAGGGATAGTGCGGGATTATACAAGCTCAGGTCAAGATTTTGCTATGTTTTTCTTGGAAATACACCTGCTTAATCATGCCCTTAGGCTGGCTCTAAAAATAGCTCAAGCTTGTATGCCCTATAGGTAGAATTCAGGAGTTATAATTCAGGGGCGCCTCACCTCACTTACCCTCTAAAGACAACCCCGCAAAACATCGAAAAAACGATTTGAAACATGCCGAGGCGCTAGGCTTTGCGCCCAGTTCCTAAGCACAGCTTCCGTATCGGCAACCTCGCTTATAGCCACCGCCTTCACGCAGGCAGCAATGCAAGCATCCATATCTTCAATATCATAGGCAGCAGTTTGCCGAGCAACATCAACCAACATACCAGCCAACGCGTTTGGCACTACAATTGGGCGACCAAAACTAGCCGCTGTCATGACCACGCCGGAGTTTAAAGTTAGCGCATAAGGGCATACTGCCACATCCGCCGCTTTAAAATACAGTTGCACCTGCTGGTCGCCAACATACCCACTGTGTAGCTGTACATCACCTCGCCCTGCAATAAGCCGCATAACCTTGGCCATATACGCTTCATCATTGGCTTTGCCTGCAATCACGATACGCGCCCGCCCCTGCAAGGCCTCTTGCAAAGCATCAAGCTGCGCCAGAAACCTTAAGCTGCCCTTTTGCGGCATCATAGAGCCAAACAAAAGAAACACTTTGTCTGCTGCCTGCAAACCAAGCGTATGTCGCGCTTCTGTCTTGCTCAGATAATCACCGTAAACACCTGAATAGGATGGGTGTGGCACATGAAAGACCTTATGCTCAGGCACCTCATAATAAGGCGCACACAGAGCAACAGTGTCCGGGTTCATTATATGGATATGGTCTGCAAGCTTGGCCATTTCAGCACGCAGGGTAGCTTCTTCCTCTGGGAAGGCACTATTGTGCGAAAGTATGTTATGCACTGTCCAAATAACCGTATGCCCAGCGTCTTTTTGTGTGCGGACTTTATCTAAAAAAACCAATGCCATGGACGCAGCATCCTGCGCATTTTTTGCGCCCTTCATGGCATTATACAGCCAGTGATAATGGGCAATGAGCGGCTGCCCTTTCGGCCCCGCCAGCAAGTCATCAACGCTCAGGGCGTCAAAACACGCAAAGCCGCTTTCAAAACCAGAAGCATATAACATCTGCTGAAAAGGATTTTGTTTCACACGCGGGTAATAGGCCAGCAGCTTTCCGCCGCTATAGCCTTTTGCCTTTAGCAGTGCTGTTGCATCCGCACATTTTGCACCAAAGGGCCGTAACGGCTTCTGGCTAACTACCCTTCCAAGCCGAGTAGACTTAGCAGGCCGTTTAAACAAACCTAAAAATTTTGCCAGCATCCATAATCCCGGGTTTTAAAGCTCATTCACGAGCTTTGCTACAAATGTGTCTTTCCATATAGCCCCTCTTTTAATATAAAGACCGCTATATTGAAACCAACGTTATTTAGGCAACCAAATGTCAGTTAAAGAACTATCCCTACCGGGTGTTTTTTTATTCACTCCCAAACGCCATGGGGATGATCGCGGCTATTTCTCTGAAACCTTCAAAGCACGGGAGTTTGCCGAAGTGGCACCGGGCGTTGATTTGGTGCAGGATAACCATTCCTTTTCAAAGGATGTGGGTGTTGTACGTGGCTTGCATTTTCAGCTTCCGCCGCACGCCCAAGGCAAGCTTGTACGCGTTCCCAATGGCCGTGTGCTTGACGTTGTGGTTGACCTGCGTGCAGGGTCCCCAACATACGGCAAACATTTAGGTGTCGAACTTTCTGGCGAAAACTGGCAGCAATTGTGGGTACCTGCTGGCTTTGCGCACGGGTTTTGCACCCTCGTACCTAACACCGAGTTTTGCTATAAGGTCAGCAGCTATTACGCGCCTGAGCACGACAGCGGCCTTGCCTTTAATGACCCAGACCTTGCTATTGATTGGCCTGTTGCCAAAGACGCCATAACAGTGTCTGGCAAAGACAGCCAGCTAGGGGCCTTCAAAGACTTTGTTTCCCCATTTGAGTATTCAACCAGTTAAAGGGTATCAGCCATGAAAATTATTGTAACCGGCGGTGCTGGCTTTATTGGTTCTGCCGTCTGCCGCCATTTGGTGAAAGACCTTGGCCATACGGCCATCAATCTCGACAAACTCACCTACGCAGGCAACTTGTCTACGCTGAAAGAAATTGAAGACAGCCCTAACTATCAATTTGAAAAAGTGGATATCTGCGACCGGGCCGCCCTAGATGATGTGTTTGCCAAACATCAGCCTGATGCCGTGATGCACCTCGCCGCAGAAAGCCATGTGGACCGCTCCATCACCGGTGCCGCTGATTTTATCCAAACCAACATCATCGGCACATTTAATTTACTGGAAGTCTCGCGCGCCTACTGGCTTGGCCTGCGGCCTACGGACAAAGAAGCTTTCCGCTTCCTTAATGTTTCCACCGATGAAGTATATGGCAGCCTTGGCGCTGAGGGCCTGTTTGAAGAAACAACCCCCTATGACCCAAGCTCGCCTTATTCCGCATCCAAAGCCTCTGCCGACCACTTGGCGAACGCGTGGGTTGAAACATATGGTTTCCCTGCGGTTATCAGCAATTGTTCCAACAATTATGGCCCCTACCATTTGCCAGAAAAACTGATCCCACTTGTGATATTGAATGCACTAGATGGCCAACCTTTGCCCATTTACGGAGATGGCAGCAATGTGCGCGATTGGCTCTATGTAGATGACCATGCAAAAGCCCTGTTCACTATTCTGACCAAAGGGCGCATTGGCCAAAAATATAATGTCGGGGGCCGCAACGAACGCACCAACCTTGAAGTGGTAAACCGAATTTGCGCTGTGCTTGATGAAGTGCGACCCAAAAACAATCCCTACGCTGACCAAATAACCTATGTAACCGATAGGCCCGGCCATGATGCGCGCTATGCCATTGATGCCACCAAGCTTGAAACCGAACTTGGCTGGAAAGCAGAAGAAAACTTTGAAACCGGCATTGAAAAAACCATCAAATGGTATTTGGATAATGAATGGTGGTGGAGCCCGCTGCGAAAGCACGCTGCGGAGCGTAAAGGCGAATTGAAAGATAAATAAATGCGTATTTTTGTAGCAGGAGCATCAGGGCAAGTTGCGCTTTCCCTGAAAGAAGCTGTCCAAGGCAGCGAGATCACACTCGTAACAGCAGGCAGACCAGATTTTGACCTGACCAAACCCAAAAGCGTGCGCAAGGCAATTACCGCATTTGAACCAACAGCCATCGTGAATGCGGCTGCCTATACTGCGGTTGATGCAGCGGAAACAGATGAAGCTGCGGCAAATGCCGTCAATGGCGACGGTGCTGGCGTGCTTGCACAAATTGCAGATGAACTCGGCGTGCCTTTCATCCATATTTCAACAGATTATGTTTTTAGTGGCAATAAAAACGGTGCGTATGCTGAAAAAGACAGTGTGGCCCCCACCGGGGCTTATGGCCGCAGCAAACTGGCAGGAGAACTTGCGGTTTTAATCAAAAACCCCAACAGTATCATCCTGCGAACAGCATGGGTTTACAGCCCTTTTGGCAAGAATTTTTGCCGCACCATGCTATCGCTGGCCAAAGACCGTGACGCATTAGGCGTGGTTTCTGACCAAACAGGCAACCCAACCTATGCCCCTGATATTGCCGATGCCATCTTGCACATACTCGAAGGCATTGAAGACAACGGCTGGCACGACCATTACGCTGGCACTTACCATTTGGCCGGCACGGGCGAAAGTGATTGGTTTAGTTTTGCATCGGAAATTTTCCGGGTAGGCGGCACCCTTGGGCACCCAGTGCCCACGCTAAACAAGCTAACCACTGAAGAATATCCAACACCGGCTAAACGGCCAGCGAACAGTTGCCTAGATTGCCGAAAAATCGAAAGTGCTTTTGGTATTACGATGCCACCATGGCACAGAAGCACCGCTGCGTGTGTGAAACGCATTTTAGCAGAAGTAGATAAGAGTGAAGAGCCGCTTGGCTAACGCACACACATCCGTTACTCTACAAACAAATTTTGGCCAAAAGCCAAGCCATTAAATCAATATGTATTTGTATATTTAACTATTTCAGGGGGTGACTATGAAGGGTATCATTTTAGCAGGCGGGCTAGGCACGCGGCTTTACCCTATCACAAAATCCATCAGCAAACAGCTGCTGCCGATTTACGATAAACCAATGATCTATTACCCTTTGACCACGCTTATGCTGGCTGGCATTCGGGAAATATTGATCATCAGTTCGCCACAGCATTTGCCGTTATACCGTGATTTATTAGACGATGGCAGCCAGTGGGGCATTACGCTTGAGTATGCGGAACAACCAGAGCCTGCTGGCCTTGCGCAAGCCTTCCTTATTGGGGAAGATTTTGTAGGCGGCCAGCCCTCAGCCTTGGCCCTAGGCGACAATATTTTTTACGCTGCCGGTTTCAGCCAATATTTGGAGAAGGCAGGCAGTGTGGAAAAAGGCGCCTATGTTTTTGCCTACCCCGTGGGCAACCCAAGCGACTTTGGTGTGGTAGAAATGGGCGCTGATGGCCGGGCGATTTCCATTGAAGAAAAACCCACAGAACCAAAAAGCAATTTAGCCGTTACAGGCCTGTATTTTTACGACAAAGACGTGGTTGATATTGCAAAAGAAGTGAAGCCCTCAGCACGCGGCGAACTGGAAATTACGGCCATCAACGATGCTTACTTGAAGCGCGGTGATTTGAACGTGGTAAAACTACAACGTGGCACAGCATGGCTTGACACTGGTACTGTCGATAGCCTGTTGCAGGCCAGCCAATTTGTACAAACCATTGAAGCCCGGCAAAGCCTGAAAATCGCCTGCCCAGAGGAAGTATCCTGGCGCAAAGGGTTCATTGATGATGCCAAACTTGAAGAAGTGGCAAGTGGCTACAGAAACAGCTACGGCGACTATCTGCTTAACATGCTGAAATATGGAGCTGATGGCAGCTATTAAGCTGCTGAAAGCGCATCATGCATATTTGGCCCAGCATACACCCCAAGGAATGCACTGCAGAAGATGTGCGTTTTTTTCAGTTGCTATGCCACGGCCAAATAGCCGACTTTGATGGTGATGTGGACATACATATTGGGGCCAGCGCCTTTGGCTTTTGCAAAAGCTTGCTTGGCTCAGATATTTTTGCCCGTAGTGTTTTATTGCCGCTTCACCTTGGTAAAAATGCCGCCCATATAGGGTTCAATGATACTGAAATAAGCCTGTTACAGCGGGGCCTAAAGCGGCATTTTGGCCTGCGCCGCGTGGCAGAGAGTGACCTAAGCCACTGGATAGCGGCCCTCCAAATTGCCACTGAAAGCCTGCGTTTTCTAAAAGCATTCAATGCTGCCCAGACCAGCTTTAGTGCTGGCTGGCTACAGCAACAGTTGCTGGAAACACCTACCCATGATGCAGGCTTTTTAATCACTGCAAAAATTGAACAAATAACCTCAGGCACCGTGCGGGGGCATGCCTATAATCAGGCTGACCCTAAAAAATGCCTGATGCTGGATTTTTTCATAAATGATACTTTTGTCGGCGCATCCCAAACAGGGTATGTACCGCACAACACCACAGAGCTAGAGGATGTTGCCCCAGAAGCGGATTTTACACACACAGACTGGGGGTTTGCGCACACAATCAATCTGCCAGAGCATATTGCTGAAAAAACACGCCTCTTTCTTTCTATATTCGAGCATGAAACCGGCACGCTTGCTTGCCCCGTTATTGAATTTCCAGCCCTCCACATACGGCACACATTGTTGGTGCAGCATTTAAGCAAAAAACTGGCTGCCGCCAAAAGTGAAGGCCCTGTAACCGCTGCTGTAGAATCCATTGAAAAGGCCCTGCCCGCCATTCAGCAATATGCTGCAATGCCCCCAGAGCATTATACTCTCTACCATCAATTTTATCAGGCAGACACGCCCCCTAAAGCCAAAGGAACTTTACCGACTATCACAGTCGCGCAAGCCCCTGATTATGCCTATAACAGCAAAGCTGACATCGTGGTTTTTCTAATGGAAAATACGCAGATATCACCGCAAAGCCTCCAATGGGTGCAGCATCATGCCGCCCAAAACCCGGGTGCATCCATATTTTACGGTAGTTATATAATGTCATCACAAGGGGGGCCTGACTATCCCGTCTTCAACGCCGCATTTGATAGTGACCTGTTTTTACAGCAGCCTGCTAACGCCCGCGCTTATGCAGTGCGGCAGCATCACTTAGAAGAAGCGGGCGGCATCGCTAGCGGCACACCAGAAGACCATTTGGCCGTGTGGCTGCACCTGCTTGCCCGGCACGGAGAAACTGCCTTTCATCCTGTTCCAGAAGCCATTTGGCAAATTGACACTGCCCCCAACGGCACAAAAAAGGCCGAAAGAAAGGCCCCGAATGAAGACGGGGATGAAAACGGGGCAATCTCCGCTGTGAATGACTACTTCAGTGCTATTAAAAGCGGTGCTGCCCCCCAAAAACACAGCGATAGATATGGCGGGTCTGTACCAGATGCCTTGACGGTTGAATGGCCCATAGACCCAGACCTGCCAAAGCTTGCCATCATCATTCCCACGCGCGATGCTCTGGCGTTGGTGCGCGGATGTGTTGAAAGCCTGCGAAAAACGCTTCGCCACCCTGAGGCCACTGAAATTATCATCATGGATAATGGCAGCACAGACCCAGACACCAAAGACTGGCTAAAGCAAGCTGACGGCATGGATGGTATCCGTGTTCTGTTGCATGATGCGCCGTTCAATTGGTCAGAAATGAATAACCGTGCCGTAGAGAATAGCGACGCTGATTATTTCCTATTTTTAAACAATGACACCATCGCCCTTGATACAGGGTGGGACCATATATTGCGGGGATATTTAAACCGAGATGATGTTGGCATGGTTGGAGCACGCCTGTTTTTTGAAGATGGTACCCTCCAGTTTGCAGGCTATATCACTGATGAAAAAAATATCGCCCTGAAAGAGGCCTACCGCGAAAACCCACAGAGGGGCGGTTACAGGGACAGAAGCAAACTGGCCCACCGCTGCACAGCGCTTATTGGGGCATTTTTAGCGTGCCGCAGAGATGTCTTTGGTGAAGCAGGCGGCTTTGACGCAGGCCGTTTTCCTATTGCCTTCAACGATATTGATTTCTGTCTAACAGTGGGCAAACTTGGATATAAAAACCTCTATGTGCCAGCCATCAGCTTTAATCATTTGGAATCTATCAGCCGAGGCTATGATGCGCAGGATGCAGCTAAAGCCAAACGCGAAGCAAATGAACGCCAATTGATGCGGGAGAAATGGGGCGATACACTGAACAACGACCCATGGTACCCCTCGGCATTCCTGCCGCAAGAACCAACGCATTCCCTGCTTGCCGCACCAAAAAAAGCCACTATAACAAAGCAAGCCTAGCGTTTACAGACAAGTATTGTAGCATCAAGGGCACCATGTGAAACGCGTATTCAGGACTAAGTCGGTATGAAGAAACTGCTCAATACTTTCGGGGGAAAAACACTTTCCCTTAAAAAAAGCAGCGCTGCCCTTATAGACGCGTCAATGTTTCAGCAGGACTGGTACCTGAAAACCTACCCTGATGCGCTGGACAGTGGCCTTGCACCCGTTGAGCATTATATCCTGAAAGGCGAAAGCCGGGGCTATAAGCCTAATCCCTTTTTCGACCCTGTCTTTTACACGACAAAACACGCTGCTGCAGGCCGCAGTAAGCTGCCAGCCGCCTTGCATTACGCCTTGGAAGGCTGGAAGAAAAACCGCGACCCCTCAATCAATTTCTCAAACGAGATATACTTGGCGCAATACCCCACAGCGGCCACTATTAGTCCTTTGCAGCAGTATCTTGAGCGCGGCCAATATGAAGGCAAGCTGGCTTTTCACTCTGCCCTTAAATTTAGAGACGATGGTGACGCGCTAATTCGTGCCATGATGATCATCAATGAAAGCGGCCTGTTTGATCCCACTTGGTACCAACAATATACGGTTGATTGCCACGGTATGGAAATAAGCCCGCTTTTCCATTTTATAACCAAAGGCTTCTGGCAAGGGGCAAAACCAAATGCTGTTTTTGACACCCGCTGGTACAGGTGGCAGCATTCCGACGAAGTGGCCGATGATAACCCGCTGGTACATTTCATTACGGACGGTGAAAAACTGGGCCATGACCCTGCTGCTGATTTCAGCACAAAAAGCTATTACACGCAGCAGCTACAGCTAACCCCCGGCACAGACAGCGCACTAAAGCATTATTTGAAAGTGGGGCTACCTGCTGGCGAACCCCGGCCAAAGCCCGGAAAACTGGCGGAAGACAATTCAGGCACACTGGTAAAAAGCGCTAAATTGCCGCTTTCCCAAGACTTACGCAGCATGGTGGATTTTACGCCAAAACCCCTTGCGCCTACCACCAAAAATTACAACAGCAAGCAGCTCGATATCCATTGGATTATTCCAGACTTTGCCGCAGGCGGTGGTGGCCATATGACCATTTTCCGCATGGCGCATTTTCTGGAATATTACGGCCACAAGCAAACCATATGGCTGAACAACCCAACGGTGCATAAAAGCGAAGAACAGGCGGCTGATACCATCCTCAAGCACTTCCAACAATTCACAGGTGATGTGAAATTTCTGGATGAGCGTTTTGAGGACGCAAGCGGTGATCTTATCATCGCCACAGATTGTTGGACAGTATGGCCTGCGCTTTCTGCCACCAATTTCAAGCGCCGCTTTTATTTTGTGCAGGACTTTGAACCCAGCTTTTTTGCGATGGGCTCAAACTATCTCGCAGCCGAACAAACCTACAAGCAAGACATAGACTGTATTTGTGCCAGCCCATGGTTGGCCAAATTAATGCAGGAAAAATATGACCGTTGGGCAAGACCCTTTTGGCTGGCGGCAGACACAATGCTGTATCATCCACCAAAGAACCCCCCCAAAAACAAACGCCCGCGCATCGCCTTTTACGCCCGGTATTTTACCGAACGCCGAGCCGTGGAGCTTGGTATGCTTGCGCTTGAGCTGCTGGCAAAACGCGGTGTTGACTTTATTGTGGATTTCTTCGGTACGCCGCTTGAATTTAAAGAGGCTCCTTTCCCTTTTAAAGACCACGGCGTTGCCACCCCTGAAGAATTGGCGCATTTGTTCCAACAGGCGGACATCGGCGTGGTGTTTTCCGCCACCAATTACTCGCTTGTACCCCAAGAAATGATGGCCTGCGCCTTGCCTATTGTTGAACTGCAAGGGGAAAGCACAGAATGCATCTTCCCGGCTGATACAGTGAGCTTGGCAGCGCCGCACCCCGCCAGCATTGCTGATGCAATGGAAGCCCTTTTAGCCGACCCAGCCAAACAAAAAGCACAAGCCAGCGCCGCCCAAAAATGGGTGAGCAGCTTTAGCTGGGAAGCATCTGCAAAAGCCGTAGAAACTGCCCTGCTAGAACGGATGGCAGAATTTGGCGCAGATACACCTCCTGCTAGAAGCAGTGCAGTAAGCAGCACGCCAAAAGCCTCTGTCGTGATCCCCACCTTGAATGCAGGGCCTGTTTTAGACCGCGTTTTAAAAGCAGTAACCACCCAGCTTGCACCTTGGTCGTATGAAATTCTGGTTACCGATAGTGGCTCAACCGATGATACACTTGCCACCATTGCCAAATACCCGGAAGTGCGGCTCCACCAAATTGAGCAATCAGACTTTAACCATGGCGGCACTCGGAACCTTGGCGCAGAGCTAACCAGTGGTGACTATATTGCTTTTCTCACCCATGATGCCATGCCTGCCAACAGCCGTTGGCTGTATAATATTGTGACATCCCTTGAAAAGCACCCAGAAGCGGCTGGGGCATTTGGCAAACATCTGGCATGGCCTGAGGCATCCCCTTTTACCAAACGCGATATGGACGCGCACTTTACCAAGCTGCTGAATTTTCCGTTGTACCTAACAAAAGATACAAGCCCTAACCGATTTAAAAAAGCAGACCCTACATGGATGCAGCTACTGCATTTCCACAGCGACAACAACAGCTGTATGCGCCGCGCCGTATGGGAGGAAATTCCCTACCGTTCCGTGAAATTTGGCGAAGACCAAGTGTGGGCTGATGATATTATTCGTGCCGGCTACGGCAAGCTTTATGCGCCCCGTGCTGTGGTGTATCACTCCCATGATTTTGAACCCGCAGAACACCGTGAGCGCAACAAAACAGAAGCTGCTTTCTTCAAGCATTTTTTTGGCTATGAGCTGATCAAAAGCGAAGAAGCTTTGCAGAAAACTCTGGACGGTTTAAATGCCGGTGATGAATGCTGGGGCGAAGAAAATAATGTGCCAGAAGCCCTTATCTTGCGCCAAAAGGATTTGAACGAAGCCCGCCTGCAAGGGCAACTTGATGGTTTTCGCGCTGATACATCGGATATGTTCTAGGCCGTACCCTATTACATATCCACCCACTCCCCGCTTACTCT
>JAESQS010000084.1 GCA_016765035.1 Kordiimonadaceae bacterium | reverse complement strand
CCACCCCACAGTGTATCCTAGCGGGTGGTTGGGCCAGAGAGTAAGCGGGGAGTGGCCGGATATGATTTAGAGCATCGCATTAAAGGCACCACCGATATATCGGTGGTGCCTTTAACTTCAATATATAAAGCCCCTAGAGGCCGCTGGATCTATCCGCTAAATTTATTATTGCGTGGGAAACCCATGGGCGGCAAACGGCCCGCATTTCCGCGTTTACCTGTCCAAGGGGCAAGCTCGGTTTCTGTACGCCATCTGTCGCTAGCACCACCCATTGGCCACGTCAGGCCTTCTGCTAGGTGGAATATGGTCACATCAGCCATGCTGCACCCTTTATAGCGCTGCAACGCGACACCCTGCCCCCGGTTCATTGTAGGCAACTCATCGAGGCCAAATACCAACAGCTTCCGGTTTTCCCCAATAACCGCCACACTGTCCCCATTCACAGCAAAACAATGGGTGGCAACAGCATCGCCCGGTAAATTCAATATTTGCTTGCCGCCTTTTTTCATCGCAATGGCATTATCTGCCTCAACCATGAATCCTTTACCGATAGAAGACGCCACAAACATCTTGCCTCCCGGTGTAACAGGCAACAAGGCAACAACCTCGTCATTGGCTTCCATATCTATCATCAGGCGCACGGGCTCTCCGTGCCCGCGCCCGCCCGGCAGTTTATCGCCGCCAAGCGTGTAGATTTTACCACTGGTGGCAAACAGGAATATTTTCTCTGTCGTATAGGCGTGGAAACGGAATCTTTCTTCGTCACCTTCTTTATACTTAAGCACTTCCTCGGACTTGGCGTGGCCCTTAAGGCCTCGTATCCAACCGCGCTTAGAGCATATTACGGTGATCGGCTCTTTTTCAATCATCGCTTCAAGCGGCACAGCCTCAGAAATGGGTGCTTCACCGAAGCGCGTACGGCGCTTGCCTAATTCTGTTTCTTGGCCAAACTTGTCTTTAATCGCAACAAGCTTTTCACCAACAGCAATCCACTGAAGCTCTGGGGATTTTAACAAAGAACGGATTTTCCGGCCCTCTTTCTCCAGCTTACTATGCTCTGCACGAAGTTCCACTTCCTCCAGTTTCCTGAGGGACCGCAACCGCATATTCAAGATGCCTTCTGCCTGATTATCCGTCAGGTTGAAAGTTGTCATCAAGCATTGCTTCACTTCGTCTTCTTCACGAATGATACGGATCACTTCGTCAAGATTTAGAAAAGCGACAAGATAGCCATCCAGCATTTCCAGCCGGCGCATAATTTTATCAAGTCTATACTGGCTTTTGCGCTTAAGCACTTCGATCTGATGATCGAGGAAGCTATCGAGCACTTCTTTCAACGACAACACCCGAGGGCGGTTGTCCATTGCGATAACATTCATGTTCAAGGAGAAGCGTACTTCAAGCTCCGTAAGCTTAAACAGGCTGTCCATCAGGATTTTTTCGTCGACTGTGCGGTTTTTAGGCTCCAGCACAATGCGAATATCTTCCGCAGATTCGTCCCGCACATCCGTAAGGATCGGCAACCGTTTATCGGTAATCAGATCAGCGATTTTTTCAATCAGCTTGGATTTCTGAACCTGATACGGCACTTCGGTAATAATGATATTATACAGACCGCGCGGCAGCTCTTCTTTTTCCCATGTGGCGCGCAGGCGAAAACCACCTCGGCCAGTTTCATAGGCGGCAAGAATATTTTCGCGCGATTCAACAATCTTCCCCCCAGTTGGGAAATCTGGCCCTTGAATATGCTTCAACAAATCCGCTGTTGTTACTTCAAGTTCGGCATTGCGGCGTGCTTCGATAAGCAACTGCATACCGTCCACCAATTCACCAACATTATGCGGTGGGATATTTGTGGCCATGCCCACGGCAATACCAGTGGAACCATTGGCCAACAAATTCGGGAAACAGCCCGGAAAAACAATCGGCTCTTCTTCTTCACCGTCATATGTTTCACGGAAATCAACAGCGTCGTCATCAAGCCCTTCCATCAGGGCCGCTGCCACTTCGGTTAGGCGTGCTTCGGTATACCGCATGGCGGCTGCATTATCGCCGTCAATATTACCAAAGTTGCCCTGCCCGTCCACAAGTGGAAAGCGCACAGAGAAATCCTGCGCAAGCCGCACCATGGCATCATAAACCGATTGGTCACCGTGTGGGTGGTATTTACCAATAACATCGCCTACCACACGCGCACATTTTTTATAGCCGGTACTTGGGTCCAGCTTTAAAAGGCGCATGGCATACAACAGCCGCCTGTGCACAGGCTTTAAGCCATCTCGCACATCCGGCAATGACCGCGACATAATAGTAGACAAAGCGTAGGCTAAATAGCGTTCGCTCAAAGAGCTCCCAAAAGGGGCCTCGACAATATTTCCACTGAACTCAGACTCTATAGACATGAGGCTGACTATAAGCATCTAAACGCGGATGGCTACAAGATGTTGAGGTTATCCACAATTTGTTTTCTGCGTGAGCCTAATCTTACCAAACCGGCCTAACGCACGGGTCTTTATTTGCGGTATATACATCCTTGATCCGCCGCTATTTTCTTTGACCTTTAAATATACTATACCCAACTGGTACTCCCGTCTTAGAAAGCAAAATTATGCCTTTCGCTACAAGACGCCATGAGATCAGAGAGATCTTCGATTGAAGGATTGAGTTGGGTAAATGACTGCACGGAAACTGTATTTTATAGTCGCTTTCAGCCTTCTAATATTGGCCCCTGTTTCCTTTATTATAATAGCGAAGCCAATAGAAAATGACGGGTTTTATCGCTCACCCTACAAGGTCTGGGCTCATCGCGGTTATTTAGGCAAAACCCAAAACATTGCTGAGAACACAGTTCCAGCATACCAAAACGCGATAGACCACAATGCAAAAACTTAGAAATAGACATCCTTTGCAGCAGCCTATTACATCTGTTCCTGGTACCGAATGACAAACCCGAGCGGCGTTTAGATCTCGACACTATGAACGCATGGCGTATTTGACTAGTTCCGCCTAAAATTCAAAACCCGCCAGATAAACTCTAGAAAGGAAAACCTACCCAACTTGTTAAGACTACACGCTGTCGGAATCGTCTATTTTGATTTTCTTCGTAATGTAGATAGGGCGGCCTTTGATCTCGTTATATATTTTTGAGAGGTACAACGAGATAACGCCTATGGCGATTAGTATGAACCCACCGGTAATAAGCTGTATCGCAATAACTGTAGTAAAACCCTCAACTGCGTGGCCCGAAAAATACCTGACCATTGTTTGCAGGAGTAGCCCCCCTCCCCCCAGCGCCAGAACAAAACCAACAAGCCCCATAATTTTTAGAGGCAGCGAGGTGAAGGCGACAATATTGTTGATTGCATAATTCAGCAAAGACCTGAACGGCCACTTTTTTTCTCCTGCACGGCGGGGCTGAGTATCGAAAACAATTTGACTGACATCAAAGCCTACCCATGCAACAAGCCCTCTGAAAAACCTATTTTTCTCCGGCATCGCTTTGATTGCATCAATAACTTGTCGATCCAAAAGCTTAAAATCACTAGCGCCGGCCATATCCCTACCAGTTGATACGCTCATAATGTGATTGAAAGCCGACGCCATGATGGTGTTTAAGAAGGAGCTTTGAGCCCGTTTGCGCTTCACTGCATCTACAACATGAGAGCCCTCTTGCCACTTATTGATCATATCAGAAATTAACTCAGCAGGATGTTGAAAATCTGCGTCTATTACAATCACGGCATCGCCAGTGGCATGTTCGATCCCGGCTAGCATCGCAGCTTCTTTGCCAAAGTTTCTAGAGAAGTAGATGCCAGTAAACAAAGCATCGTCCTTTGTCATTTTCTGAATAATTTCGGCGGAATTGTCACTCGAACCATCATCAACGAGCAGTATTTCAAAAAATATTGGGTTCTTTACGCTGATCTTATTTGTGACATTTGTTAATTCGGCACAAAAGTCTGCAATTACATCAGCTTCATTGAAGACTGGAACAATAAGGGTTACTTTACTCATGGTGTTTTCATTTACTCTCATGCGCTGATTGATCATTATTAACATGAACAAAAACATAGTGATTAATCGAATAACTCAAGCATATGAAAAGGCATTCACTAATCAACTTTGCGAGAAACAGATGCCCTTCAACAAGCGATAACACAAAAGACACGATGACGGGTGAAATTAGCAAAATAGAGAAAAACCCAACCCCATAAAGCAACGATCTTTTTGCAAGTAATTTACTCAGCGAGAAAGTGCCTGCGCGGAAAGTAAACTGGTGGTGTAAATAGAAGCCGGCGATTGCGCCGGTGATACGCGCAGCCCATTGGGCCAAATGTAGCTCAATAGCGCCGGGAATGTGAAGTAGATAGAACACTGCATAATCGAGAAGGAAAAGTGCTACCCCGACTAGAAGGTAACGGCCTACCCTTTGGAGATTTTCCGGTTGAATATTCATTATTCACATAATGCCTTTGGAGGTATCTTTTTTCAAGGACGGATAATGGCAGATTTAAAAATTAGTCATTTTCTAAGGCAATGAACTGAAAGAAGCTTTTACAGCTTCCAAGCTGTTTTTGTTTTGCTTCTCTACGATAGTGCTTTTAGCGAACAAACATTTGAAATGATTTTTTCTTTCAACAATCAGTACTTAACTGGTACTAAATCAATGAAACACTTAGTAGCTAATGGAGACCATTGGTATGGAACTTCCCCCAACTACCAGACCTAGAAATACATTGAGCTTTAGGCAGAGGGTGGGCGTTTGGTACACGCATTGGCCACTTCTTCTAATTGTTCTGCTGGCTGCATTATCTCAAGGTTTTAGCTTTGCAGACAGTAATCAAGGTACATATTTACCCCCTGGTATCAGGTTGGTTGATCCGGAATATTTGTTGAATGATCGGTGGTTGAATAGTGTTTTTCATTACCACCTCGCTTTCTCTGTACTTGTTGCAGCCATCCATTCTGTTGGCTTTCTAGCAGAGGGCTTGGCAATAGCTAATACACTTAGTGTTCTGGTGGCCTTTTGGGCCATGTATGAATTCGGTAAGCACGCCCAAATTCGGCGATTGATTCCAGCTTTTTTGGTATTACTTATTCTAATAACCGTTAAAGGCGGCTTGCAAACTGCCGCAACTACATTTTTATTCAGCTCCTCTATGCAAGCCTCCAGCTTACCTACAATGGGGCTAATTTTAGCATGCGCCTTTTTTGTGCAAAACCGCTTGATGGCCGTCGGATATTGCCTAGCAATAACAGGCTTATTTCACACAAATTTTTTACTTTTAGGAATGGCTTTTTTTGGCCTCACATATACGCTGCTGCATGGTAAACAGTTACTAGAGTGGAGGAAATGTTTCCCATCTTTTTTCAAAGACCAGTGTCAGATTATTTTACCAAGCTTACTCGTTTTCATCTTGTTACTTCCTGGCATTATGCCACTTTTGTCAGAAGAAATTACCCCTGAAAACGCTGAGCTTGCAGCATGGCTTTTTAGGGATTTTGCCGTTCCAGAACATTATAAACCATCAAGTTACCTGATAGACTTTTACGCGCTTGCTGGGTGGCAAACTCTTGGTCTGATATGGACACGGTTCGCGTGCGTGTCTTCGTCGAAACGTTCCCAACTCTACGCTATTCAAGGTGCATTCATAATACTAATTTGGCTTGCAACGCTTTTGACTACGGTTGTTTACATTGACGTTGTTTCACGATTGTTTTTCTGGCGTTTGGCACCGTTCTCACTGATGATCAGTATTCTAATTTTCACCGCAGGCACTTTACATGCTCTCTATAGCGACACAGAGTTAACTGCACCGCGGCTTATCAATCTATTCCTGAGTGGGGTTGCCTTACTGTTTGTGGCCAGAACCAATGTTTTTTATTATGAACTATTTAGCCCAAGAGGCAGCGCAGAGGTGTTCATCATCGCCAGCCTATTAGCGTGTGTAGTATACCGTTGGGTTTTTCAGCCTCGGCTATCATGGTTGCCAAATATTAGCCCAAAAGTGTCCAGCAATCCTATTTTGTTAATTATCTTATTGGGGGCAGTGATCGTTTCATACGACCCAATTCGCTTTAAATTACTCACAGGCGATGAAGAATATGCACTTCAAAAGGAAGCCTATACTTGGATAGAAAGTAATACTGCGACTGATGCAATATTTCTGATCCCACCGGAATTGAGAGCTTTTAGGTTGGAAGCAGGTAGAGCTATCGTGGTCAATATTAAAGCGCTGCCTTTTGGCGCGAATAACCTGATTGAATGGTATCGTCGGTTAGAAAAAATAAGCGCAACCTCAGCGCCTACGAATTATGGGCAAGCAACAGCAGGATATAAGAGTATAACCAGTGCACGCATCGAAGAATTACAGCTCGAATTCAATGTTAGCTATGCACTGCTTCATCGACAATCATTGCAGACGGACATGTGGAGCAAGGTCAGGTTTTGCAACAAATTCTACGTAATATTGGACCTTTTGAACACAAACTCTAATACCGCCTCTAACTGCCCTACTGCTTCACCTGAGATCACCCCCTCTTAACTAGTGGAGTATTACGGGTTATCACTTCATGATCTCATTCAGTTCTATGATGCCACAATAAGACGGCAACAGCGCAACATACGTATACCTCACCGAAAAAGAGAGGAAAACAAGCGTTCTCGGGCGGCAGGCTGCCCTTTGCCAGCCACTTGCCAAACATGGCGCTCGAGGAAATAGCCTGTTAGTTTAAGGCCCTCTGCTGCTGCGTCCATTGTTGGCAGCTCTGCATTTTTTCCTAGCAGAAAAGCCGGCAGGGATAGAAGCTTGGCTTTATAGGGCTGGGCCGCAGCCGTACAGACCGCACACCCCGACTTTGGCGACACAAAGGTTAAATCTTCTATTGTCCCCATTACGGCACATTTTCTTAGGTCAAGTCCGTAACCAAGCTCTGATAAAATACCAAGTTCCAAGCGCGCTAAAGCGCTTGCCCAAATGGTCGGGCTCCCGCCCTCTTGTTCCAACAATTCAATGAAGGCCAAAAGTCCGGCGTGTGCACTTTCATGGACTTCATTTTCTGGCATGGTTGTGGCAACCACAGATGTCACCGCCGCCAAGGCGGAGAGCTTGGCCCCACTGCCTATCATTTGGCCGAGAGGGCTGTGCAACAATTCAACTGTGAAGCGGCCAAGGTTTGTTTCCAAACGCGAACGCCATGTCACTTGTAGGTGGTTACCGGCCTGTAGATTAGCCCGGTTTCTACGGCCAAAGCCGCCTTTCATAAAGCCGCGCGAACGCCCATGATTTATGGTCATGACCTCAAGAATTGCGTCAGCTTCGCCAAGCCGAGTGGCAGATAACACTATAGCTTGGTCCTGCCACTCCATTTAGGGTCCTTTAAAACCACGGGGGAATACTCGCCTGCATTAAGCAGGTCAAAGCTTAAGCTATTTTTTCAAGCTTAATCTACGAAATCCAAGCCCATGTCTTGATACATGGTTTTATCGTCTGCCCAACGCTCAGTTGTGCGTACATGCAGGAACAGATGCACCCGGCAGCCAAATTCCGTTTCCATTTCCTCGCGCGCCATCTGGCCCAGCTTTTTCAGCATGGAGCCACCTTTGCCAATAACGATACCCTTTTGGGTTTCGCGCTCAACATGCACCACTTGCTCAATGCGCACAGAGCCATCAGGCCGGTCTTCCCAGCTTTCAGTTTCCACCGTTGTTGCGTATGGCAATTCTTCATGCAGGCGTAGATATACTTTTTCACGGGTGATTTCAGCGGCCAAAATGCGCATTGTCGTGTCCGAAAGCTGGTCTTCCGGGTACATCCACGGGCCTTTAGGTGCATTGCTAGCCAAATGGGCTTTCAGGTCATTAACACCATCGCCTTTAAGCGCGGATATAAGAAAAGTATCACTAAAAACGCCTGTTTCATTCAGCTTTGCCATCAGTGCAAGCAAGCTATCCCGGCGCATACCATCGATTTTATTCAGCGCCAAAATCACTGTGCGTTCAATTTTTTGCAGGGCTTTTATGATACGCTCATCATCAGCCGTGATCCCTTTACGGGCATCAATAAGCAGCACTGTATTCTCTGCATCAGCAGAGCCTTGCCAAGCGGCACTTACCATGGCGCGGTCAAGCCGGCGTTTTGGTTCAAAAATACCGGGGGTATCAATGAAAACAAGCTGGGTTTTCTCATACATCCCAATGCCTGTAATACGCGTACGTGTTGTTTGTACCTTATGCGTCACAATTGCGACTTTGGCACCAACAAGCTGGTTCAGCAGCGTTGACTTTCCGGCGTTTGGTGCGCCAATCAGGGCTACAAATCCGCAGCTTGTATCTTCTGCGCCTTCATTCTCTGGCAAATTAGCCATTATTTCTTTTCCTTAAGGACATAAAAAAGTTCTTTTGCAGAGGCTTGTTCCGCCAGCCGCTTGGCTGCACCTTGTGCAGTGGCAGTGCCCTGCCCGTCCACTGAAGCTTCTATAGTAAGCAAGGGGCTGTGGTCTGGCCCCGACCTGTCTGTCACTGTATAATCGGGTAACGGCAGTGCCCGCGCCTGACACCATTCCTGCAACAATGTTTTATAATCTTTTACTGCTTCCGCGCCTTCTGTCATCAGCGGCGTCCAGTGCTTGCGAATGAAAGCATCAGCGACTTTAAAGCCGCCATCTAAATACATGGCACCAATGACAGCTTCACACAGATCAGCCTGAACGGCCTCTTTATCTCGTGTGCCTTCGCTTTCTGCGCCGGGGGTAAGCTTTAAGGCGTCAATGATATGAAGTTTCCGCGCCATTTCTGCCAAGGTTTCTTTCCGCACAAGTGAGGTAAATCTGCGATTTAGAACGCCTTCTGCTTCACTTGGAAAGGCTTCTAAAAGCCATGTAGCAACGGACAGGCCCAAAACCCTGTCGCCAAGAAATTCAATCCTTTGATAATTATAAGACCCAGAAAGGGACGGATGCGTCAGGGCTTCATCCAGCAGGCTTGGTTTGTCAAACGTATGACCCACCAATTTTGTCAATATACTCATAAATTACCCTTAAGCCGCACGGGCTTCATCCATCAGTCGGCGCATTTCAACAATTGCCGTTTCTAACCCGTGGAAAATGGCCTCGCCAATAAGGAAATGGCCAATATTAAGTTCCTTAATCTCGGGAATAGCTGCAATATCAGTAACTGTAGCATAACTAAGGCCGTGGCCTGCATGCATTTCAAGCCCGGCAGCACTGCCGTAAGCCACCGCCTTTTTAATACGCTCTAGCTCTTCAGCGCGTGCTTCCCCGGTCAAATCACAGTAGCGACCGGTGTGAATTTCAGTGACGGGAGCACCAAGGGACAAAGCAGCATCCAACTGAGCTTGGTCAGCATCAATGAAGAGACTAACACGAGAGCCAGAATCGGTCAGCGCGCTAATAATATGCTTTAATCTGTTGTGCTGGCCTGCGGCATCAAGCCCGCCCTCTGTCGTAAGTTCTTGCCGTTTTTCAGGCACAAGGCAAACTGCATGAGGTTTATGGCGCAGGGCAATTTCAAGCATTTCATCTGTCGCTGCCATTTCAAAATTCAACGGCACAGACAAAACATCCGTCAGCGTTGCAATATCTCCATCTGATATATGCCGCCTGTCTTCCCTCAAGTGGGCAGTAATGCCATCAGCACCGGCACGCACAGCAATAGCCGCTGCGCGAACAGGGTCAGGGTGACGAATGCCCCGTGCATTACGAATTGTTGCCACATGATCAATATTAACGCCGAGGCGTAACGTCTCACTCATCGTATATCTCTTTATTTTCCCGGCTGGCCACAGGCCTGTCCAACAAGTCCATTTCGAGACTTTTTGCCTCCATCCGGCGCTGCCTTCTTTTGCGGTACCGTACTACCATTGCCTTTAAAGCAAAATAGAATAGTACCCAAACAGCTATCGCCGTAGGAATACCGCCAACGAGCAGAGGCGAAACTATAGGGAAAAACGCAGACACATACTCAAAAGGGGCCTGAAAAAGAGCGTTCCAGTCCCATACAGGCACATCTGGTGCAACATCCTGCCCTAAGACTGCGGACCCAATGTGCCCAGTCAGGGCGAAAATAAAAGGAAATGTCCACGGGTTGCCAATAGCCGTACCAATTGCGGCAGCCACCATATTACCACGTGTCGCCCATGCCACGGCAAAACCCAGTAAAAAATGAACACCTAAAAACGGCGTGAAGGAAACAGCCGCGCCTGATGCGAAACCCGCGGCAATGGCATGCGATGTGCCGGGCAACCGGGCAACGCGGTGCCAAATATAGGCCCCTCCACGGGCAAAGCCAGAGCGCGGCCAAAGCCACCCGATTAAAGTTTGTAATTTCGTCAGTTTATGTCGGCGATCAAACAACATCTATTATGACTTTAACCCCCGGCTTCCCGGCTTAATAGCAGGGATAGCTACCAAGTCGGCGGGCAGGTCTTCTGGTTTGTATGTTGGCGCGTCGATCGTCGCTAGCGCTGTAAGGGGCGCCCCTACTTCGGCACGACCGCCCGACCGGTTAATAAGGCACCCGGCAGCAACAACATTACCACCCCAGTCATTTATAGTTTTGATACATTCTCGTGACGACAACCCCGTTGTGACAATATCTTCCATCATCAATACTTTTGCGCCTTTTGGAATTTCAAAGCCACGACGTAAGGCAAATTCACCCTCTACACGCTCGCTGAAAATACCCAGTGTGCCAAGTTGGCGCGCCACTTCATAACCAACAACAACACCGCCCATTGCCGGGCTTACAACAAGGTCAATCTCCACACCTGTTGCCCGTAGCTTTTCAACGAACGCACCACACAGACGGCCTGCACGGGCCGGGTCCATCAATACTTTTGCACACTGCAAATACACAGGGCTATGCAAACCGGAAGATAATTTAAAATGGCCTTCAAGAAGGGCGCCTGCCGCGCGAAACTCGTTTAAAACTGCTTCTTGGTCCATTGACCACTCCCATCGTGATTATGATGTGTTTAATTTTGTTAATGCGCGGATAGTGCCGGAAGGCGGCTACGTCAAGAGAAATAGACAATTTTACGTAATTCTACTGAAACTCTTTACTGGGAAATACGCTTCATTATCCCAGCACTCTTTCAACCCGACCAATCACACGGCTAACCCTGAGCGCACGCCCAACATCATTCAAATGCTTCACATCCCGCACCTCTACATCAATCACCATGACATAAAATTCCGGGTCCCGATCAGAGATAACAAGGTTAGAAACATTACCACCATTTTTGGAAACAGTTGCTGCAATTGAGGCAAGCGCCCCTCGCTCATTGATCACATCAAGACGCAGACGGCCTGTATAGAAAACCTCATCGGCTTCTTCTTCTTTCTGCCAGCGCAGATCGAGCCACGCATCGGGCACTTCGTCATATTGCTTTAACTGTGAGCAATCAATTGTATGAATTTCCGCGCCTTTATCGGGCACATGAATGCCAACAATTCTATCCCCCCGTACAGGGTGGCAACATTCCGAAAAATGAACAGCAGATTCGCGCATTATACCTGAAATTGGTACAGAACCGCCTGATGTCTCTTCCCAGTCTTGGTGAATGGTGGGCAAGCCCTCCGCACGAGCATCTTGTTGAAAACCAGGGAAAGCTGCGCGCAATATTTCCTCTTCAGCCAAACTGCCTTGCCCGACAAGAGCAAACAACATGTCCGCATCACCCAAGTTTAACACAGCAACAACTTCATCCATCATCCGGGAGGAGAAATCGAGCTGATTTCGCTGGCATGCTTTTTCTATCAGCGCTTTACCCAGATTAGTATATTCGTCTTTTTGCTGGTGCCGCATGTGCCTGCGGATGGCAGAGCGCGCCTTGCCTGTTACGACAAAGCTCTCCCACCGCGACGAAGGCGCCTGCCCTTCGGATGTTAGAACCTGCACTTGGTCCCCATTTTCCAGCTCATGACGAAGTGGCACCATGCGGCCATTCACTTTTGCGCCCACACAGTGGTTGCCCACTTCTGAGTGTACTGCATAGGCAAAATCAACAGCAGATGACCCTCGTGGCAAGGACACAAGCTCCCCCTTTGGGGTAAAGCAGAAAACTTGGTCTTGGAACATGGCAAGCTTGGTGTGCTCTAGAAACTCTTCAGGGTCATGGGCTTCGTCGAGAATTTCAAGCAATTCCCTGATCCAGATATATTGCGAGCCCTCGGCTTTGCCTGCCTTTTGTTTATATTGCCAGTGGGCGGCCACACCCAGTTCAGCTTCTTCATGCATTTCATCAGTGCGGAACTGAATTTCCAACCGGTTATTGTGCGGCCCCATTACCGCTGTATGAATTGAGCGGTAAAAGTTCCGTTTGGGGATAGAGATATAGTCTTTAAAACGCCCCGGCACCATTTGAAACCGCTGATGCACAATACCCAGCCCCTGATAACAAGTAGGAATATCTTTAACAATTATACGGAAAGCCATAACATCTGAAAGCTGCTCAAAGCTGGTGTTTTGTCGTTCCATTTTACGCCAAATTGAATAGGGGCGCTTGATGCGGCTATTCACCCGGGCCTCAATGCCCTCAGCTTTTAAAAGTTCTTCTAGCGCGGCCACCATTTCTTTTTCAAGGTTGGGGCTTTCCTCAATCAAATAATCAAGCCGTGCATTAATGCCTGCAAGCGCCTCAGGGTCCAGGTTTTCAAACGCCAGATGCTCCAGCTCGTCCTTAAATTCATGCATACCGATACGCTCCGCCAGCGGCGCATATATCTCCAGCGTTTCAAGGGCGATGCGTTTTCTTTTTTCCGGGCGCTTAATGAAACTCAGCGTGCGCATATTATGGCAGCGGTCTGCCAGTTTTATAAGTAACACCCTGATATCATTAGACATCGCGAGTAAAAACTTACGAAAATTCTCTGCCTGCCGAGCGCTTTCTGTTTGCATCTCAAATTTCGAAAGCTTGGTAACACCATCCACAAGTTCGGCAATTTTTTTACCAAATAACTCTTCAATTTCGGGGATGGTGGCAACAGTGTCTTCCACCACGTCATGCAACAGGGCTGTGGCAATAGTATCGGTGTCCAGCTTCAAGTCTGTCAGAATGCCAGCCACTTCCAGCGGGTGGGAAAAATACGGATCGCCAGAGGCGCGTTTTTGGCTACCGTGCGCTTTCATGGCAAAAACATATGCGCGGTTTAAAATGGCTTCATCCACATTGGGATCATAAGCCTTTACCAAATCTACTAACTCAAACTGACGGATCACACGCTTGCCTTACTTTGACACATTTTTTTTCAGCAAAAAGAAATAGCCTTTACCCAGACATATTTCAGCCCATTTAACACCATTCAAGGCATTTACCAAAACGCACCTTAAACCAAACAGGGTTAACGGGGTGTATCATGCTTCAAGCGGAGGCCTAAAGTTTTTTTGCATGACGCCACATGTTATTGCACCATGGGTAATAATAGCGGAAAACGAATGAATACATCAGCAGGAAAGCAAAGATGAAAGCAGCGATAATTACCGAGTACGGACGCACTGATGTGCTGCATGTTGCCGATATAGAAATGCCAACACTCGCAGAGGACCAAATATTGGTTCAGGTAAAGGCCGCCTCCATTAACCCCCGCGATTGGCTGTTGATGCGCGGTTTATACCCCTTCCGCAGTTTGGCAAAGCCCTTCCCCATAACGCTGGGAAGCGACATGTCCGGCACGATTGTGAAAGTTGGAGCCTCTGTTACGGGCCTTAAGCAAGGGGATGATGTTTTTGGTATGCAGCCTATTGGCGGCAAATTCGGCGCTTTCGCCGAGTATATCAGCATCAAAGCAACGGCTGTGGCGCTAAAACCGGCAGAGATTAGCCACAAGCAAGCCGCCGCCATGCCGTGCGCAGGCATGACAAGCTTTCAAGCCATCCGCGATTTGGCAAAACTAAAGCCTGAGCAAACCATATTGATCAATGGGGCATCTGGCGGGGTTGGCTCGTATGCAATACAGTTCGCCAAGGCTGTGAAGGCAAAAGTCGTCGCTGTATGCGGCCCCACCAATGCGGCCCTATGCCTCGACTTAGGGGCAGATGAAACCATCAATTACAAAGAAGAAAACTTTGAAAACCAGCAAGATACCTTTGATGTTGTCTATGATGTGATTGGCCGTTCAAGCCTTTCAAAAAGCAGGGCGGCGCTCAAAAAAGGTGGTTGTTATATTTCGACCATTCCAGCACCCATGGTCGCTGCCTCAGTTGCGCTGAGCAAGCTCACTGCCCTCAACCCCCTTGGTAAACGCCTGAAAGGCCACATGATTTTGGTAAAACCAGACGGTCGTGATTTGGCCTCTATGGCAGATATGATGAAGAAGGGCACTGTGCGTAGCCTTATTGACAGCGACTACGCGCTGGAAAATATTTCAGAGGCATTTGAAAAAAGCCAGTCATGGCGCACCCGGGGAAAGCTACTTATTACGATGCCCACGTCTTCGCTATAGACCTAAAAAACATTAATTTTTCACGGCTCATCAAGCAGCCATCAACGGGCAGCTAGAGTGTAGCCGCCTTAATTAGTTACATATCCACCCACTCCCCGCCTAGTCTTCTGGCCCAAATATCCTAGAGAGTAAGCGAGGAGTGGGCCGGTGGTGCATATTAAACCGGATACGCTTTAGAGTGTATCCGTCTTATATTAGAACCATGTCCGCCCTATAAAAAATGAGATGTTTTCGTAGAGCATAAAAAAACCCGGCAAAAGCCGGGTTTATTTTGATGGGTGCGACGAAAGCCCCCTATATAGAAAGCCTAGCTTCCTGATGGTCCGTCTTCGTCCATACCAGCCATAAGGATG
>JAESQS010000083.1 GCA_016765035.1 Kordiimonadaceae bacterium | reverse complement strand
TACCCGAAATGCCATGCCGCAAGCAGAAGGCCCATGTTCTTCTGCATAATAAGCCGCTGGGCATTTAGGCTCATAATTTGTGATAAAATTAATGTCGCCCTGCCGCCATAAAGTGGCATCCTTCGACCTGTGCTTGGCTATAGGTGAAAAGCCCATTGCTTCAAAAACTGGTTCTAAAACGCCTTTTTCAGGTGCAGTAAATTCTACAAATTCAAATCCGCAAAGCCCCATCGGGTTTTCAAAAAGGTCAGCCATGCTTTCCAACTCCATCATTCATCTATATGTAAAGGGTACAACAACATTGTGCCATTTAGTTTCATTTGATACTATATTAGTTACATAAGAAACTAAATGCAAGTATGGTTTTCAAGTATGACAAAAATAGATACTAATTCAGTTAACACAGGTGGCAAAAGCCCTGCGCCAAAAACACAGCTTTCTTTGGCGGATTTCCTGCCTTACAGGCTGTCTGTCCTGTCTAACAGAGTAAGCCATGCCATTGCCGAGCAGTATGAAAAGAGATTTCAGATCACTGTGGCAGAATGGCGCATTTTGGCTGTACTTGGGGAGGAAAAAGGCCTGTCCGCAAGCGACGTTGCCGCCCGTACCGCTATGGATAAAGTTGCTGTTTCCCGCGCTGTAAGCAAACTGCTAGGGGCAGGCCGCATCGCCAGAAAATTCTCAAAAGAAGACAAACGCCGCTCCGTGCTGACGCTCTCGGCTACTGGCACAGACATATATAATGAAGTCGTCCCCCTAGCCCTCGCGTACGAAGCCAAATTGCTCGCCCCCTTAAGCCAAGAAGAGCAAGCCCTGCTAAATGGCCTGCTCCTAAAACTGCAAGATATTCAACTGCACACTGAGTAGCGCCTTTGTATCTACGATCAGGCTATTAAGATAGCAATGTTGATATTACCAACGACTTCGGCGTTTCCCTTACATGGTTGCATAACCATTTTGGGGTGCGTGGTGTTTTCAGCAGAGAATAAGGCCCCTTATTAAAAGGCTTTGACGCCTTCTTTAAACTTTGCCTTCCAATCTCCGCCTTCCGCCAACAGCAGCGATAGCAAAAGCCTTGCTTTACGGCTACGCAGAGGGCCACAGGGGATTAGGCCGCGGTTTATCAGGTCTATTTCCGCACCTTTATACCCATAGGAGTTTTCCAGCACAGGGCCTTCACTCACACGGGTAGCAAGCAGGACCGGCATATGTGCCAACAGCGCTTCAGCGGCATCAGCCCATACTTCTGACAAGTGCCCTGCCCCGAAAGCCTCGATTACCACACCTTTGTACCCAAGGCTGGGCAACGCCTCTAAAATTTTAATGTCCCCATCAAAGGAAGCGCTGACAAGCGCCACCGGCGCAGCGGGTTTCCCTGCCAAATCCACTTTCACAAGGGGGGTGCTCTGCCTATGCATCTGAATGGCCCCCTCAACAATATAGCCAATAGGCCCGCCATGGCTGGAATCAAAAGCATCCAGTTCATAAGTATGCTCTTTGGACACCTGCCATGGATCATGGATTTTAGGGCCCATCACCACAGAAACACCCGCCGCTTTGCCTGACACCGCAACCAGAACAGCATTATACAGGTTTGCAGGGCCATCAGCACCGGGGTGGGTGGCAGCGCGCATCGCCGCTGTGAAAACTAAGGGCTTACTGCCTTTATACATGAGGCTTGCAAGGAAGGCGCTTTCCTCTAGCGTGTCAGTGCCTTGGGTAACAATAATGCCATCACAGCCTGCTGCCACAGCAGCTTCCGCAGCAGCACACAGCTTTGCAATCCTATCAATAGTGATATTGGCGCTGCCAATGTTCGCCAATGTTTTGGCTTGAATGACTGCGACCTTTTCAAGGCCCGGCACAGCGGCCACAAGGGCCTCAGCACTCAAAGACGGCGTAACCCCCGGCGCAGCACCGGGGGTCATCGCGATGGTGCCGCCAAGGGCGAACACCTGTATGATCGGCATTTTACTCATACTGGCCTTATAGACACATTTGGCTTATGCGCCAATAGCTTCCAGTGCAGGCACATAGGCCAGCTTTTGATCGATAGCGACAGCCTCATAAGTGATGTTACCTTCGCAAACATTCAGGCCTTCCAGCAGGTGCTTGTCGTCAGTCAACGCCTGTTTCCAGCCTTTATTTGCCAGTGCAACCGCATGGCGGCCTGTAGCGTTGTTAAGCGCCAGTGTTGAAGTGCGTGCCACACCACCCGGCATGTTCGCCACACAGTAATGCACAACATCATCAACAATATAGGTTGGGTCTTCGTGGGTCGTCGCTTTTGATGTTTCAAAGCAGCCGCCTTGGTCAATGGCAACATCCACCAGCACACTGCCGCGCTTCATACGGCTGATCATCTCACGGGTGACAAGCTTAGGGGCAGCAGCACCGGGAATAAGCACTGCCCCAATAGTAAGGTCTGAGCCAATCACATATTCTTCAACAGAATCTTGTGTTGAATAAATGGTTTTAACTGCGCCTTTAAAAATATCATCCAACTGCGCCATACGGCGGATGGAACGATCCAGAATAGTAACATTGGCCCCCATGCCAACAGCCATACGAGCAGCATTAGTGCCGACAACACCGCCGCCCAACACAGTAACGTTGGCAGGGGCAACACCCGGCACACCGCCCAGCAACATACCACGGCCCCCTTGGCTCATTTCCAGCGCGTGAGCACCAGCCTGAATAGACATACGACCCGCCACTTCTGACATCGGCGCAAGCAAAGGCAGGCCTCCAAAATCATCGGTTACAGTTTCATAAGCAATGGCAACACAGCCTGACTTGATCAGCGCCTGCGTTTGTGCGGCATCTGGTGCAAGGTGCAGATATGTATAAAGTATTTGGCCCGGACGTAGCATTTCGCACTCAACTGGCTGTGGCTCTTTCACTTTAACAATCATGTCCGCCGCAGCGAAAATTTCAGCCGCAGTGTCGATGACCTTTGCACCGACATTCACATACATCTCGTTGGTGAAACCAATTTCAAAACCAGCGTTATGTTGCACAATAACATCATGGCCATTCACAATCAGTTCGCGCACGCTACCTGGTGTAAAACCCACACGATATTCGCGGTTTTTAATTTCCTTCGGAACACCTACAAGCATTCAATCCTCCTCATACTCAAAAACAAATATACTTGGTCAGCAAGCCGCCGCCATTTCTGAATATAATTTACAGAAACGCCTTTCGAATGTCCTTGTGAAGGCTGTTAATTTTTCACTATATTCACAAGATAATTTGATTTTTAATTACAAATACGCAAGTATCTGCATATTATGAAAATAGATAAGATTGATCATGCTATAATCGAATCCCTGCAAATGAACGGAAAGCTTTCAAATGTTGAGCTGGCTGACATTGTAGGATTGTCAGAATCCGCCTGCCTCAGACGGGTTAAAGACCTCCATGAAAAAGGTGTTATCACCCATTATGCCGCGCACCTAGATGCTGCCGCTGTGGGCCTACCCGGCACTGTATTTGTGCGGGTATCGCTTGAGCACCAGCAGGAAGAAAAACTGAGACGATTTGAAAAAGCCGTTAGCGACGTGCAGGAAGTGATGGAATGTTACCTGATGAGCGGGGACGTGGATTATATGATCCGCGTCGTGGTAAAAGACACAGCTGACTATGAGCGTGTGCACAATATATTAACCCGCCTACCGGGCGTTGACCGTGTACATTCCAGCTTTGCGCTGCGCTCAGTGCTTATCCGCACCCGACTGCCCATGATGAAACCCGGCAGCTAAAGTAAATCCAGTTTACGTAAGCCAAGCCGGTACAGGCAGGTCTTTGCTTCTGAGGAACTCAGGGTTAAAGAGTTTTGATTGATACCGCAGGCCGCTGTCGCACAGCAGAGTGACAATTGTTTTGCCCGGCCCCATCTGTTTTGCGAGCTTGATAGCACCCGCAAGGTTGATACCCGTGGAAGACCCAACACACAGGCCCTCTTTACTCAGCAAATCAAAGGCCAGTTCAAGCGCTTCTCTATCTGTCACTTGGAAAGCTTCATCGATGGGTGCCCCATCAATATTTGCAGTGATGCGCGACTGGCCAATGCCTTCAGAAATAGAAGAGCCTTCAGCCTCCAGCGTACCGTTGGTAAAATAGCTGTACATAGACGCGCCCATGGGGTCCGCTAGGGCAGTGACAATGTCTTTATTAAAGCCCTTAAGGCCAATTGCAGTGCCCGCAAGGGAACCGCCTGAGCCAACAGACGTAATGAAAGCATCGACTTTACCGTTGGTTTGCTCCCAAATTTCGGGGGCAGTTGTCTTTGTGTGAGCATCCCTGTTCGCCACATTATCAAACTGGTTAGCCCAAATAACGCCGTGCTGCTCTGTCGCGGAAAGCTCTTCTGCTAGGCGCTTGGCCACATGCTGAAAATTGCCGGGGTTTGAATAAGGCGCGGCAGGCACCAATTTCAAATCTGCGCCCAATATTCTAACTGTATCAATTTTTTCCTGCGACTGCGTTTCAGGCATAACAATAAGCGTGCGGTAGCCTTTTGCATTGGCAACAACAGCCAAGCCAATGCCCGTATTGCCTGCTGTGCCTTCAACAATAAGGCCGCCGGGCTCAAGCAGGCCGGCTTTCTCCGCTTCTTCAACGATATTAAGCGCAGGCCGATCTTTTAAGGACCCGCCCGGATTAGCATATTCAGCCTTACCGAGGATGGTGCAGCCCGTTAGCTCTGACGCGTATTTCAGCTTGATAAGCGGTGTGTTACCAATTGCAGCCAGCGCACCTGTTTGTTCGGCCATTATACTCTCCGTTAAAAACTCAGCCCCTTATGTGGCCAAAGCCTCCATATTTTCAAGGTTTAATTTCTAACAAAAATGTTATGGGGGAATAGCATCCTATAATATTATCATTATGCAGAATTTAAGACACTGTATTTACGCAGAATATACACAAACCAAACCTATAGCGGCCCAATTTAATACACCTGTTTTTGCTTTTCTATCCAGTTGCGGGTCCGCGCCTCAAGCAGAGACAGCGGCATACCGCCTGCTGACAGAATAAAATCATGAAAAGCACGGACATCAAAACCTTCTCCCAGTTCATCCGATGCTAGGGCGCGCAATTCCAGAAATTTGAGTTCGCCCATCTTATAAGCAAGTGCCTGCCCCGGCCACGCAATATAGCGGTCAACTTCTGTGCGGATATTATGCGTTGAAAGGGCTGAGTTTTCTTCCAACAGCTTGATC
>JAESQS010000082.1 GCA_016765035.1 Kordiimonadaceae bacterium | reverse complement strand
TAAACCGGATACGCTCTAGGCGCTAATATACAAATTCTCTAATCATGAAGGCCATCTTTATAGCCGTGTCGTTGCAAATAATGCCGCAGCGATGTTTCTGGCGTATCGATAAACACGTCCTCAAGTATTTCTGCATCTTGAATACGGTCTAGCCTAAAGTTGCGGTGGTCTTTTCGTAGCTCGCACCAACCATGCAATAACCATGTTGGGCCAAAAAATGACAAAGACAATGGCCTGATAATACGTTTTGTCAGGTCGCCTTTTTCATCAGCATAGTTCAGTTTTACTTTGCGCTTGTCGCGTATGGCTGCGCGCATGGCTGAAAAATCGACGGTCCAAGGGATTTGCATGGTGGAGTAGGGCGCAAAAAGTGCTGTGCCTGCGAAAATCTCTCGGTCTTTGTCCGATAAGACGCTTTTCAGCTTACTCACAAGGCTCCGAGCCGACTTTGCCATAGTGGCATCTGTCCAGCTATTCACCATAGCAGCCCCGAGCATCAATGTTTCCAGCTCGCCCACTTCCAGCGTCATGGGTGGCAGGCAATGGTTGCGGGCCATCAAGTAACCAACACCTGCTTCGCCGCTAATGGGCACCCCTGTCAGGATAAGGTCTTGGATATCGCGGTACACTGTTCGAACGCTCACATCAAATTCCTGCGCAATATCACTGGCGGTCACTGCAATGCGGCGACCTTGCAAGTAATTAACGATTTGAAAAAGCCTGTCTGAGCGTCTCATACCTATTCACTACCATATTGCTACTGACATTTATTGTCAGGAGTGTGTCTACATAAGCATGAAAGGCTTTGCAACCCGCCCGACTTGGGGCAGTGAGAGCTGAGGGGGGCCGGAGTAACCGGGCACCCTTTTTTACTGTGGTGCCAGCGGCCTTGCCTCACCTCCCGCATTAGACTAGGTTTTCCTAGTGTCAAATAGGGGGAGACTGTCGCGTGCTAAAGAAATTTTTACTGGGCTTTTTAGGGCTGGTTCTGCTGGCAGTTGCGGGCATATGGTTCATGCTACCGGCAAACCTGACAGTGAATGGCCCCATGCTGGACTTTATCACCGGCAAGCAGTTGGCAACACCTTCTGAGGAAACACAAGCAAGCAGGTTCAGCCTACCTGATGGCTTCCGCATGGGCGTGTTTGCAAGCAATGTTCCCCATGCCCGCATGATGCGCTTTACAGCACGTGGGGATATGGTTGTGGCCAGTAAGCAGAATGGAGACATCATCTTGCTCCATGCCGATGCGGATGGCGATGGCCAGTCTGATGGGCGTACTATGCTTTTGTCCGGCCTTGATACGCCAAACGGTGTGGCAGTGAAGGATGGATTTTTATATGTGGGCGAAACCCACCGTATTATCCGCGTTCCTTTTGATGCAGAAGCGCGCACAGTTGGAGATGTTGAGGTAATTTTGGCTGATTTGCCGACAGGAGGCCACAATACCCGCACCGTTGGTTTTGGGCCGGATGGCTGGCTGTATGTCACTATTGGTTCAAGTTGCAATGCTTGCATTGAAGAGAATTCATTCAGGGCAAGCATGGTGCGTATGCGCCCTGATGGCAGCGAGCGCACCACCTATGCCTCTGGACTGCGTAACAGCGTCGGCTTTGACTGGCAACCGGGTACGGGCCATTTGTATGCAACGGATAATGGCCGCGATTTACTGGGTGATGATATACCGCACTGTGAATTAAACCATATTGAAGAAGGGCAGTCTTATGGCTGGCCGTATACGTTTGACCATAAAACTCCAGACCCTGAATTTGGTGTTGGCAACGAAGCAGCAATTGAAGCCTCGCGAGAAATGACATTAGGCTTGGGCGCGCATGTTGCGCCGCTTGGGATTAAGTTCTTGAAGCCAGAGGTTTCTCCCAAAGGGTATAAAAATGTGGCGCTAATAGCGTTACACGGGTCTTGGAACCGAAGTGTGCTTTCTGGGTATAAAGTGATTTCAGTACATTTTGGCCCAGACGGCACTGTCACCAAGAAAGACTTTTTAACGGGCTTTGAACAGAATGAAGATGTCATTGGTCGGCCAGTTGATATTGTGCAAGGCACTGATGGCACCATCTACATCTCCGACGATTACGCTGGCACGATTTACAGCATCGGTTGGGGTGATATGGCAGTATCAGGCACAGCAGCCTTGGCAGGAATGGGAGTTTCGCAAACACCCTTGGCTGACTTTACGGATGCAGAACGTGCTTCGTTGACAACCATGGGCGCAGACCTATTCACAGCAAACGGCTGTGCTGCCTGCCATGACCCGGCACAAGCGGCAGAAGGTGTGCAAGTGAAGCTGCTGGATAAAGTCCGTGGCCGGTTTGATGTGCCTAGCCTAGAAGCTTTGCTTAAGCGCCCGCCTGCTGCCATGCCAACGCCTGCTATTACGGATGCAGAGCGCACGGCGCTGGCCGTGTACCTACTGAATGAATAGACAGAGCTGGTACGGCATTTTTCTT
Source organism: Kordiimonadaceae bacterium (assembly GCA_016765035.1). Taxonomy (GTDB): domain Bacteria; phylum Pseudomonadota; class Alphaproteobacteria; order Sphingomonadales; family Kordiimonadaceae; genus Kordiimonas. Next base: position 17,216 of record JAESQS010000082.1, on the reverse strand, counting down.
TTATGCAGCGCTGAAGCGACTGTTTTGGTAAATGAGGTGCCAAATTGGGAATGTGGGCTACCTCACATAGTATGAATAAAAAGGGGATAAAAGCATGATCAAGGTTCATCATTTGAATAACAGCCGCTCGCAGCGGGTTTCATGGATGCTGGAAGAGCTGGAGCTGGGCTATGAAATTATACAGTATGAGCGAGATGCCGAAACAAGCCTTGCGCCTGAAAGCCTGAAAAAAATCCATCCGTTAGGCAAATCCCCGGTTCTGGAGGATGCGGAAACATTGATAGCTGAATCTGGTGCAACCATTGACTATTTGGCGCGCACCTATTCTGCGGGCGGCTTGTGCCCCACGGTAACGGATGCAGACTACGAGCGGTATAATGAATTGATGCATTATTCAGAAGGCTCAGCCATGCTGCCGCTAATACTCGCTCTGTATGTTCGGCGACTAGGGGACGCTGGGGAGCCACTTGCGCCGCGTATCACCAGTGAAATTGAACTGCATATTGGATATTTAGCGGCAACCCTTGGGGCTAATGACTATTTTATGGGAGAGAAATTCTCCGCAGTTGATGTGCAAATGACCTTTGTGCTCGAAGCAGCGAATGTGGGCGGCGGCCTCGCTAAAATTCCAAACCTAGCCAGCTACCTAGAACGGGTGCAGACCCGGCCCGCTTATTTGCGCGCTATAGAACGTGGCGGGGTCTATTTTCTGGGGCCTAAGCCGGATGATACTGTGTAGGAAACGCCTAAAGTACAGACCCTTAGCTTTTTACACCTGTTCCGTATGCCAGAAGTTCTGCTGACACCAAGGAGCCAGTTGCCACACGAGTACTGCCAAACCGGACATTGATTACTTTAGTATAGCCTTGGGCTTGAGCTTGGGCTTTTAAACTGATTATGGCGGCGCGCCTTCCCCGCGTTAATAGGCGCTCATAAGGTTTGATGTTGCCTCCGATTAGCCTGCGGATCAGAATGATAAGTGTGCGGAAAAAGTCGTGGGATATCACAGTCGATCCGACAAGCATGATGCCATCTCTTGTGCCCGGTTTTGCTGTTTTTAAGGTATTAATCTTTATGTGGGCCAGTGTGGCTTCCTGCTCTGTCAGAGCAATATTATGGCGGTGTTCCATAACGGTCGCTACTGCCCACCCTATGCCAATCGTGCCAAATGCCATCAAGATATTATTGAAAATAATTTGTGAAAGAGTGTCACCGCTCACGAATATCTGCATCCAATCAGGCAGGCGGTCCAATAGTGCCAAAATGGTGTTTTCTACCGCACTCATGCAGTAGTATCCTTCTGTGAAAGTTTCACGGCAGTACCATAAGCCATTAGTTCGGCGGCGCCGCCCGTAATGCTAGATGTTGTCAGTCGCACATTCACAATAGCATCAGCCCCTAGGCTTTGGGCATGGTCCCTCATACGGCTAATAGCTTGCGCGCGGCCTTCTTCAAGAAGGTCTGAATAGCCTTTGATCTCCCCGCCAACGAGGCCTTTGAAAAAAGCAGCAATGTCTTTGCCTATATGTTTGCCACGTACAGTAGAGCCTTGCACCAGGCCAAGCTCTTCGGTTATGGCGCGGCCAGGAACTGCTTCAATATTTGTTACGATCATACGGCGTTTATCCTCCCAGAATTCTGTCGGTTTTCGATCATTATAGTTTGCATCACCGGCCCACGCTTGGGTGATGGTGTTTAATCAAAGCAGATATGCTTTATCTAAAGCAACCATAAATATAGGGAGGCAGAGGGCTATTTCCCAGCCCTCTGCATTTTAGTGTTGGGTGCAGTTGCTAGGCTGCTGCGTGAATTTCCGACTTTTTCACAGCGATCAGGTCTTCAATAGTGATAACGGGCAATTGGTACTTTTCTCCGAAGGTAACAATTTCAGGCAAGCGTGCCATGGTGCCATCCTCGTTTGTTATTTCGCACAGCACCGCTGCAGATTTAAAGCCCGCCATGACAGCAAGTTCAATTGATGCTTCGGTATGGCCGCCACGTGCCATGACCCCGCCCGGGTGCGCCCTAAGGGGGAACACATGGCCCGGTTTTGCAAGGTCATTTGGCAGGGTGGCATCATCAATGGCAGTTTTAATGGTTGTTAACCTGTCAGCGGCAGATACGCCTGTTGTTACGCCTTCTTTGGCTTCAATGCTGACAGTGAAGGCGGTGCCCATGCTTGAGCTATTGTTTGTCACCATTTGCGGCAGCTCCAGCGTGTCACAGCGTTCCCCAGAAAGCGGCAGGCATATAATCCCGCTGCATTCCCGGATCATGAAAGCCATTTGTTCAACTGTCATGGTTTCTGCCGCGTAAATAAGGTCACCTTCATTTTCGCGGTTTTCGTCGTCGAGCACCAAAACGCCGCCGCCCGCTTGCAGTTGTGCGATGGCATTTGCCACGCGGTCTGCTGACGTGCCTAGTAGGCTTGGTGTTGGGTGGGTCTGATTCACTGTATGTCTCCAAATATAGACAGCAGGAACCAGGGCAAATATACGAGATTGTGCAGGCACACGACACCGCGCACCTGTACATAGCTTTATGAAACCCCATGTGGGGGGTCCACTTAGCTGCTTCCACTCTCTCATCCGGACTATTACCGTCGGCTCCGGCATCTCACCGGATCTGCTGACCCTGCCAAGTGTGGCAGGCGCTCGCGGGCTTATTCTTTTTCAAGAACATACCGCCGGTCAGGAATTACACCCTGCCCTGAGTACAAGCTAGTTTACGCCGCTAACCACTAGCGACATACTTATCAATATAGAGATATCTATAGAATTTCAAGGTTGGGGGATACAAAGATAGCAGAAAATAGAAGGATTGGCCTTACCAGTCCCAGTCGTCATCTTCATCGTCTTCAATCACCACATAACCGTGCAGGTCATAGTTGTCAGCTTCGTGGATGTAGGCCATGACCATATCACCGGGCGCATATTCAGTAGCGCCTTTCAAATAGACTTTGCCATCAATCTCTGGCGCATCTGCATAGGTGCGTCCGATGGCCCCTTCTTCGTCAACGCTGTCAATAAGTACGGCCATTTCCATGCCAACGCGTTTTTGCAGCTTGGCGGCTGAAATGCGCTGGCTCACTTCCATGAAGCGCTCCCAACGTTCCTGTTGCACTTCTGGCGCAACATGGTCGGGCAATTCGTTCGCGGCAGCGCCTTCAACGGGCTCATACTTAAAACAGCCCACTCGGTCTAACTGCGCTTCTTCAAGCCAGTTTAACAAATACTGAAAGTCTTCTTCGGTTTCACCGGGGAAGCCAACAATGAAAGTGGAGCGGATCACCAAATCAGGAACAATTTTGCGCCAGTTTTGAATGCGCTCAAGCACTTTGGCATCATTGGCCGGGCGTTTCATCGCCTTCAAAATCTTGGGGCTCGCGTGCTGGAACGGAATGTCCAAATACGGTAGAATTTTACCTTCCGCCATCAGTGGCATCACATCGTCCACATGGGGGTAGGGGTAGACATAATGCAGCCGCACCCAAACACCGTTGTCGCCCAGCGCAGAGGCTAGCTCTGTCATGTGGGCGCGGATTTCTTTGTCTTTCCATGTCTCAGTGGCGTGCTTCAAGTCTAGGCCATATGCAGAAGTGTCTTGGCTGATAACCAACAGTTCCTGCGTGCCTGCTTCTACCAGCTTTTCAGCTTCGCGTAGCACTGCGCGAATGGGGCGTGAGGCTAAATCACCGCGCAAGCTTGGGATAATGCAGAATTTGCAGCGGTGGTTGCAGCCTTCAGATATTTTTAAATAACTATAGTGGCGCGGTGTTAGCTTTAGCCCGGCTTCTGGCACCAAATGCAGGTGTGGGTCGTGCGGCTGAGGGGCGGCTTTATGCACTTCAGCGACCACATTCTCATACTGCTGAGGGCCTGTAACTGCCAGCACATCTGGCGTTACTTCACGCACAGCGGCTTCATTAACACCAAGGCAGCCAGTGACAATGACTTTGCCATTGGCATTCATCGCTTCCTTAATGGCATCAAAGCTTTCTTCCTTGGCACTGTCAATGAACCCACAGGTGTTGACAACAACAACATCTGCGCCTTCATAGTCAGCAGAAATTTCATAGCCTTCCGAGCGAAGCTTGGTAAGAATGCGTTCGCTGTCCACAAGTGCCTTTGGGCAACCAAGCGAGACAAAACCAACTTTTGATACGTGTGTATTTTTCCTGACAGTGTTCATGAGCGCGGCTTATACAGCGGTTTTTAGGCTTTAGCCAGTGCTATTCAGCGCCATGTGAAACACTGTCATGGCAGATTGCTCGAAGCCATGACGTTTATAAAAACGGTGAGCGCCTTCATTGTCGCCATCTGTTAGCAGGGTGATGCGTTTACAGCCTTGTTCCTTGGCGTACTGAATGCCGTGCTCAATGAGCTTTGAGCCTACGCCTAAATCACGCCCTTCAGGGGCGACAATCATATCATTCAATATGGCAACAGATCCACCAAGTGCGGTGGAGATTGTATAGAGTAAGTTGATCATGCCGACGATAACGCCTTCGTTCAAGGCTACAAAGATACGTCCAGCTTCCGGGTTGCCGATAATGGCCTCAAGGCCAACACATTGGACCTGATAATCCGATGTAAAATCTGCTTCCTGATCAAAGAGAATATTCAGCAGGTTACTTAACTCTGGAATATCCTCTGTACGGGCGGCTGTGATTTCCATGGGCTTCCTTGCAAGTACGATATAGGCTGGGACACGTGCTTACCATCATATGTGACCTCTGAATACCCTGATAGGGTGTAGGACTAAAATTGGGAGAATAAGCGGTGGCTTTTGAACACGGGAATGTATCTTTATATATGGGGCCCAGTGCAGTTGGCGGGCCTGATAATTTATTGGCAGCGATTGTATCCTTCATTGATGGGGCGCAGAAAAAGCTGGAAATTGCAGTGCAGGAGCTGGATGAGCCTGCCATTGCAGAGGCGATACTGCGGGCAAAAGCAAAGGGTGTTTCTGTTCGTGTTGTGCTGGAAGCAGATTACCTTATGGCGAAAGACGCGATGGATGCCCCAACAGATGAGGGTCAGGCACAAGGCGAAGCACATGAGATAAACCGTAAGCTCCATAACTATTTGTTGCGGGCAAAAATTCATGTGAATGCTGACTTTAATAGCCATATTTTTCACCAAAAATTTATTGTGAGGGACCGAAAGGCTGTGCTGACAGGTTCAACCAATTTTACCCATACAGGCACGCACAGAAACCTTAATCATCTGGTGATTATAGAAGATAAAGCCATTGCCAAATGTTACGCAGATGAGTTTAAGGAAATCCGTAACGGGCATTTTGGGAAATATAATTTGGAAAACCTGAAAGCGCCAAAAGAGCGCAAGGTTTCCGGCCTGCGTATCAAAGCCTTATTTGCGCCAGACCATAGTCCCGAAATGGAAATAATGAAACAAATCGCCAAAGCCAAAGAGCGGGTTGATTTTGCCATTTTCACCTTTTCAAAATCTTCTGGCATTGATGACCAGCTACTGCTAGCCCGTAAGGCGGGCATTGAGGTGAACGGCCTATTTTACCGAAATCAGGCGAACCAAAGTTGGGCACCGCTTCCTGCACTCGAAGCTGCAGGCGTGAATGCGCAGCTTATTCCGGGCAGGAATTCAAAAATTAAAATTGGCAAGCTGCACCATAAATTGATGGTTATTGACAAGCAGTTGGTGATCACGGGCAGTTTTAATTACACAGGCCCCGCAAATGAGCTGAATGACGAGAATATCCTGCTGATCGGTGACCTGCAAGAGACTGACCCCGCAGCCATTACGGCCCAGCGCAAGTTTGCTGACTTTGTGCTGAAAGAATTTGACCGTATTCGCGAAGACCACTGGAAACCGCAATAATAGCATTTATAGTATAAGGGGCAGCAAGGCAGGTTGGTGTCCAACTGTGAATAATGCTATTTCTCTGAAGGCTATTTTGGGAGAACAAAAACAATGCGGACCAGTTTGAAAGTGGCACTTGGTGGGGTGGGGTTGTTGGCCCTCGCGTCTTATGCATCGGGTATTGGCCCAAGTTACATCAGAGATGCCCCTGCCATGTTAACCGGCATGGGTGCGATGGTTACTTGTACGCAGCATTATGTCAGTGGCCTAAGTACGGCACAGGCTGAAAGTGATTTGCAGAGCTATGCTGCGGCATTTGAATCTGTTGATCTGACATATAATGATACGGCACGCCGGGTTGAGGCGAGCTTTTTTGGTGTGAAAACCACGTCTGCCCAATACCGTGAAGGCTTGGGTTGTGCGTTGGAAATTGGAGATACAAGTGCGCTTACAGCAGCGGTGATGCCTGTTTCTACTGTTGTTAAGGATGTTTTCTGGCCACAAGGGGGCAGTGTCCCTGAAGCCAGCCCATCCATGCAGGCGTTGCTCAATAAAATCCTAAAATCGGATAATTCGGCAGGTTTACAGACCCGTGCCTTGCTAGTGGTGAAAAACGGTGTGGTGATGGCGGAAGCCTATTCTGAGGGGCTTGACCCTTCCAGCAAATTACTGGGCTGGTCCATGAGCAAAAGCTTTAATGCTCTGCTGGTCGGTAATTTGGAAATGCGTGGCTTGCTTGACCCTGCGCAAAAACCCTTATTCACTGAATGGGCCGAAGATGCGCGCGCTGACATTTCGCTGGATGATATGTTGCATATGGCGTCAGGGCTTGACCTTCCTGAAATATACCAGCCGGGCACAGCCGTAACTTCTATGTTGTTTACATCGCATGATAGTACTGAAGTTGGCCTTGGTGTAGAGCTGGTTGCAGCCCCTGGTACCCGGTATCAATATTCCTCTGGCACGGCCAATCTGCTTTCACAAATTATACAGGACAAAGTAGGCGGCTCGTTCCAGCATAGCCTTGATAATCTCCATACTGAATTTGTGCAGCCTATGGGTATGCAGAATTTTGCCTATGCAACAGATCCTAGCGGTTTGTTTATGGGCAGTAGTTTTGTAACAGCAAGTGCCCGTGACTGGGCGCGGATAGGCCAATTGATGTTAAACGGGGGAAAGTTGAACGGGCACAGGTTTGTAACCGAAGACTGGGTGGCGCGTGCTGTTGCGCCTAATAACACCGAGAATAGAAAAAGCTATGGGTACCAGTTTTGGCTGAATAGGGGCGGACCAGAAAAGCGCTGGGCAGATTTACCTGTTGATGCCTATGCAGCCCGTGGCAGCAGAGATCAATCTGTGATGATCATTCCATCTGAGGATATGGTCATTGTACGGCTTGGCTGGTCGAAGGATGGTCAATACCCAGCGAGTGAAAATTTCGCGCAAATAGTTGCTGCTTCGAAGTCTTAGGGCTTGGGCATATTCGGTTTACTATGCATCACCGGCCCACTCCCCGCTCACTCTCTGGGCCAAACTACCCGCTAGGATATACTTTGGCTGGAAACGTAACTAATTAAGACGGATATACTCTAGTCTTCCAGCCCCACAAGGGCGCGGGCAAAGTCACGGGCGTTAAAGGGTTGCAGGTCTTCAATGGCTTCGCCGACACCGATGGCATGTACCGGCAGGCCAAATTTTTCGGCGCAGGCAACAAGCACACCGCCTTTGGCAGAGCCATCAAGCTTGGTCATGACAATGCCACTGATGTTGGCAAGCTTTTGGAAAACTGCTACTTGATGAATGGCGTTTTGACCGGTGGTGGCATCTAGTACAATCACAGTGTCATGGGGCGCGCCTTCAAGCTTTTTGCCTATAACACGGACAACTTTGGCTAATTCCGCCATTAATTCTTCACGGTTTTGCAGGCGGCCAGCAGTATCTATCAACAGTACATCTACATTTTCGCGAGTGGCACGCTCTAATGCTTCGTAGGCGAGGGCTGCTGCGTCGGAACCGAGTTCTTTGGTGACAACCGGCACGCCTGTACGCTCCCCCCAAATAACAAGCTGCTCAACGGCTGCTGCACGGAATGTATCGCCTGCAGCCAGCATTACTGACATGCCTTCGTCTTTGTATTTTTTTGCTAGCTTGCCAATAGTGGTGGTTTTCCCAGCACCATTCACACCCGCCATTAAGATAACGTGCGGCTTGTTGGCGGTTGTTGGTGCCAGTGGTTTGGCAACGGGCGCAAGGATGGCTTCAATCTCGTCTGCAAGTATAGTTTTGACTTCTTCACCGGTGATTTCTTTATCAAACCGGTCTTTTGACAGGGCGGCAGCTAGCTTTGATGCAACAGCAACACCAAGGTCAGATGTAATGAGTAGATCTTCCAAATCTTCCAGCGTTTCCGCGTCCAGTTTGGCCTTGGTGAAAATGCTGCTTATGCCGCCTGAAATAGCACCGGTTGATTTCCGCAGGCCTGCTTTCAGTCGCTGGAACCAGCCCGCTTTTTCTTCATCGGTATCCGCCGGTGCAACAGTCACTTCCTGTGTGCTTGGCTGAGTAAGGTCGGGCCTTGCAGGGTGGGAACTTTGAGGTGCCGCTTCTTGTGGGAGCGTGACGGCGCTTTCAACTGTTGGCGCAATTGCCTCAGGGCTTGCTTGTTCCGGTAGAAGAGTAGCCGTTTGCTCAGGGGCCTTAGTCGTTTGCTCTGGGTTTAGGGCCGGGGCCTCCGGCTCAACTGTTTCTTCAGGAACAGGCTTTGTTTCTGGCGCAGCTTTGCTTTTTTTAAAGCGCTGGAACCAGCCTTTTTTTTCCTGTTTTTCTTCAGTCATAGAAGCTTACTCACCTGCGTTATGCGGTTAGAATACCTGTCATGCAGGCGTTGTCGCGTTTTTCTAGCGTTACGTCGATCAATTCACCGGCCTTGGCTGTGGCTTCAACCACGACCGGGATAAATTGTTCTGTATGGCCGTGGGCCGTGCCGTCGTCGCGCACCCGCTCAATGAGCAGCTTCGCGGGCTTGCCGATAGAGCGTTCAAATAGATTGAGGGTTTGTTTTTCGCCAGCAGCGCGTAACAGGGTTGCCCGTTCTTTACGGATAGCTTTTGGGACAGATGGCATTTTGGCTGCAGGGGTGCCTTCTCGCTCTGAGTAGGGGAAAACATGCAGCCACGTTAGGTCACATTCTTCGATAAGCTTGAGGCTATTTTCAAACATCGCATCAGTTTCTGTGGGGAAGCCCGCGATAAGGTCTGCGCCATAGACCATGTCTGGGCGTGCAGCGGACACCCTGTTGCAAAACTCAATGGCATCTTCGCGCATATGGCGGCGCTTCATGCGTTTTAGCACCATATTGTCGCCGGCTTGCAAGCTTAGGTGTAGGTGCGGCATCAAGCGTTTGTCACCGATGATGGCATCATACAGAGGCTCATCCACTTCAATGCTATCGATTGACGAAATACGCAGGCGCGGTAGGTCCGGCACAAGCTTGAGTATTTTCTGCACCAATGTACCCAGTGTTGGCAGGCCCGGTAAATCTTCGCCGTAACTGGTAATGTCTACACCTGTTAGCACCACTTCATTATAGCCCCGGTCAACAAGGCGTTTAATTTGGTCAATGGCCTCGCCCATGGGCACGGAGCGGCTGTTGCCCCGGCCATAAGGAATGATACAGAAGGTGCAGCGGTGGTTGCAGCCATTTTGCATTTGCACAAAGGCGCGCGACCGGTCGCCAAAGCCATCGATTAAATGGCCCGCAGTTTCTTTAACAGAGAAAATGTCATTCACCTGCACGCGCTCTGAACCACTCAGGTCCAGCCCTGTAAAGCTTTTGGCTTCCAGCTTTTCTTGGTTGCCCAAGACGTGTGCGACTTCTTCCATTTTGGAAAACTGGGTTGGGTCAATTTGCGCAGCACAGCCCGTAACGATGATGGGTGTATCCGGGCGTTCGCGCTTCATGCGGCGAATGCTTTGGCGCGCTTGGCGCGTTGCTTCTGCTGTGACGGCGCAGGTGTTGACAATGATCACATCATCAAGCCCGGCATCTGCCGCATGGCGGCGCATCACTTCGCTTTCATAGCTGTTGAGGCGACACCCAAAAGTGACTATGTCAGCTTGTTTGCTCACAAGGGGGTTTCGCCCTTAAAGACAAAAGTGGCAGGGCCTGTCATCTGTACAGTCCCGTCTTCCAGCCACTCCATTTCCAAATCGCCCCCGTCCAGCCTAACAGTTGCTTTGCGACCGGTAAGGCCGCGCCGGGTTGCGGCAACTACGGCTGCACAAGCACCACTGCCGCAAGCTTCGGTAATGCCTGCACCACGTTCCCATACCCGTTGGCGAATGATGCCGCCTTGAATAGATACAACAGAAGCATTCACACGTTCAGGGAAGAAAGAATGATTTTCAATTTGGGGGCCAATGGCCTCTAGGTCGACGGCCTCAGCATCTTCAACAAAAAAGATTGCATGGGGGTTGCCCATATTCACGCAGCCGGGGCCGGTTAATCCTGCAACTGATAAATTGGCAGTGTCTGTAGGGCTTTTTTCAGCGAGCGGGATTTGATCCCATTCAAGCTGGGCCATACCCATATTTACGGATACATTAGCACCTGCGCGCACAGCACTTAATAGCCCTGCTTCGGTTTCGATCAAGACTTTGTTATTGCCTGTTTCGTCAAGGAGTAATTGCCCAATACAGCGTGTTGCATTGCCGCAAGCGCCAACACAGCTTCCGTCTGCATTCCAAATTTCCATAAACACATCTGCGCTGTCTGACGGGCGCATAATAATGAATTGGTCGCAACCGATGCCGCGTCGCCTGCAAGCCAAACGGCTGGCGCGTTCTGGCGTTACATCAAACGCACGGATGCGGGCATCAATGATAACAAAATCATTGCCCAAGCCATGCATTTTCAGAAACGGCATCATATGTTGTGCTGCGTTCATTGCCGCTTATATGGGTAGAAAAGCGCAAGAGTCTAGGTTTTTAGACGTTTACCAATGATATTACCAGCAACACAGCTGATCTTGGCCGCTTGGTCATGGTCTCTTTTGGGTAGGTGTCCTATTATCCGAAAATCAGCGGTAGCGTGTAGTAGCAGAGCGTTGCCACAACGAAAGTACCAAGCACATTCAGCCATAAACCGGCCCGTACCATTTGTGGCACGCTGATTTCGCCAGTTGAAAACACCACAGCATTTGGCCCGGTGGCAACCGGAAGCATGAAGGCGCATCTTGCTGCCATAGCCGCAGGAGCCGCTAGGAAAATGGGATCAAGGTTCGCCGTGGTAGCGAGCGCACCAAGGATAGGTACAAACGCCGCCGTGGTTGCTGTGTTGCTCGTTAGTTCGGTTAAAAAGGTGATGAGCGCTACAATGCCAAGGATCATCACAAATAACGGTGCTGTCGCAAGGCCAGACATGGCTTCCCCCAAATAAATCGCAAGGCCGGTTGATTTGATGGCTGCAGCAATACTAAGGCCGCCCCCAAACAACAGAATAACACCCCAAGGTAATTTAACAGCGGTTTCCCAGTCGAGCAGAGAGGCACCCTTTGCTTTATCGCCAGAGGGGATAAGGAACATAGCCAAAGCAGCACCAACGGCAATATGCATGTCCGTCAGGCGCGCTACAAAGGGCATCAGGTTAGTAAGGGCTTCCCACTCGACGAGTAATTGGCGAAAGCTCCACATGAGTGCCATGGTAATCATAACGGCTGCAACCCGTTTTTCCGGTGTGCTTATGGGGCCGAGGGCACCAAGTTCTTTACTGACCACATCGCTACCCCCTGAAACCAACCGTGTTTCAAACGGAAAGCAAATACGGGTTAAAACAACCCATGCAAGCGGGACCATGACCAGCACAACAGGAATGCCAAACGCCATCCACTCTAGAAAGGAAATTTCTCGCCCGGTTTGTTGTTCGATGAATTCTTTTACAAACAGGTTGGGCGGTGTGCCTATATAGGTGCCAAGCCCGCCAATGGAAGCGGCCCATGCACAACCGATTAACAGCGCAACTGTGAAGCGGTGCCCATGGGCTTTCTCGCCTAGGATAGTAGTCGCAACTGTTAAGGCAATAGGGATAAGCATGAGGGTGGTGGCGGTGTTTGAAATCCACATGGATAAGAGTGCACTCGTAGCCATAAACCCGCCTATCAATGCATAGGGGTGGTCCCCCACGCGTGAAAGAATATGCAGGGCAATGCGCCGGTGTAGGTGCCATTTCTGCATGGCCATCGCGGCGATAAAGCCCCCTAGCAACAAGAAGATGACTGGCGCTGCGTAGGGCAGAGAAGCCCCTTTGTTGGTGGTAACATCCATTAGGGGCAAGAGTATTAGGGGCAACAGGCTGGCTGCAGGCACAGGGATTGCCTCAGTTGCCCACCATGTGGCCAAGAGAGATGCAATGGCTACAGTGTTCCATGCGGGGAGGGATAAGCCTTCTGGGGCAGCGGAGAATGCCAGAAGCATAAAAAACACTGGCCCTAAAAAAAGCCCGATGTTTTGGTGTAACGCTCGCCCAGTATTGTTCGCCGCCTGATTTACTGTGTCGCCCACCATCTTCTCCCCTTGCCGGTGCACTAAGCTTTTGGGCATACTGTGTAAACGCTTCCCTGTGAAGAAAAAAATTTGTCATTGGGGGTGTGAATATCTTTAAATACCAAAAGAAATTTGGGGCCGAAAACCATAATTTCAATTATGCATTTGTTTAAGAATTTTCCGTATAGTCCCCTACAGTATCAAGGGCGGCCAGGTGATATTTCGGAGTAACTCTCAGCAACAACAGTATTTTTCGCGAGAGGAAAAGGAAATGCGTATACCTTTAGTTGTGCGACTACTTACATGGACTGCGGCATTGCAAATTGGGATTGCCACGGCTGGTGTCGCAGGGGATAGCCCATGGCTTGTGCGGTCGCGGCTAATTGATGTGGCACCAGATGTAAGTAGCACCCTTTCAATAGGGGGTGCAGCAACAGTTGAAAGCACTTGGGTGCCTGAGCTGGATATTATATATTTCTGGCATAATAATTTTGCGACGGAACTGATCCTTGCCACGAGTGAGCATACCATGGGTGCTGTTGGTACTGCCCTTGGGGATTTGGACTTAGGGCATGTGTGGGCCTTGCCGCCAACATTGTTATTACAATATCATGCGAACCCAGATGGGCGTATCCGCCCTTATGTTGGTGTAGGCTTGAATTATACCATTTTCTATAGTGCAGACCCCGGAGCCCTCTCAACAATCGATTATTCAAATAGCTTTGGCTATGCGTTTCAGGGCGGGGTTGATATAGGCATAACGGAGACTTGGGCTTTTAACCTAGACGTTAAAAAGGTCTATATTCAAAGTGATCTCAGCATAAACGGAGGCGCAGTCACGGCTGATGCTAACATAGACCCGTGGGTTTTTGGGGCTGGTCTGGCTTATCGCTTTTAGGTGCACCATATAGACAAGCTTTGGTTGCGGCACCTGCTGGAAGGCAGGTGCCTTTCATAAGGGCAGAACTAAACCAACTCACGCCACTTCTCCAAACTATTCGGTCCGTACAACGGGCTAGGATACGCTGTGGGATGGTTAGCTCAGATGGTACGTGGGGAGTTGGGCGGACCTGTCTACGTTCCATGGTCCTCACTAATATTTTGCGGTTACAGCATTCTGTATGGGTGATTGTGCGGCGTTAGGATTGGCAAAGTGTGACACTTTTTTATTCGTTATGAAACGCGTTTTTTAATCCTCTTGAGACTAAAAATACCCCCGCTCCGTGAAAGGTGTGATGTGCTTTATATTAACTTTTTTCTGCTAAACATGCGGGAGAAACAGTTTTTCTGGATGGCAATGCATGGGACTTTGGGGAAGAAAAATAACGCCTGGAGTTCAGGTTGGGTTGGACAAAATATACCTTGCCCAATTGCAACTGCTCAGTGCCATTGTTGGCACCTATTTCCTCTTGTTATCCGCCATACATATATGGTTGCTTGACCCGCTAATTTTATTCCCTGTTGTCGCTGCTTCTTTATCCGCCAGTGGTTTATCCTATTTAATATACTGCATAGTGCGGTTTAAAAAACTGCCTGCTCGATTTAGCCATTTAGCCTTTGTGCCAGTGGCTCTTGCGGCCACCACATCGACCTTCTTTCATATCACCCTGTCTGGGGATGAACTTCAAATGACCCACGCCTTTGTTATCGTCGTGGTTTTTGGGATCGTTACATTGTCCCCGGTACTCTATTCTGTTGCTCTGTTGGTTTCTGGCAGTGCCTTTTTCTGGGCGCTCTATAGTATTTCGGCTGAACATAATGGGCTTTTGGCCTTGATGCTTCTTATTATGATGACGCTAAGTTCTTTGGGTTTTGTTCTTAAATTTAGAACGATTTATAAATCTGTCATCCTTGTGAATTCCAACAGGAGTAAAGCGCTAAGCCTAAGTGTGGCATCCCGCCAAATTAAAGAGAAAATGGTCGAAATTCAGAAGGCAAATACTGCCAAAGACCAGTTCATAGCGAATGTTACCCATGAGTTGCGGACCCCGTTGACAGGGACTATGGGCATGTTGGACTTGTTGCAGGCGACGGCACTGGACGAAAAACAGCAGTTTATGGTGACCACTGCCCAAAAAAGCGCCAATTATTTATTAGGTGTTGTGAATGACATGCTGGCGCTTGGCATGATTGACGCCTGCAAAATGGAACTTTCGCAAAACCAAACTGACCTGTGTGCTGTCACACAGCAAGTAATGGACGAATACCGCTTTGAAGCAGAGGCAAAGAATATCTCCCTAACGAGGGGAAAAAGTCCTGCTAATACAGTGTTTGTGAAGGGGGATGCTGCCCGTTTGTCGCAAGTGCTTTCCAAGCTTATCAGTAATGCAGTGAAATTCACCGAAGAGGGCGGGGTTATTGTTTCCTTGAATTGGGAGAAAGATGAAGGCAGTGCAACAGGCTGTGCCACATGGAAAATAGCGGATACAGGCCCTGGAATTCCACCTCATCATATCGACGCAATGTTTGACCGCTTTGAGCAAATTGACCGGACCATAACCCGCTCAAGTGCCGGCGCAGGGTTGGGACTAGCTGTTGTGAAGGAAATTGTCGAGCTAATGGGTGGTACAGTTGATGTCAAAAGTGACCTTGATAAAGGGACTGTCTTTACAATTGCTGTAAGCCTTGCTGTGTGGACTGATGAACCTGATGTTATTACCGACGAGGCCATGCATGAAACCATTGAAAACCTTTATAAAAACAGACCATTAAGCATTTTACTTGCAGAGGATAATTACGTTAACCAACTTGTTATTACGCGAATGCTGGAAAAATTGGGCGCAGAGGTAACTATTGTAGAAAATGGCCAGCTTGCCGTAGATGCAGTGAATGGTGCGGATACTCCATTTGACCTTATTTGTATGGACATACAAATGCCAATCATGGATGGCCTTTCTGCGGCAAAAGTTATTAAGATGCGGTCAAGCAACAAACAGTCGATCATTGCCGTTACCGCCAACACGAATGATCATGACATTAGAGAGTACCGGAGTGCGGGCATTGAGGCTGTTGTCACCAAGCCCATCGATTTTAACCATTTTCGTGCCGTGCTATATTCAGTTTTAGAGGCGCAAAGAAAACAGACTGATACTCATGTAAATCACTAATTCCATGTAAATAATATTGACTCCTGAGCACATTTTACGTACACCGCGCTTACTTCCCAAGGAAGCCATATCTTGATTGTGCCTTTACAGGTGTACCCACCAGTTAGCGAGTTTCGCCCACTGGTGCCATTCTAGTTTGGTTTCTTGTTTGGGTAACTGTTTGAATTTGAACCGCTTTTTAGAGAGTGAGTGAAAATATGTTTGATAGCCTTTCCGATAGGTTAAGTGGCATCTTTGATGGCCTTAAACGCCGTGGTGCGTTGAAGGAATCACATGTCTCGGAAGCAATGCGTGAAGTTCGTATTGCTCTCCTTGAGGCTGATGTTGCCCTGCCTGTTGTTAAAAGCTTTATCAAAAAAGTCACTGAAAAAGCAGTTGGCGCGGAAGTCTTAAAGTCTCTAACGCCCGGCCAACAAGTTATCAAAATCGTCAATGACGAACTGACAGCGATGCTCGGCTCTGAAACAAGCACGATCAACACTGTGGGCGTGCCGCCTACCGCCATTTTGATGGTTGGTTTGCAAGGCTCTGGTAAAACAACCACAACAGCAAAAATCGCCAAGCGCCTTACAGAGAAAAATAAACTCAAAGTTATGATGGCGTCGCTTGATGTGCGCCGTCCGGCTGCGCAAGAGCAGCTTAAAATCCTTGGTGAGCAAGTTGTCGTGAAAACGCTACCGATCATTGAAGGGCAGATGCCGGTTGATATTGCCAAGCGTGCGATGCAGGCCGCTAAGCTGCAAGGCTTTGATGTTGTCATGCTTGATACGGCTGGCCGTTTGCACGTTGACCAAAGCATGATGGCTGAAGTGGTTGCTGTACGCGATGCAACCAACCCAATTGAAACATTGTTAGTAGCCGATAGTCTTACAGGCCAAGATGCCGTTAATGTTGCGACAGAATTTGATGCGCAAATTGGTATCACGGGTGTAGCCCTTACCCGGATGGACGGGGATGGCCGTGGTGGTGCAGCACTTTCTATGCGCGCAGTCACTGGTAAACCAATCAAGCTGGTTGGTACTGGCGAGAAAATGGATGCGCTGGAAGACTTTCATCCTGAGCGCGTTGCAGGCCGTATCCTCGGTATGGGCGATGTTGTTAGCCTTGTTGAAAAAGCCGCTGAAACCATTGAGCAAGAAGACGCTGAGAAAATGGCCAAAAAAATGGCCAAAGGCGAATTCGACCTAGATGATTTGCGCACGCAATTGCAGCAGATGTCTAAGCTCGGTGGTATGAAAAGCATCCTTAATATGCTGCCCGGTATTGGCAAAATGAAATCTGCCATGGACAAATCGGGTGTGGACGACAAGGCCTTCAAGCGTCAGGAAGCCATCATTTCCTCCATGACGAAGTTTGAACGTAAAAAGCCAAAAGTGATTAATGCCTCCCGCAAGAAACGGATTGCTGCGGGTGCCGGTGTTGGTGTGCCAGAAGTGAATAAGCTTCTTAAAATGCACATGCAGATGGCCAAAATGATGAAGAAAATGTCTAAAATGGGCAAGGGCGGCCGGATGCCGCAAATGCCTGGAATGCCCGGGGGCATGGGTGGAATGCCCGGCATGGGGGGCGGTATGCCTCCAGGGTTCGATAAACTGTTTAAATAATACTGAAAAAATATCCCATATGGGACCTGAATTAACTTGAGAATAATCCCGCATTGGGATCCTGAAAGGAACTACAAAATGGCACTATCAATTCGTCTTTCTCGCGGTGGCGCAAAGAAACGTCC
>JAESQS010000081.1 GCA_016765035.1 Kordiimonadaceae bacterium | reverse complement strand
GAACACAAATACCTTCCTGCAGAACAACCGCTAGGAAGGTTAGTGGTGGAGGGGACAGGATTCGAACCTGTGTACGCTATGCGGCCAGATTTACAGTCTGGTGCCTTTAACCACTCGGCCACCCCTCCGCACTTTCCTGCGATGAAAAACATGTTAGCGTCTGCATCACAGTGAGGCCGCAATATGCCCATATCTTTTGGCATGTCAACAGCAACTTTTTCGGTTTTCGGTTTTTTTTAGAAGCCCTTGCCTACAACTGGCTGAGACCGGCCCTATTCACGTCAAAAATTATAACACTAAGACACGGCGCTGCCTGTAAATTAAGCCTGCCTTTGCAGTAACATTTCAAACTTGCTTTTTGCCCATTTGAAAGGCCTGCCATCAAGAATGAACAAACCAGCAGCAATTGCCGCCATACCAGGAAAGGCCCCTTCAGGTAATTGCTGCCCCAATACGGCCCACAGCAGAAAGATAGCGCTTATAGGCACCAGCATGGTTACCAAGCTGGTATTTGTCGCCCCAACAGTTGCTATCAACTTAAAATATAGCAAAAAAGCAATCGATGTTGATATGATTGCCAGCCCAGCAAGAGCTAAACCAACCTGTAAGGATACACTTCGATCCAGCAAATCAGGGTCTGCTATAAACACGATTGGCAAAAGCAAGACGGAACTAACAATCAATTGTCCTGTGGTAACTGTAAGCGGCGGAATACCAGCTTGCCCATAACGCCGACCATAAACACTAGCCGCCGCGTAGGAAATACCAGCAAGCAAAATGGCCCCCTGCCCCAGATTTGTTACTGAGAAAGACGAGAGCGCCTCTAACCCAATGACCAGCATCACACCAACCAAGGCCACACCGATCCCAACGACTTTCGCCACAGTGAGCTTTTCGTCATCCGTGAATATTTGCGCGAGAATCACAGTAGAAACGGGAATAGAGGCATTCAGTATCGCCGCCACACTGCCCAATACAAATTGCTGTCCCCACACGAGCAGCGTGAAAGGCACAACATTATTAAGCAGCCCCAGAACAAAAAAGGACTTCCACAAAGCTAAATTGCGCGGGAGAACTTGCGATGACACCTTCATAACAAGGTAACACACCACTGCAGCTAAGGAGACGCGAGCCATCACAATCGTAATCGGAGGCAACTCTCTCAGCGCTACTTCAACAAATAAAAAGGAGCCACCCCACATTAATGACACAAGAAAAAGCATGAGCCATCCTTTTAGGTCCAATTGAAGCTGCTTTTCCATATTTTCTACTTTCAAACTCTTGCCGTATATACACGAACACTGGTTACTAATCTGGCGCGCACACCGAATCGAGTAACACAGACCCATCAGGCATCCCGCTTCGTGCCCCGGCATTACCCCCTAAAACAAGACAAAATCACGCCCTATCACATACCGCCACTATTTTCATTTCAGGTATTTCTACAAACTACTTGTGCTAACCCCCCATATTAGTACATCTGTTCCCTGACAAAATTGGGATGAGCAGATGACTAAAAAGAAGAACAAACCAAACAAGGGCCAACGGACACAGCCGAACAGGCCCGCAGGCAATGAAAGACGCACGGAAGAACGCGCGCCGCGTCGCAACCGCGAAAGCGCCAACGCCAACGCACCGTCTTCGAGCCACGCGCCCCGTTCATCTGCGCCGCAAGGAATGGAACAGGCCCACGCACTCACCCCGACCAGCCGCAACAGCTATTTTCTTTTTGGCCGCAATTCAGTGCAAGCAGCCCTTGCAAACAAATCTAGGGAATGTGTACGGCTCATCGGGACGGAAAAATCTCTGGCAGACTGCCCTTTACCAGAACGCCGCAGCAAACTGCCCATTGAAACCCATAAACACACTGGGCACATTGCCGCCAGCGTACCAGAAGGCTCGCCGCACCAAGGCATTTTACTGGAAGTACGCCCTTTACCCGGCCTTGACCTTCAAGACCTTGAGCCCAATCCGCAGGGCAAAAATATTATTTTAATGCTCGATCAGGTAACTGACCCCCACAATGTTGGCGCCTGTATGCGCTCTGCCGCCGCCTTTGGCGCTCGCGCGCTTATTACCCAAGACAGAAACAGCCCTGATGAAGGCGGTGTGCTCGCCCGCTCTGCTGCTGGCGCTCTGGAAATACTGCCGTGGCTGAAAGTCGCCAACTTGGCACAAGCACTGGATACTCTACGGCATATGGGATATTGGCATGTGGGGCTGGACGGCAACACAGAACAATCAATCCGTACCCTCAAACTTGGTGATAATATCGTTATTGTAATGGGGTCGGAAGGCAAAGGCTTGCGCCCTCTTGTGCGCAAAAACTGCGATGTGATTGCCAAAATCCCCATGCAAGGTGCCGTTGAAAGCCTCAATGTCTCCAACGCCGCAGCCATAAGCCTTTACCAACTAGTAGAATGACGTTGGCGAATACTTCACCAACCTGCTAGCTCAAAACCTAAAGGGTAAAAGCGGTACTTTGCGTTTTTTCTTCGCAAGTGCCCAATTGCCTCGCACCCATACTTTTTTATAATTAGAGTGCTGCATAACCAACAGCGTCCATGTGCGCTCTACAGCGGGTGTTTTGCGTTCTTCTTCTGGCCAATCTTTATACCAGCCACCAGTTTCCGCAACCCAGTTTAAATCATCAAATAGTATCAAGCCGCCATCATTCAGTAATTTGTCGACGAGGAAAAAAGCAAAGCCTGTATCATCCCACATATGCCCTGCATCCAAGTAGCAAAAATCAAACTTGCGACCTTCTTCTATCAATTTCATCAAGCGCCAAAGGTGGGAACGTTGCTCATAATGAACTTCGAGTAAATGGCTTAAGCCAAGCTTTTCAGCGAGCCCTTCGATGTTCGGCTCGTGTTCTTTTGTGTGGATGAGATCAATGGTAGTCAGCTTCCTATCGCCGCCCATTTCATCGAGCATTGCAGCCATATACATGGATGAAACACCATGATAGAAGCCAATTTCTAGTATATTTTTACACTTATACTTGGCAATTATTTTTTGCAGCTTTTGCGCCATAGGCAGTCGCATATAAGGTAAATCACCAAGCTGCTCGCTCACATATTCCAGTTTCATTAGTCATACTCCCCACGTAATTTGACCTGATGGCATCATATTTGGTTTTCTGAATTGCTATAGATATAGTAGTGGCAAGACAATTGAATTCTCTACATCATTCAGATTATGAGACCGCGCGGCAAAGAAAGCTCACCCCCATGCAAACACTCAACTCAATAATCGAAACGCTTGAGCTGAAACCCCACCCTGAAGGGGGTTTTTACAAGCGCATGTATCAGAATGAGGCTGGCCCCACGGGGCGCGGCCATGCCACTGCTATCTATTATCTGCTGGAGGGGCGGGCCTTTGCTAAGTGGCACCGTGTTGTTGATGCTGACGAGCTATGGTTTTGGCACGCAGGCGCATCCTTAACGCTTGAGATTGATGTAGAACAAAAGGGTGTGCAAGCCCCGACCCTTGGCCCCGACATTGGCGGCGGGGAGCGGCCCCAACTTGCAGTGCGCGCTGGTGAATGGCAACGAGCCCGCTGTAACGGAGACTGGACACTGGTAAGCTGTAGTGTCAGCCCCGGTTTTCTATTCGATACCTATGATTTAGTGGAAGATGAAAACTGGCATCCATCCGCGCAATAACAGCGGCTGTTACCCAGTATTTTCCACTTCCAGCAGGGTTTTTCATTTCCAACCCAGCATTTTCCAAAGAAAATGGGCCGCCGAGGCGACCCATTTAGCAGATATCTTAAACTTAGGGACTTAAGACATCCTTATCTCAAAAGCTTGGCTTATCTCAAAAGCTTGGCTTATCTCAAAAGCTTGGCTTATCTCAAAAGCTTGGCTTATCT
>JAESQS010000080.1 GCA_016765035.1 Kordiimonadaceae bacterium | reverse complement strand
GGTGTCGTGATTGGTGAAACAGCGGTGCTTGGCAACCATGTAAAAATTTATCAAGGCGTAACACTTGGCGCTCTGCGGGTTGACCGTGAACAGCGGGCAAAAAAACGCCACCCCACCATTGAAGATAATGTGGTAATTTATGCGGGGGCGACCATTTTGGGCGGTCAGACGGTTATTGGCCAAAATTCGGTTATTGGCGGAAATGTTTGGATTACCCGTTCCGTGCCTGCGTGGTCTCGTGTAATGTTCAAGCCCACAGATAATGATGAGATTATTTCGATCCGCGCTGGTAAAAAGGCAAGTTCAGCCTGATAAAGCCAGATGCTAGAAAGATGCAGAACGGCGAGTGTGGCATTGGCTTTTTCACAAAATTCTGCTACAGGATTATTTAACGGTATTTGATTTATTCAAGAGGGATTCCCATGAAAGCTTTGTCGATTTTAGAAACCATTGGCAACACGCCACATGTGCGCTTGTCCAGACTGTTTCCAGACCATGAAGTTTGGGTGAAGCTTGAAAGAGCAAACCCTGGTGCTTCTATCAAAGACCGTATTGCTTTAAGCATGGTCGAAGCAGCAGAGACGGATGGCGCGCTGAAAAAAGACGGCGTTATCATTGAACCAACATCAGGCAATACCGGTATTGGCCTTGCAATGGTTGCTGCCGTGAAAGGCTACCGCCTTATTTTGGTGATGCCAGAAAGCATGTCTATTGAGCGCCGCCGTACAATGCTGGCTTATGGTGCTGAATTTGTCCTAACCCCAAAAGAACTGGGAATGAAGGGTGCCATCGCCAAGGCGAGTGAATTGGTTGGCGAAACCGAAGGCGCATGGATGCCGCAACAATTTGCAAATCCGGCCAATGTGCAAGTGCACCGCGACACGACAGCGCTGGAAATTATTGCAGACTTTGATGATGGCCTTGATTATTTGATCACCGGCGTTGGTACTGGTGGGCATATCACTGGCTGCGGTGAAGTGCTGAAAGAAAAATGGTCTGGTTTGCAAGTGATTGCAGTTGAACCAACGCTTTCCCCTGTTTTGTCAGGGGGCGCACCGGGGCCGCACCCTATCCAAGGCATCGGCGCAGGTTTTGTGCCTGATGTGATGAATATTGATATGCTTGATGGCGTTATTCAGGTTGATCCTGCAGATGCCAAAGATATGGCCCGCCGCGCGGCTTCGGAAGAAGGTATATTGATGGGTATTTCATCTGGTGCCACTTTGGCAGCTATTGCTTCGAAAGTGAAAGACTTGCCTGCGGGTGCTCGGGTATTGGGTTTCTGCTATGATTCGGGTGAGCGCTATTTGTCAGTGCCTGACTTTTTACCGGAAGAAAACTAGATTTTCTGGCGGTAAACTTACCCCGCGACCCAGTGATTGCTCCCGAGCGCTCTAACGCATGGAGGCGAGGAGTGGTTACGATTGCTGGTGCCAAAAAAGAGAATAGTTTCTGCCGCAGGCAAGTAGATGTCTGCGGTGGCTGCTGAGTATTTTCGGTGGGAATAGCAGGCTTGGTAAGGGTAGATTGATGCCCGCTCGGCGTGTAACGCTTTTATTCGTCGTTTATATCTATTTCGGTATGGGCGGCACCAGATTCCATACGGACTATTAAGGCTATATGGTCGCCGCGAGTCGCTAGTTCTTTATAGGAGCCGCGTGGCAAAGGTATACCTTGGTCTATACAGTGGTTTAAGACAGCAGCCCCTAATTCCCGACTGGAAAACTCAAGAGGCTCGCTGTCAGTAACTTCCAGCGTTACTGCTACTTCGCCTTCTTCATCGAGCCTAGTGATAACGCCTGCTATTGTGATGTCAGAGGAAAGCCCCCGGCTTTCAATAACTGGGCGTAATGCCAGAAATAGCTCTTCGTCAGAAAAAATAATGCTGCGGGATTCTAAGATCATGAAATTCACTGTCTGTTGTTTATTTTTACGCGCTATTTAAGCCCAAACTGGCTCAGAAGAAAAGCTATTTTAGGTCATGAAGCGATATGAGAACTATTGTGGGCGGCTCGGTGCCTCCATGCTTTGATAATTGCGTTCGCTACAGTTGCAAGTGGAATGGCAAAGAACACGCCCCAGAGCCCCCATAACCCGCCACATACCAGTATAGCGATAATAATGGCATTTGGGTGTAAGTGCACCACTTCTGAAAACAACAAGGGCGCAAGCAAGTTACCATCTAAGGCCTGAATAATTAGATAAGCGATAATCGCGCCTGCTGTATCGCTGCTTAGGCCCCACTGGAAATAGGCAACCAAAGCAACAGGCAATGTCACAACAGCAGCCCCAAAATAAGGGATAAGCACACTAAACCCTGTGGCGACAGCAAGTAGTGTTGCATAGCGCAATTCAATAAACTGGTATGTGAAAAAGGCAATAATCCCGACAATCAGTATTTCATAGACTTTACCCCGGGCGTAATCTCCCGCACGTTCGATAATTTCTGCCCACACTTCTTCTACCAGACTTTTATCTTTTGGTAGGAAAGACCCAATCCAGCTAAGGATTATTTTTTTATCCTTCAAAAAGAAGAATACCATGACCGGCACCAGCACCATATAGACAACGTAGCTAATCGCCCCCGTTACGCCTGTAAGTGAATATTGCAACAGTTTGGGACCAATATTGGCCATTTCGCTGCCTAAGCTTGCGAACCCGCTTTGCACCTGTGTTTCAGAGATGATCTCCGGAAATGATGTTTGCAGGGATAAAAGTACTTGTTGCAGGCTACCAATCATTGCTGGCGTATCCTGTATAAACTGCGCCACTTGCAAGGCCAGAGGCGGTATGATGGCGAGCACGGTGATAAGCGAGATCAATATAAAGCCCAAATACACACAAATGAGCGCAATAAGGGGGCGGGCACCCCGTTTGGTTAGCCAAGTGACGGGGCCATCAAGCAGAAATGCAATAACTGTCGCTGCAATGGCGGGTGCCAACATGCGCGCGAAAAAAGTTGCAAGCACCATGGTAATCAGGATCACCAGCATCAGAAGAACCACTACCAATAGCAGGTAATGAACCTGAATCAGCAGGAATTCTAACCTCACCATTTTCATCAATATAATCTACTGTATCTGTAATACTTTCAACATATACATATTTAGATTTCATAGGGTAATTACCTCTAAATTGAATATAAGGATCAGCTGTACCT
>JAESQS010000079.1 GCA_016765035.1 Kordiimonadaceae bacterium | reverse complement strand
TGGATACGCCGATCAAGTCGGCGTATGACGAAATTACGAATAGTATGAGGCAGCCCTTTGTGCTGTGATTGTTAGTCAAAAACTATTCAGGTCACACCGTCATTCGCTGGCTTGACCAGCGAATCCAGCGGCTTCAACAGCCGACAAAATTGGCGGCCACCTATACTCGATCTCCGATGGATACGCCGATCAAGTAGGCGTATGACGAAGTTGCGAGTGGTTTGAAGCAGACTTTAGTGTGCCGCTTACCCGGCGATGCGGGTGAAGCGGTGAATAAGAGTGTGCTTAGGCCGCGAACTGCAGAAGCTTGATGGCTTCTTCATTCACCAAATTGCCGCCTACGCGTTTTGTTGCGTAGAAGTTCACATATGGCTTGTTGGAGTATGGGTCGCGCAGGACGCGGGTGCCCATGCGCTCCACCAGAGTGTAAGCGCGCTCGAAGTTACCAAATGCAACGCCGTATGCGCTTGCGCCCATGTCTGGCATGTCTTCAGCTTCCACAACAGGGTAGCCGAGCAGCATGTCAGGCTGGCCTTCGGTAAGGCCTGCACGCCAGATGAAGTTGCCATCTGTGTCTTTCATTTTACGGATAGTGGCGAGCGTTGCACTGTTGAGCACAAATTTTGCGCCCATGCGGTACCGTGCCTTTAGGGCATGTACGAGATCGATCAAATCATCAGGGCCGCCAAAGTCACCAGAGGCAGAAGATGTCACTGCTTCGATCAAAGCAACGTTTGATGCTTCCAAAAAGCCTTTTGGTTTGTCAACGCCGTCACCATTGATGATGGCTGCGCCTTCCTGAACGGCAAATTCTTCTGCTACTTCTCCTTGCAGCCAAGCTTCGGCGTCAAACTGCATGTCATCTAGGGCGCGCTGTGTTGCAGCGGCATTGGCGTAAATTTCGCCTGGCTCGATTACAATTTCTTTCAGCTTCGGCGTGTCAGTTTCGCTGCGGGCATCAGCTTCACCAACCCAGCCAGACGTGGTGCCTGATGTGTTAACGAGGCGCTTGTAAACGCTGGTTTCAATTGTTTTTACTTTAACGATTGACCGCATTGGCGAAAGAAGACGCAGCTGCTTTTCAATCTCTGCATCAATCACTGTTGGAATGGCAAAACCACCATCGCCACCAGTTGAAGAAAGTGCTTTTGTCTCAAGGGCCTTCAGGGCTGTGTCATCGCCTTTTTGCATGAAACCACCAAAAAAGGCAGCTTTATGCTCGCGGTCATCAGCGCCGAAAAAACCATCTTCATGGCTGCCGGGGCGGGCCATTTTTGTTTCCATGTCATCAAGGCGACCTTTCAGGTCCATGATGCCGTTTTCTGCTGCGTCTGAGTAGTCGTCAATCGCGGTTTTCAGATCAGTGATTTCCATCCTGTCTGTCCTTTCAAAGTAATATGTAGGAAGGCCATCGTGGCCACGAGGGTTTTGGCCGCGATATCCAACCTGCATCGCGCAGATGGGGGCCAATAAAAAAGTACTGGCCTGCATCACGCAGGCCAGTACCCAAATAAAAACCCCGCAACCTAACGGCGCGGGGTTTGGAATTAGATTATGCCACTAGGGCAATATTAGCATTGGTTTGAATGGCTCGTTTCAACAACTTGCACTTTGCCTGTGTTGCGCACATAGGCACCGTGCAGGGTTTTGTCTTCATTCAGTTTTGTGCCTGATTTTTTCAAATCAAACTTTTTCATTTTAATATCGAACTTTTCAGACACTTGGCGCTTAAAAGCACAAACAGACATCTCTTTGATGCTGTCCATATACATTTTTTCAGACTGGCCATTATATTCCACAGTCACTTTGTCGCGCGCACTGGCCGCAGGGGCCACAAAGGCAGCTGCAACCAGCGCCGTCATTACCAATTTTTTCATCACTCTTCCCCATAAGGTTTTAATTTACAACGTTACGACCTTAGCGGTTTTCTATGAACTGTAAATGAATTATAGGTTTAGAGCATAGTCATTTCGCATCAAGTATGATGCCTGTCACACATAGGCTTAACGGGGGTAACATGAAACAGTTTCTAGCAGGTGCGGTAGGTTCCGTTATTGTTTTGTCAGCTATTTATGCTCTGTCACCATATCAACTCACCCAAACTAACGTGGGCGAAAATATTGAAAAGTATAAATCAAACATACGAACCTACAAACTTAAAGCGCCTTTTTACGACGGTATATATCGCCACGGCACCAACACACTTTCATTCAGTTACGAGGCCCTTGCCTTTGAACTAGAGCTTGCTGATATAAAGAATATTTGTGTCTCCGGTGCCAAAAGTTTTCGCGGAAATACCTCACTGGAAATCAGCATCCGCCTTTGGCCTGAGGTACAGCAAAAGCTACTCGATATTCTACCCGAAACAGAAGAGAAGCTACTTTACATAACCCACAGTATGCAGCCCGTTTCTAAATTCACGGTAACACCTGAAAGCTGGCAAAATTATAAAGAAAAAATTCAATCTAAATCAGATGATCCCGACATTATTTTAAGTGCGGAGCAAAGCAAAATTCATAATCTACTACGCCTTTCCGCCGAATATACAGAAGGGAAAGTCATTGAAGCCTGTACGCCTGATGTAAACCTGTACCAAATTGATAATTGGGAAGCGTTAACTGCAGCTATTTGGCGTCAATAACCACCCAAAGACACACTAAGCCGCTATTCTCGAGGCATACTCATGGGCATTTTAATCGCAGAAATCTACTATGAAACGAGCATTACCGGGTTGAAAGTGTAAATTGAGCTGCCCGCTGTGGTAGTTTTTCAAGATCCTTATCATGTGATTTCTGGTACGTAATTTTAGCTTCCGTACTGTCTAATACCAACTGTTCAGGAAATTGTTTTCTCCAATCATCAGGCTTAAGCGGATTAAATTTAGGCGGCCTCCCTCTATTCACAGTCACGCTTGTTTTCGTATCGTGCTCATTTGCGTACAAAGTTTCCGTCTTGCGCCTAGGGCGCCGTGAGTTGAAGTCATAATATTTAATATCACACGTAAAATTGAGGTATGAAGGAGCCTCAATAGAAAAGGTGACATTACCAAGTTTTACAGGGACTACCTTGAATACTTTCGATTGACCCGGCATCAAGCGCACTCTGTTGATAGGCGTCCTAGCTGCCTCAACTAAGTTTACAAAAAGATCGAAGGCGGCAGATCCCAAATTTTTATAATCTAATCTCTCTTGTTTGCCCTTCAACTCTGCCACTATCTGGGCGATTTCGGCAGTTTCGTCTGCGGCGAAGTCTGTGGCTTTAAAGCCTTTGGCCGTGATGGTTTTAGCGCGGGAGCGGGAGAAGCCATTTTCTCGCAGCATACGCTCAAACGAACGGGCGGTATTTACGTCAGCATCAAGCATATCTGTCTCGGGCATATCTGTCTCAGGCATATCAGTGCCCTTTTCATCAAAGCCGGCGGCTTTTACAGTGCTTACGCGGGCAAGCTCATTTGCGGGGAAAGTAACCAATGAGATTTCCATCAAATCAGCCTTTGAAATGGTGCGGGTGCTGGTGGCTGGGTCCCGGCTGGCTTCTTTGGTGACAAAACCAATTGAAAGCCCGTCTAGCGCACCCATTTTCAAAAGTTCATAAGCCTCAAGCCCGCGCCCATGCAGGGCAAGGCGGCCTTTCACAAACAGGCCTTTTTCATCTTCCCGCACTTCGTCAAACCGGCCAATGGGGGCCTTCTGGTCATGCTGCCACAAAAGCACAGGCATACCTGCCTTCAGGCTTTCAGCAAAAGCACCATGGGTAACAATGTCACCATCCCGGTCTTTATTGCCAAAAATGGCTCCGTACCCTTCAAACGTGCCGGGCGCACCTTCAGTTTTTATATCAAGCGGCAGCGCCAGTAACTTGGTAGTTGTTTCAGGGACAGTATTCTGCATATCAAACCTCAAGGTTAAGGACTGCGTCTCCACGCCAAAAAAAAGCCCCTGCGGCCAGATGGCTACAGGGGCATTTCAGTTCAGGGGGAGGAACAGTTAAATAGTTAGTGCGTAACTGTTGATGTCTCGGTTTCAAGGCTGCCACTGACATCAAGTGCCGCCGTTTTTTCTGATAAAGACACGTGCTGCCGTTCCGTGCGGAATGCAGTGAACTTCTTGTTAAACCCACTGGGTTTAGTCACATGCGACTTTAAGGTGTTTGCCGGTCGTAGCCTGCCAATTTTAGCAGACAACTTTTTTTCAAATCTCTGTTCAGCATAGTCGCTGTTTATGCGTTCAATGTCGCCTGTTTCACGGCTGATAGTCCACAGTTCCGTGCGGGGCTTCCTTATTAAGTCAACGATAAAATTTTGCGAAGATCCCGTTGAAACAACCAGATAAACTGGGAGTAAAATCAGGGCCATTGGCCAAAAAAATGCCAGAACAACAGTGCCCACAATCAAGGCCGCCAACAGGCCGCCACCGCTGTTTTCAACATCAATGGTAAACCATGAACCACACCCGGTGCACACCACCGTAGATGGCAGGTTTGTCATGTATGTATGTCTGGATTGTACGCCCTTATTGCAACAGGGACACTCGACTTCTGACATAGACCTCCCTTTCAATGTTGATGGAGCAAGTCTATGCCGTAAACCCTTAACAAAACCGGAATCAATTTAGTAATTATGGCACAAATTAGGCACAAATTTATCTAGAGAGAATTTTCCCTAAAATCCTAAGTAGAAGCACCTGTTAGGCGCGCCATTTTTTAACTTTTTGCAGCACTAAAACCGAGTGCTTCTCGTTTTTCGGCATCACTTAAAAAGGTCGCATTTGTCAAACGGTCAAACTTCTGCGCGCGTTTGGCCTCCAGCGCAGGAACATCATCCAAATTCAATCCAAGTTTTATGTTCCCGCCAAATTTTGGCCCAAGCCAATTTGTCATCTCCGTCGCAATATCTTTTGCCATCGGAATGATAGTATCTTCCCACAGGCTTTGGCGGGCTTCCGTGTAATTACTGTAGGTTTGTGCATCGGGAATACCCATCATTTGCGGCGGCACGCCAAATGCCAAAGCAATTTCACGAGCGTTCATATTTTTAGCTGAGGCCCAGTCCATATCTTTTGGGCTCAGGCCCATATCCTGCCATTTCAAGCCGCCTTCCAATAACAGTGGCCTGCCCGCGTTACCTGCCCCTGTATATTGGTTTTCAACTTGCTCCTTCAGCGCCTGATACTGGCTTTCAGTCAGCATATGCTCACCATCTTCCTGATACAGCACACCGGAGGGCGTGCCCCCGTTCTGAATAAGAGCCAAATTCCAGCGGCTGCTTTCATTATGAGCATCAATGGCCATGGCTGCCGCTTCAAGCGGGGCCATACCGTACCAATCAGAAAGCGGATTAAAGCTTTTCCAGTGGAGGATATTTTCTGATGCAAACCGCTGTTTACGGCCAGCGACTTGTTGCTCAAAGCCAGCAGGCAAACCGTCTGTCCCTTCCACAACACTCATCGTATCAGGGCGGAGTAACCACAGCTCTTTTGGCTCTCTTTTTTCAGGGCCAGCCGTGAACGCATAAGCATTGCCTGCAATCATGTAATACCCAACAAGGTTATAAAGGAAATTCTCGCCTTTTAACTTCGGGTTGGGCTTTTGTAACAGGCTAATCAAGGCATGATCTGAAAGGATGGTGCCGTCCCGGCTAACCACCAGCGGGATACTGGCAACTGCTTTCGCCACCAAATTTATAGCACGGTAGGCAATCACATTCTGCTGATAGCCTTCGCGGGCCAATTTGTCATAGCGGCGCGGGGTGGCCAACGCCTGACCGGGACCAACACGGGTGAAAATTGGTTTCCCCCGTGAGCCAGTAGACATAGCCTTTTTTTCAGCCTCTGCCGCTGATGTCGCTTTGCCAAAAAACCTGTCAAAAATAGCCATTAAAGTGTCCTTATTTGTGGTCTGATTTGACGATTAAGCATGAGATTGGAAAGCGCCCACACCAGCGCATCCACTCTGTCTGGGCTTTTGGCCCCTGCCTGATTACGTGCGCCAGTGAAGGCACACATCTGATCTTCCAGCACAGGAAATGCACCTGCATGTTTGACCCGCAATTGCTCATACAGTGCCGCCACGGGTTCAGCCCGCGCACGTTTGCTACGGGTGGCGTGTACAGCACTTATCGGCACAGAGGCGTCCACTTGCCGGATAACACTTTCTGCCATGACACCGCCTTGGTTGGTTTCAATGACAATTCTGTCTGCCTGCAAACTATGATAAAGCGCCACAGCTTTGTGCGCCCACCCAGCAGGCGACAGCCCTTGTTCGCTGGCATCTGCCAGCACATAGCCACGTTGGTCATCCCCCAGCCCGGCAGCAACAATGCCGCATTCATCTGCGGTGTCACTCACGCTGACAGGTGGGTCAATGGCCACAACAATACGGGCCATATCAGGGGCCGCTATAATCCGGCATTCATCCAGTGCCTTGCGGTTCCATAAAGCGCCGGGCACATCTTCGAGTATCTCTGCCATCAGTTCTTGGCGACCAAGACGTGTGCCTTTGTATTTGGCAACAATTTCGCTTGCAAATGTAGGGGCCAAATTTGCCAAATTATCAAAGGTGCTGCCTTTGGTAAGGGCCACGCCTTCGCTTGCAATAAGTGTTTTCAACAAAGCTGTTGGCTTTGGCGTTGTTGTGATCATGGTTTGTGGGGTTTCACCCAGCCGCAAACCGAATAATAAATTGTTCCACACCGCTTCTTGGTGCCGCCAAACACATAATTCATCACACCATGCTGCATGATGCTGTGGTCCCCGCAGGCGTTCAGGCTCTTCCGCGCTAAACAGGGTGGCAACCGAGCCATTTTTCCACGAAACTGTGCGCTTACTGGCTTCAAATTTCGGGACATTCCAAGGCGGTGAAATAGCCAACAAACCACTGTCCCCTTCCACCATAACCGCCCGGCCATCCTGTAAAGTAGGGGCCACAAGCGCAATACGGACGGGATATTTTCCAGTAGCTAATTTGCGAACCCATTCTGCACCCGCACGGGTTTTACCAAAGCCCCGGCCTGCCAACAGCAACCAGTGCGCCCAATTTCCTTCTGGTGGCAATTGATTGTCACGCGCCCAAAAGGCCCATTCATGCAGCAGAACCTGCGCTTCAAAGTCAGTCAGCGTTCCAAAAAATTGGTTTCTTTTTACGGGGCTGAGTGACCTCAGCGAACTTGCGCTTAAGTGCATCAAGGGCCCCTTCTACATCCTGCATATTGGCTTGCTTATCTGCTGACGCTGATTTTTTTGTCTCTATGCTTTTTGGGTCATATTTTTCTGGGTGATGCGCTTTCAACAAAAACATCAACATGCTGTCAGAATAATCAGTGATATGCCCAACCAGCTCACCGCCCCTGTAAACGGGTTTTTCCACCCCTTTAACTGCGCGGCGCAAAGCCTCTATTTCCAAATCATCCATTTTTGTACCGACGGCTTTTTCCCAGCCGTCATTAAAGGCCGCATCTTCCTCTCGCCAGCGATAAAAACTGCGAAAATGCACGCCAGCACAGGCAGCAGCCTCCTGAACCGGCTTTCCTTCACATAAAGCGCCCAGAAAATTGGCCTTTGCGACCATTTTTTCAGATGCTGTATACAGCTTACGCCCCATAAAAGCCCCTCGTCATAACATCTGGATAAAAGCGTGTGCACGGGCAAGTGCCCGAACCATGCTCGTAAAGGCTAATTTTTTGGCCAATTTTATGCTGCTTGTGGTTATTGTTGGTTAAGGATTGTTTGGTAGGGCAAACACCCCTATCAGCCTAGCCTAAAGGCCAAATCAATATTTTGGATCAAACCAATACTTATGTCTTAAAGTGATCAGTGCCTTCGAATTACTTGCCCAAAAGCGGCCCCTTAAGTCTCAGCCCTGATACGCAATTCTTCACTCTGA
Source organism: Kordiimonadaceae bacterium (assembly GCA_016765035.1). Lineage (GTDB taxonomy): Bacteria > Pseudomonadota > Alphaproteobacteria > Sphingomonadales > Kordiimonadaceae > Kordiimonas. The sequence goes on along the minus strand of JAESQS010000079.1, from coordinate 517 downwards.
ATGTCCCTATGGTGCACTAAGGGGGGTTAGGGTGCAAGTTATTTTTACGATTTTCGTAATTTTTATTTCTCCGTTACTGAAAACTGAGCTTTTTCTAAGGACTATCTAGAGTTAGTCCCTCTCACTTTAATGGGAACAGCAGGACTGCTTTTATCAAAAGGCGGGACAAAGCTTTATGAAATAGGGGGTCTATTACAAAAGATGCCAACACAGCACTTAATGTATGCCTACCCGCCCAAACCGGTTCTAGAACATATATATTTTCTGATAGATCCATATCCGCCCACACCCCTAGCAAACCACCCCCAAAATACACTGTATGAGGAAGGAGCTTGGGCCGCTGATATATAGTAAGCCGAATACGCTCTACAGGCGGAGTTGTGCATCACTAGAGTCTCTTGTGAATAGATTGATTCTATAAGGGGGATTCCCTTTTCTGCCGTAATATGATTCAAGTTAAAGGCAGGCAAAGGAGGCCAGCCTTTATGGCACGAGCATATTCACAGGATTTACGGGA
>JAESQS010000078.1 GCA_016765035.1 Kordiimonadaceae bacterium | reverse complement strand
CCCGTGCCAAAAAGCCTACCATTGCTCTTATTTGGGGGGCTTGTATTGGCGGTGGCTGTGGCCTTGCACTTCACTGTGATTTTCGTTTTGCGGCCACTAAGGCCAAGTTTGCCATCACCCCAGCAAAGCTGGGCATTGTATATCCGCTGAATGACACCAAGCAATTGATTGATCTTGTTGGGCCTTCCAAGGCCAAGTCTTTGTTATTCACAGGCAGAATGGTTGCCGCTGACGAAGCATTGACCATGGGCTTGGTTGACCAAGTGTGCAGTGAAACTGACCTAACCACTGACGTACTGGCCTTTGCCGCCCAATTGGCCAGTGCATCGCAATATTCTATCCAGCATATGAAACAATTTGTACAGCGAGTGTTAGATGGCCAAATTGATGATGATGAAACGACTGCGCAAATCTTTAAAGACGCGCAGGAGGGGGAAGATGCAGCAGAAGGTGTGACAGCATTTTTAGAAAAGCGCCCGGCTGACTTCCGCTGGTCTAGCGACTAATATTTTAGAGAGTGGTGCTCGCTGCTGATATATAAACCGGATAGAACCTAGTTGCCTCAATTATCGTCTAGAGGCGCCGAAAGGCTGGGCAAGCTGAATAGGCCTGCAATATGTAATGCGTTTGTCAGCAGGGATAGTGTGCCGCTGATAATGAGAGAAAGCGTTATTGCCATTCCGCTTGGCAGGGTCTCTATAGCAAGGTTATTGAGCAATAAATTTATGACTCCAGCAGTTAACCAAAGAGTGGCATATAGACTTGTCATAGGGCGCAAAAATGGACGTGCTTGTCGCCATGCATTTTTGTAACTGATATTTTTATCTTCTGCACAGTGAATGATCGCGAAGTTGGCAACAGACGTAAAAGCAAACATAAGCCACATGAGTAGAAATGCAGCCACCATAATCAGAAGGCTGCCCATGCTGCCTAATGCGGTGCCAAGAGTTACCAAAACAGGCACTGCAATCAGTGTTGACGCGACAAATAGCACGTTAGCAATGAAGATATGCTGAAAGGCTGCCATACCCCGTGCCACGCAAGCCAGCATGCCCCCATCCCCTGGAGTTAAGCCTTTGTGCCCCATAGCGCGGGCCCATAGGGGTAATAAAAAAGCAGAAATTGCTATCAGGGCTATTTGTCCTAACAGGATAGTGCTGAAGCCGCGGGTGATTATTTTGGTGGTGGCTTCAATTGTTTCGTCATTTGGTTGTTGATCACCAAGAGATTCTAACGCCAAGTTTATAACCTCAGTGGCCGGCCTGAAAAGGATACTGGTCAACAGCCCTGCCAGTACAGCGAGTAGCAATAACAGCTCTGGCCGCCGTGACGCAGCCACTTTCGAGGTAATTAACATCTGTTGGATTGTAAGCATAAACAGGTAAAACTCAGTGATTGTTGGTTTAGATTCTATCAGGTTTAAGTGTCGTTGTTGGGCAGGTGGTGCAGTCGCCTGTAAAATAGGCTGATAAGCATCCGTTGATCAACTTTTCTCTCATAGCAATATTTGGCTTGCAGGGGCAATAGATAGACCTATCATTATTAGGAATGAGGGGATTTTAGTGATGTTTAAAAATAAAACAGTCTGGATTACGGGGGCATCGTCCGGCATTGGCGAGCATGTGGCCTATGAAATGGCCTCTACCGGCGCGAATCTAATATTATCTGCGCGCAGGCAAGAAGAATTGGAACGTGTCAGTCATGGATGCCAAGCTTTGGGGGCGGCTAAAGACACTATATTGGTATTGCCCTTAGATGTGACAGATGAAGCAGCCTTAGCTGGCGCTGTTCCCCTTGCGCTGGGGTTTAAAGGGCATATTGATATGCTCTATAATAACGCCGGTATTTCTCAGCGGTCGACGTGCGTTGATACCGACATGGCAGTATACCGTAAGCTGTTTGAAGTTGATGTGTTTGGCCAAATTGCGCTGACCAAATTGGTGCTACCGCATATGATTGAGCGTGGGCAGGGCCATATTGCAGTGACTACATCTGTGGCGGGCAAAGTGGGCGTAAAGCATCGCACAGGCTATTGTGCTGCCAAACACGCGATGATGGGCTTTTTTGATGCTCTGCGGGCTGAAGTGTCCGCGCTTGGCATTATAGTCACCACCATAACGCCGGGTTTCATCAAGACAGCTATTTCAGAGAATGCACTAGTGGGGGATGGCAGCCGGTTTGGTAAAATGGACGGAAACATTAGCGGCGGTATGGAGGTAGAAGACTGTGCTCGGCATATTATGAAGGGCTTCCGGGCAGGCAAAAAGGAAATTGCTGTTGGGAAAGGTAAGGAGATGCTGGTGTTGCGTATAAAGCGCTTTTTACCAAACAGTTTGTTCAAAATAATGGAGAAGATAGGGTAGGTCGTATCTTCTTTAGGCGTTTTGATAAGGACCTGTCGCAGGCTAAGTTTTGGGTGGAGGATGCGATATATCCTATTATAGGATATATCAGACCTAGATAGTCAAATAACCCAACATTCAGTTATTTAGAAATTCAGACGCCACTGTTTTGCGGCGCGCGGGTACAAAGCGGTCCCACCAGCGGTTTTCCGCAAATTTGGCCGTATGTGTGAGGGGATTGGCGAACCTCATGGTTGGTATGCCGCCACCAATATCAATAAATCGTACGCCCCGCACGTTTGCGTGGTCCATAACCAGCCGGTCATTGATGCCGCTATGCTTATGGCGCTTCTCATAAACTGTGCAGGCGATAATATAGGTTGGTTGCCCATTTCTATCAGCGAGGGGCAAATATAGTGATTTTACATTGGCAGGCTTGCCATTTTGCTGCCGCACTGTTTCTCGAAGGTGGGCAACAGCGGGTTGGTCGAGCACTGCTTCATAAAATTCAGCGCGGCACTCTCTGAAAGCGGGGGCCGTTAAATCAAAGGCATTGATGCCAAGAAGTGGATTATGCAACAGGTTGCTGTTGGTCAGGTTCATCATGGATGCTTGCACATTATACCTGTCCAGCCGCTTTAGCAGGGCCATCCTTGGCATAAGCTCAAACAATTCGCATGGATGCAAAGCTACACGGGCAGGCAAAAGGCTTTCACCACACCGCGGTAGACCAGACCAATATTCTAACAATCTCCCCAAAACACCGGACATAGGCATAGAGCCTCCTATCAGTATTCCGCACACTTCCCACGTAAAAGCATGCGTGGAAAAGGTTAACAATTCAAGACAAGGGGCCTGACCTATTTTTTATTAGAGTTTAATTGTGCCTCAAATGCTTGAATTTGTTGTGTGAATTCATCAGCCAAATCATTGGGTATGGGGAAGGTTAAGTGGTATTGTGCAATTTTCCAGAGAGTGTTTGTGCGAATCAGGGCACCTGTTCCTCTGCTGGTGCCATAATTCACACTATCCAATATCTCGTCAAACCAAGCTGTTTTACCATCAGGCGATAGGCTTATATTTCTTTCGCGCAGTGTATAGACCCAGCCTTTGGATGCCGCAGCATAGCCTTTAAATGTTGGCATATCCCAACGCTCGCCCACATCTGTCCCAAGGAAAATAGCGTCGGCAGTATATTGCTGAAAATATGTGTCCCAATTGGCACTGGCAGCAGAGGCATGGAGTGTATCCAGCACAGCAGATATAAGGGCTTTGTCATTAGTCTTCACAGATGTTTCTGCATGAGAGGCTGCAGAAAGGCCCAGCACCACACCTACTAGCGGCAGTAAGCACAGTAAAAAGAGTTTTTTCATCTGGTTCTCCTAATCTTTGACGGAAAGGCCGCTTGTGGTTGCCTTATTCGCGGGTATGGCTCTTTGCAGATATGGGCGCAATATCGCCATTCTTCAATCTGGCTAGATAGCTTTTCAAATCGCGCTTCAGTTCTGGTGCCAGAAGGTAAATACCGATCACATTTGGTACCGCCATCAAGAAGAACATGCTGTCCATCAGTTTATACGCGGTTTCAAGCGGTATTGCCGCGCCGGGAATAAGAGCGGCGCAGAAAATCAATTTAAAGGTTGTCATGGATGTTTTTGAACCGCCAAAAACGAATTCCCATACCCTGCCAGAATAATAGCCCCAACTGATGATGGTGGAATAGGCAAACAAAAATGCTGCCACTGCAAGTACCCATGGGAACCAACTTATGACACTTCCAAAGGCACTGCTGGTAAGTGAAATGCCAGCAATACCTGTGCTGTCCACATAAACGCCGGTAATAACTATTACCAGTGCTGTCATGGTAGAAATAATCACAGTGTCGATGAAAGGTTCCATCAAGGCAACCATGCCCTCAGACACCGGTTCGTTGGTTTTTGCTGCGGCATGGGCCATGGTTGCAGAGCCAATTCCTGCTTCGGTGGAATATACCGCCCGCTGCATTGATAGTATAATAACGCCTATAAAGCCGCCTATGCCCGCCTCCATGCTAAAGGCTGCATTGAAAATGGTCACAAAGGCAGCAGGCACTGCTGTAATGTTGCCAATGATAATGACCAGTGCGCCCAGCATGTAAATACCAGCCATGGTTGGCACCAATTTGGCTGTGACAGTGCCGATAGATTTAATGCCGCCTATGATAACTATGGCGGTTATCAGCGCCATGAACAGACCAAAACTCCATTTCGCAAAATCACTGTCTACCCCTGTGACTGCTGAGATAGCTTCAAATGACTGGTTCACTTGTGCCACTTGCAGGAAGGTGGGTACTGCAAGGATTGCATAGCTCCATGCCAGAATTTTACCGAATTTCGACCAGCCTCTGGCTGCCAAGCCGCGCTCTAGATAATACATCGGCCCGCCAGATACTGTGCCGTCCGCATGGATATCGCGGTATTTTACGCCCAAGGTGCATTCCGCGAACTTAAGAGACATGGCGAAAAGCCCAATAAGGATCATCCAGAAGGTCGCGCCGGGGCCGCCGACACTGATGGCCACTGCAACACCCGCAATGTTGCCAAGCCCCACTGTGCCGGAAAGGGCGGTGGAAAGGGCTTGAAACTGGGTGACTTCACCGGGGGCATTATCATCTTGGTAATCACCACGTACGATGCGCCAAGCTCGCTTGAAGCTGTTGAGGTTTATAAATTTGAAAAAGAAAGTCAGGAAGATCATGGGCAAGGCAAGAAATACCACAATCCATTTCACTTCAACCCCAGCAATATTGATGGTGTTAAATACAAATGCATCCAACTTATCAATAAACCAGATAAGCGTTGCAATAAAGCCGCCAGACTGGCTTCCAACTACCAATTCAGCATCTTGGGCTAAAGCCGCAAATGATATCAGACTTGTGATCAAAAAAAATATACTTAGTCGCCAAAACACAGCCACATCTCTCCCCTAATAAACTCCCAACGCACCATACGGCGAGCGAGCAATTAGGGGAAGAGTAATCATTTCAAATGTAAGAGTTTCGGCTTTTATTGGGATAGGTTGAAACTAAACTTATATTTCACATCGCTGGTTTCAATTGCTTCGCCATTCTGGAATTGCGGTACATAGCGGAATTTATTCGCGGCTACTAAAGCTTCTCTTCCAAATGCTCTTGAGCCTTTCCATTCAATGACTTTTGGTTCTTTTACAAAACCTTTTTCATCCACCGTCAGGCTAACGATTGCATAGCCTTCTTTACCTGCAGCGTTAGCAGAGGATGGGTATATAGGGTTAGTCCTGTAGACAGGCTTGTAATCTTGGTTGGGGTCAAAGGGCTTGGCGCGGCCAATAGCTAGGCAATGTTCAGTCGCCTCTTCGCGCATGCCTTGATCTTCATAGGCTGAAATTAGGAATGCGTGGTTGGCCAGCGTTACCTGCGAATTGGGTGATATTGCTTCAAGTTGGTTCAATGATGTAAGTAGCGCCTTTGTAGCAGGTTTGTTTTTTCTGCGGGATAAATAGTATTTCCCGATCCAGAAATTAGCGATGCCCAGTTGGGCTTTGTCTTTGATTGTGTCGTTTTTGGCAAAAATATCCCGTGCTGTTTCAAAATACTTTAACGATCCGCGTGAGCCTGTTGTAGTCGCGAATGCTTCGCCAATTTCTTGGTTAACAGAACCTACCAGACGACTTCTCTTGCCTTCTTGTACTTCAGCAATCTCTAGCGCCCGTTTGAAGAGGCCTTTAGCTGATCCTGTGGATTTAGTTTTTAATTTACCAGTTGCTAGCTCCATCAGCGGGTCAATGATATCGACAGAGTCTTCACCATAGTGCTTTTCGTAAATTGCCAAAGCTTCACTTAGTATTTTAACGGATTTTTTGGAATCGTAAATCATACGCCCGTAATTTAAAGCCGCGATACCTGTTACTTTGTGAGTTGGGCCGTGAAATTGTTTTGCGAGATCGTAAGTTAATTGAACTTGTTTCCAAGCTTCGCCTCTATCGCCAGCCTTTAATGCCTCGGAGTAGGCTTTGTGAGCAATTTGTACATCCCGCCGAGTAGGGGCATCAGCAATAGCTGCGCCGCCTGCAAGGGTGATGGCTACAAGTGTAATTAGAAGAAGGCGTGTCATGATAATCCCCAAATAATACAATCTGTTACTCCGTAACATTCACATTTGGAAATAACAACTTAAAAGATTATTTTTCGCCGTAACGAGGCATCATTTCTACGAAGTTGCAGGGGCGGTAACGAATGTCTAGCTGAGTAACGAGAATTTTGTCCCATGCGTCTTTCACGGCACCAGTGGAGCCCGGGAGAGCGAACATCAGAGTTGTACCAGAGAGGCCGCCAGTCGCTCGGCTTTGAATAGTGCTGGTGCCAATTAAGTCATACGACAACATGCGGAATAGCTCCCCAAAGCCGGGGATGGGTTTGGTATATAAAGGCTCAAAACATTCAGGCGTAATATCGCGCCCTGTCAAGCCTGTGCCACCGGTGGAGATAATCACATCAATAGCATCATCTGCAATCCATGCTTCAAGCTGGCTTGTAATAGAGGGCTTGTCGTCTTTCACAATTTTCCGGTCGGCCACTTTATGCCCTGCAACTTCAACTCTGCCTGCAAGAGTGTCACCAGACCTGTCATCGGCAAAACTACGTGTGTCTGAAATCGTCAGCACGGCAATATTCACAGGGATAAACTTAATTGTTTCATCAATCTTCGGCACGAGAAATAGTCCTTACATTGGTCATGGTTACAGCACGCCGAACGGCATCAATGGTTCGTTTGGTGTCGAGCTTTTCCAGTATGGGCCATGCACCAGAGGCCAGCGCATCTAGGCTAGGGCTTTCCTGCCCAATACGCATTCGGTACAGCCACAGGCCAGCCATGACCCGCTCGATATAATCCCGTGTTTCATAAAAACCAATGGATTCAATGAATAGAAGGGGGTCTTGTTGGTAATTAACATCTCTGCGCCACCCCATTAAGCTACCGGGGCCGCCATTATAGGCTGCAAGTGCCATCAGCAAATTGCCTTCAACATCGTCCAAGTCCAACAAGTAATTTATATATCGCTGTCCTAGAGCCATGTTAAATTCTGGTTCATAGAGCCGGTGACGGTTTTTGCGCAGTAAAGAGCCTTTTTTGCTGATGTATCGCGCAGTGGCGGGCATTACCTGCATTAGGCCACCTGCGCCAACACGGCTTTTTGCCCGGCTGCGAAAATCACTTTCCTTGCGGACCATGGCAAATATCAAGGCCCTGTCCACTTTAAAGCCCCCTGCGGGTTGCCAATCTGGTAACGGATAGCGAACAGCCGTGGGGGCAGGGTGCTCTGTACCGTGAGCACGCCCAAGCCGTGTCTGAATGGCGGGCAGGTTCAGGGCAACGGCAAAGGCAAGTAAGTCTTCCTGAATGGCAGCACCCTTACGGCCCCACAAAAGACGCAGTTCTTCGTCAGCTATATCGTTGCGGCTTACTTCTGCGAGGGCAATCGCCCGGCGAACAGCTATATGCCGCAGCAAATTGTTCATGCCTCCGGCATCAAGAGCTGGCACTGACCAATCAATGCTGGAGGCGATGCCCAGTTGGCGGGAGGCTAATAGCCCGTAAAATGTTTCGAAATAGGCACTTGCGGCTTTTAGGTGTGCTGTGCCATTTGCTACATCCCCTAACCTGAAGGCCGCACGGCTCGCCCAAAAGTGCCCGGCTGCTTGCAGCCAGTCATTTGCTCGTGTGGCATCACCGAGCAAATTAAAATGGTAATAAGCTGTTTCTGTATCGCCCGTGCGCCAGTTGGCAAGGCCTGCTATCCAGTCGGCAGATGGTTCAATCTCGCGCGCAAAGTTTGCTGCCATTGTTGCCAAGACCCGGGCTTTAAAATCATTGCTATGATAATAGTAGCTGGCAGCGATGCGTTCCAGAGCATCGGCTTTTTCAAAGCCCACTAATAAGCCGCGTTTTTCCATGGCCCAAAAACGCTTTTCTGCGCGCTCAGGGAGGCCGCGCCTTACGTATCTGCGCACATTAGAGAAAAACTTGTTTACGGCCCTGCGGTCCAGCTTGCGTCGGTGTGGTAAGGGTGGTTTTGGCAGGGCAGAATGCCCTGTAACCCCTGGATAGCGGGTGTCTGCGGGTTTACGCGGCGCGCGTGCTTTGCCTTGCCGTTTTCGCGCAAGCCTATAAACCTGCCAAGCATTTGGGTGGTCGTTATAGTTTTTTAGCCACCCGGCAAGTTCGCTATACCGGCTGCGGTAGCTGGTGGGGTGCATATAGCGCTGAAATTTCACATGGCCGAGTAAAATGGGGTTGTCGATACGCTTGATCAGTTTATCTGCTTTTTTCCAGCGGGCTTGCTCTTGCAGCTCAAAGATGCGGCGATAGCGCTTAATGTCTTTGCCTGAAAGTTCAGCGGGAACCACTTTTTTAGCATCGCCACTAACAACGGAAAAAGTGGGGGCGGATAGCAGGCACCCTAAAAGCAGGGCAGCGCAAACACGGGCAAAGGTTTGTGTTAGGGACTTTAAGACGACAATTTCTCCTGCACGGCCAAAAGGTCATGCCAGGCATTCTTCTTTTGTAAAGGTTGGTTTAGCAAAAAGCTTGGATGCACCATGGCCATGACAGCTATGTCTGTGCCAGCATTGTCTGCTTGAGGTGGCAGGCTTTTCCACTTACCGCGCTGACGGGAAATACTGTCGTCATTGCCAAGGATGGTTTTTGCGGTGGTACCGCCCAGCAGGATAAGGACTTTGGGTTTTGCAAGCAGGATGTGGCGCGCTGCAAAGGCTTTGCACATATCCAATATAGCGGCATCCGGCTTGCTGTTGCCCAGCGGTCGCCATGGTACAAGGTCGGTTAGGTATGCGCCGTCTGTCCGGCTCAGCGAAATGGCCGCTAGCATTTTATCAAGCAATTGGCCGGGCGCGCCCACAAAGGGTTTGCCTAGGGTGTCTTCTTCTGCGCCGGGTATATCGCCCATAACCATAAGGGGTGCGCCGACTGTACCGTCAGAAAATACAGTGTTTTTTGCAGAACGTTTTAACAGGCCGCCATCAAAGTTCTCCAGCGCTTGCTTTAGGGCGTCCACCGTATTGCAGGCGTTTGCTGCATCAAGGGCCGCTTGTACGCCAGCACCACTTGTAGGTTGCGCTGGACGGGCCGCAACCGGCATGGGCCGGGACGCGGTTTTTTTAGCGGCTTTGGGCGGTGTTTTGGTTGCTGTTTCAGCCACTATTTCGCTGTTGAAACGGTCAATCGTTTCATCAGCTATGGCCTCGTCTGCGCCCATAGAAACTTGCCACTCTAGGAGAGCGGCAGCATCCTGATTGTCCCTAATCTCTATATCCATTTAATCCAAACCAAAGATATTAATGAATGACTAATATAGTCACCTGAATGATGTTTTGGCAGCGGTTTTTTTAAAAAATAACAGGATGATGCGCCGTTACGGCCCAAAGGCCTTGTTTTCACTCAATTGTTTGACCTTTCTAATTGAGAGGGGCATAAGACTTGAAAGCCAACAAGACTGCTCCAAGTTAGAGGTGAAACTCAAGCAAAGGCTTGGCAGGTGAGGCGCGGTCTTATTGCAAGGCGGGCCTCATAAAGACGTATAGAAGGAGTTGCACATGGAACGCGAAGCCATGGAATTTGATGTGGTAATTGTTGGTGGTGGGCCTGCGGGCTTGTCAGCCGCAATCAGGCTAAAGCAGCTTGCGCAGGAAAAAGACCAAGAGCTGATGGTCTGTGTCATTGAAAAAGGCTCTGAAATTGGTGCCCATATTCTGTCAGGCGCTGTGGTGGACCCTGTGGCATTGAATGAATTAATTCCTGATTGGAAAGACAAAGGCGCGCCACTAAACACGCCGGTCGTTGATAATCAGCACTGGGTTTTGTCTGAAACTGGCAAAACAGAGTTTCCGCATTTTCTTATGCCGCCGCTTTTGTCAAACAAAGGCATGTATACGTTGTCTCTTGGTAATTTCAGCCGCTGGCTTGCTGAGCAGGCTGAAGCGCTGGAAGTTGAAATTTATCCGGGCTTTGCCGGGGCCGAAGTGCTGTATCATGAGGATGGCCGTGTGAAAGGCGTAGCAACCGGTGATATGGGGATCAGCCGGGATGGGGAGCCAAAGCCGAGCCATGAGCCGGGCATGGAGCTTCACGCAAAATATACTTTGTTCGCCGAAGGCTGCCGTGGCTCGTTAACCAAGGAAGTAGAAGCCAAATATAACCTGCGTGAAAATAGCGAGCATCAAACATACGGTATCGGTATCAAAGAACTTTGGGACATTGAGCCTGAAAAGCATGTGCCGGGCCGGGTTATTCACACACAGGGTTGGCCTCTCGGCAATACAGTTGGCGGTGGTTTTATTTACCATCAGGAAAATAACCAAGTTGCCATCGGTTTTGTTGTTGGCCTTGATTATGAAAACCCGCACCTGTCACCCTTTGATGAAATGCAGCAATTTAAAACGCACCCTGATGTGAAAGCCATTCTGGAAGGCGGTCGCCGCGTTGCTTATGGCGCGCGGGCCATTAACGAAGGCGGCTTGCAATCTGTGCCAAAGCCTTCTTTCCCCGGCGGTGCGGTTATTGGCTGTGCATCGGGCTTTTTGAATGTGCCCCGCATTAAAGGCAGCCATAATGCTATGAAATCCGGCATGTTGGCGGCTGAAAGTGCGTTTGAAGCGATTGCCGCAGGCTCTGTTGGCGAGGTTGAACTGACATCTTATGAAGAAGGGTTCAAATCCAGTTGGATTTATAAAGACCTGCACAGAGTCCGGAATGCGCGGCCTTCACTTTCCAAATTTGGTATCGCCCTTGGCACACTTTATTCTGGTATAGATATGTGGTTGAACAATGTTGGGCTGGGCTTCCTGTTCCCTTGGACATTCAAGCATCCGCATGTGGACAATAAGTCCCTGAAAAAAGCCAGCGAGTGCGAGCCTATTGCATACCCCAAGCCTGACGGTGTTATTACGTTCGACAAGCTGTCTTCTGTGTTTCTTTCAAACACGAATCATGAAGAAGATCAGCCTGTGCATCTGACGCTGAAAGACGACACTGTGCCTGTCACAATCAACCTAACAGACTATGATGGCCCTGAGCAGCGCTTCTGCCCAGCGGGTGTGTATGAGTTTATGGGGGACGAAGGCGAAGATAAACGTCTGCAAATTAACGCGCAAAATTGTGTTCACTGTAAAACATGTGATATTAAAGATTATACGCAAAATATTAATTGGGTAGTGCCTGAAGGCGGCGGGGGACCAAACTATCCAAACATGTAAAGCAGCTATTTGGTGAACAACAGTCAAACAATATTTCAGTCGCTTAAGGTCATGCTGGTTCTGCTGGCCCTTGGCGGCTGTTCTGTTCCTAAGCCTGATGTTTCAGAGGTTAGTGTGGGGCCTGTGCCTGCTTCCTTGCATAGTGAATTTAGCCATTTAGACACTGAGGCCAGTTTCTTTGGCCCCTTTGTGGTGGCAACACAAGCACAACAAAATTCCAAAAACCTTGTCTCAGCCCATTATTATTTGCAGGCGCTTGATGCAGACCCGTCCAGTAAATTTGTCGCAGACAGGGCTTTTTTTCAATTATTAGTGTCGGGGCGCGTTGAAGATGCGGCTGTTCTTGCCGCAAAAATGCAGGATAATACAAAGGCAGGCTCTGATGATTTGATCCGGCTGATGCACGCACTTGAAGCCTTTAAACGCCAAGACTGGGCAGCGGCTCGTGCGCGGTTAGACGGTGGGTTTTCGCGGGGGTTTGGCTTTATTATTTCGCCACTTCTTACAGCATGGAGCCACGGCGCGGAAAATGACTTGGAAGGCGTACAACGTGCCTTGGATAAACTGGCAGAGAATAAGCGCCTCCAGCCTCTTGTTGATGAGCATTTAGCCTATATTTTAGATTATATGGGCCAAAATGCAGAGGCAGCAGAGCAATATGATGTGGTCTTTGCTCAAAATAGCCAAGGAGCGTTGCACCCTTCTATCGCCTACGCCCATATGCTGGTGCGCACGGGGCGACAGCAAGCGGCAGATGCATTTCTGAAAAAACAGGTTGAGACCCACGGAAATAATGGAATTTTACGGCGTGAAAGCCGCCGGATTAACCGGGGCGAACTTCCAACACAGCAAGTAGCAACGCCGCTTGGTGCTGCCGGACTGGTTTTTTACCGGCTGGCAACAGAGTTTGCCCGAAGTTCATCCCCAGAGGCCGCCATCATTTATTTTAGGATTGCATCCTATTTAACGCCAGATGTTGCGGATATTTACTTCATGCTAGGGGAATTGTTTAGCGACACAGCGAACCTTGAAGGCGCTGTTGCGGCGTTGGGGGCTGTGCCAAAAACAAGCGCCTTAAAGCCACAGGCTGAAATGCGGCAAATAGAACTTTTGCGGGCAAGCGCTAAACTTGACCAAGCAGAAGAGCTTTTGCGGGCAGGGTTGGCAGGGAAGCCGGAAGATAAAACATTTCTTGTCGGGTTGGCAGATTTGCTACAGCAACGGCAGATGTTTGCGGAATCTATCCCTTTTTATAACCGTGCTATAATGCAAATTCGCAAGCCCGTACGCCGGGACTGGTACTTGTATTTTGCCCGGGCCATTTCCTATGAGCGCACAGGCAATTGGCCTGAAGCCGAGAAAAACCTGAAAATTGCCTTGTCAGTGAACCCCGGTGAGCCAAATACGCTTAATTACCTAGGGTACAGTTGGATTGACCGGGGTGAAAATATTAAAGAAGCCAAAGGCATGATCGAACAGGCCGTTAAGGCGCGCCCGAATGACGGTGCCATTCAGGACAGCCTTGGGTGGGTCTATTATCTAACCGGAGATTTTAACCGTGCCGTTACAACGCTGGAAAGGGCTGTACGGCTTGAGCCGGACGACGCAACGATCAATGACCATTTAGGCGATGCATACTGGCAGGTTGGGCGAAAACTTGAAGCCCGGTTCCAGTGGCAACATGCGCTAGACAGTGACATTGCGGAAAAAGAGCAAAAAGCTGTGCGGCTGAAGATGGAATCCGGCTTGTTAAAAACGCCCGCCCCAAAAACTGATTCTGCCAAGTCAGTTTCGTAAGAGTGGATCGGTGTCAGTACAGGCCTGATGGGGGCGTTCAAATTGAGGCACCTGCCAAGGTGAACTTGTTTCTGCATGTTACGGGGCGCAGGGTGGATGGCTACGCCGATGGGTATCATGAGCTTGAAAGCCTTTTTGTCTTCACGGAAACCGGTGACAGGATCACCTTGGAAAAAAGCGACCACGCCGAGCTTGTGCTGGAAGGCGAGTTTGCCGCTGATTTGAAAGCCGCGGGTGGTGTTGGAGAGGGCAATTTGGTTTTTCAGGCTCTGTTTATGCTTGCTGAAAAAACCGGATGTTCTGCTGATGTTAAAATTACCTTACAGAAAAATCTGCCAATAGCTTCTGGTATTGGCGGGGGGTCAGCTGATGCTGCGGCCACGCTGCTAGGCCTGCTTGCCTTATGGGGCCATGCTATGCCTGCTGAGGAGTTGCAGGCGGTTGCCCTTGGCTTAGGTGCTGATGTGCCTGCTTGCCTGCATACAACACCGCTTTATGTGCGTGGTATTGGGGAGCATTTTACAGCGGCTAAACTGCCAAAGGCTTATGGTATTTTATTGGTGAACCCGGGGGCTTCTGTTTCAACACCGGCCATATTCGGTGCCTATGCGAAGCGGCCTGATGGTGTTTTTGATACGCCTATAGGCGAGAATTTGGCACTGCCTACGGACCATGAAGGCTTTTTGCAGTATGTATCGGCAGAAACCCACAATGCGCTCCAGCGGCCTGCAGAAGCTGAATGCGAAGTGGTTAAAGATGTTTTGGCAGCTCTTGGTGACTTGGATACGGCCTTATACAGCCGCATGTCTGGCAGTGGGGCGACTTGCTTTGCTTTGTTTGAAGACGGTAAAGCGGCAGAAAAAGCTTCTGCTACTGTGAAAGCCTTACATCCTGCATGGTGGGTTTGGGCAGATACGCTTAGGGCGTAACTACAGTGGCTTCATTGATCATGATACTCGCGGTACCAACGTACAAATTCTGGGATGCCTTTTTCGATTGGTGTTTTTGCTTTAAAGCCAAAATCGGCCTGTAGGGCAGAAATATCTGCAAAGGTTGCTTTAACATCGCCGTCTTGCATGGGTTCAAGCAGTTGTTTGGCTTTCATGCCAAGGGCATCTTCAAGAATGGCTATCATATGCAGCAAGGGTTCAGGCTTGTTGTTGCCGATGTTGTAAATTCTGTGCGGCGCAGGGTTGTTGAATGCATTGGCACCCCCCGGTGCGGGTGGTCCGCCCAAAACTGCAAGAATGCCTGAAACAATATCGTCAATATAGGTGAAATCACGGGACATGTCGCCGTGGTTAAAAACGCGTATTGGTTGGCCTTCTAAAATGGCTTTGGTGAATAACCATACTGCCATATCAGGGCGACCCCATGGACCATAGACAGTGAAGAAACGCAGCCCGGTTTGCGGCAGGGCGTACAAGTGCGCATAGCTTTGGCTCAAAAGTTCATTGGAACGCTTAGTGGCTGCATACAGAGAAACAGGTGTGTCTACGGGGTCATCTGTGCTGAAGGGTAATTTGCTATTACCGCCATAAACACTGCTGGAACTGGCATAAACTAAATGCTCCAGCGCGTCAGTGTTTCTGCAAAGCTCAAGAATATTGGCATGGCCAACGAGGTTTGATTGAACATAGGCGCTTGGGTTTTCTATTGAATAGCGCACGCCTGCCTGTGCGCCTAGATGCACAATAGATTTTATTTTCGTGCCTTTTACCGCCGCCAAGAGGGCCGAACTGTTGGAAAAGTCACATTCTTTGAACGAAAAACCACCAATACCCTCAAGCTGGGCGAGGCGAGCTTGTTTCAGTGCAGGGCTGTAATAATCATTGAGATTATCAATGCCAAGCACCTCTTCGCCTTGCTCTAAAAGGGCCTGACAAACATAATATCCAATGAAACCTGCAGCGCCTGTTACCAGTATTGGCATTCTATGCTCCCTAGCTGTTCATTGAGTGTAAATGATCGAACTTTTGAGGCAAGGGTTTTACTGAGAAACTTGCCGTTTTCTGAACAACAAAAAGAAAAGGCGAAAAAACCGATAAAAAGGCTTTACAGGGGTAGGCGCATTCTTTAAAAACCGCTCCACAGTTGATGGGGCGTCGCCAAGCGGTAAGGCACCGGTTTTTGGTATCGGTATGCGGAGGTTCGAATCCTCCCGCCCCAGCCAACTGTGATATTCCTGTAAAAATTAATACAATTATTAGTGGCAATATGCGGCGCCATTGCATGCGTATGCTCTGCGTTTCTGCGGTTTTGTACCCGGTATCCTTTGCGAACAAAGGATCTTTGGGACTGCCAGTGCATTGTCGGCAGTTGTACTTTCTTTCTAAATTTTCTGGCCCTAATGGAAAAAAACCATTTTAATAGACTTTAGAGGTGTGGATTTTTGCCTCTTGGCAGTCTTAGTCTGTAGGCAAAAAGCCTGTTAAAAAATAAATTTAGACTCTTATTTGTGATTCTGGGCGTTGTCTAACCATGGATATCAAACAAGAGCGTTGACAATAATAATGTTCCAGGACAGGAAATATAATGAAAAACACGATAATTTTGAGGGTGGGATTAGTTGCTGCTGTGGGTTTTTTGAACGCTTGCGGTGAGCAGAGTAATTCCGGCGGCAGTGAAACTTCTGAGCAGCTAAAAGGTGCTGATGCATCACAATATAGCGCTGAAGTTAAACGCACAAGTTACGGCATTCCGCATATTACGGCGGCTGATTATGCCAGCCTTGGATATGGGGAGGGGTATGTTGCTGCGGAAGACCATGTTTGTAACATTGCAGAGGCTGTTACCGAAGTGCGGGGTGAAATGGCCAAATATCATGGCCCCGGTAAAATAATAAAAACTTCATAAGTGATACCGTTATGCTTGGCTTGGGTATTCCTGACCGGGCCCAAGAAAATTTTGATGCCCAAACCGAAGATAATAAAGAATGGATGACGGGTTTTACTGCGGGTTACAATCGCTATGTACGCGAAACCGGGCGGGATAATATCACGTCGTGGTGTAAAGGTGCTGAGTGGGTGCGTGAATTCACGCCGCAGGATATGTTGTCCCGGGGTCTTACCGCTTCCCAGTCGTTGCCTCGTATGGCCGCGATGGTTGCGGCAGCCAAGCCACCAGTAGCCGCTGGAAATGAAACTTCCGACCTTGAAATAGCGCCAGTTCTTTTCGCAGAAGCGTTAGACGCAGCGCGCATGGAAGGTAAAGGCTCTAACGGCTGGGCACTGGGTAAGGACCTGACGAAAAACGGCCGGGGTATGTTGCTGGGTAATCCGCATTTTCCTTGAATAGGCCCAGACCGTTTCTGGGAAAAACATCTAACTATTCCTGGGGTGCTAGACGTGTACGGCGCACAGCTTGTGGGTATACCGGGTGTATCAATTGGATTTAACAAAAAATGTTGGCTGGACGCACACGGTGTCAATCAGTCAGCGCGTTGTTGTGTATAAGCTGGACTTGGTACCCGGTGACCCAACCAGCTATTTCTATGATGGCGAGCCTCGTAAAATGACATCGCGCGCAGTTTCTGTTGATGTAAAAACAAAAACTGGCGAGCTGGTGTCAAAAGAGCATACAATTTGGTTTAGCCATTATGGCCCTATGGTTATGATGCCAGGCCTTGCTTGGACAGATAAAGTGGCTTTCTCTGCACGGGATGCCAATGCAGACAACATCCATGGCTTATCACAATGGAAAGATATGGGCCTAGCCACTGACATGGATGCCCTTATTGAAGCTCACCGCAAATGGAATGCCATGCCGTGGGTGAATACGATAGCAGCTAGCAGTGATGGTCGCGCTCTTTATCTGGATGGCTCAAGTGTTGGTAACTTAAGCGATGAAGCAATTGCCCTGTGCGGGAACGCGTGAAAACTGACCCGTTGACCAAGGCGCTTCACCACCGTAATAGCAGCCTAACGCTGTTGGATGGCAGTGATAGCCGGTTTGAGTGGCAGTCCCACCCAGATTCAGTAATGCCGGGTGTTGTGCCTTTTGTTGATAAACCCCAGCAGGAACGTTCAGACTATATATTTAATGCCAATGACAGCTACTGGATAACGAATGCGTCTGAGCCGCTAACAGGCTATTCTCCGTTATACGGCGCAACGGATACGCCGCGTAGTTTGCGTACACGCATGAATGAGCTACTGCTTCGTGCCACCGGCCCAGACAGCTTTGCTGGCACAGATGGCAAATTTACGCTTGAGGAAGTGCAACGAGCGTTATTTTCCAACCGGAGTTTGGCGGCGGAGTTGCTGCGAGATGAGCTGGTTGTAGCCTGTAAAGCTGCGGGTATGGTTAGTATATCCGAGCAGAAAGTTGACCTGATGGAAGCATGTGATGTGCTTTCCGCTTACAATGGCAGGCTTGACCTGGACAGCAAGGGGGCTGTTCTGTTTCGGGAGTGGATCACGGGCTATAGCTATAAGGATACCAAGGGCGGAAAATCCCTATATGAAATACCGTTTGACGTTTCTGACCCTATGAATACACCACGCGGGTTGGGCGATAAAGCACTTGCGATAGAAAAACTGGGTCGGGCTGTGGTGATTTTGAAAAGCGCAGGCCTTGGGCTGGATGCAACGCTGGGGGATGCGCAGTTTGCATACCGAGGCGATGAAAAAATTGCCCTACACGGCGGCTGCTGCCACGAAGGGATTGCGAACGTGATAGGTATCAGGGGCGGTTTGGATGCGCCAGCCTTTAAAGTGGACGCTAAACCTATTGGTGACAGCGCAGGCCTTACTGACAAAGGCTATCCTGTATCGGGGGGGACGAGCTTTCTTCTCGGGCTGACATATACCGACAAAGGCCCCGAGGCACAGGCTTTCCTTGCATACAGCCAATCGGGTGACCCAAGCTCAGTATATTTCACTGATCAGACAAAGTTATTTTCTGAGAAAAAGTGGCGCCCTGTTTTGTTTAACATTGAGGATATTAACAAGGATGTGAAATCTTCGATGCTTTTGACAGGGCCTAAATAAGGCTTTTGGCGCGTGCTTTATACTTAAAGATAAAAGGGCAGCACAGTATTTTGTGCTGCCCTTTTTGTACCACCAGCCAAACACCCATTGGGCAAGGCTGTTAGCACCCCGTTAACCGGTGGAAGCTTTTTGAATTTCTTCCAAAAACTCTTCAATACAGTTTCGCATGGTGTCTGCATTTCGTGCCAGTTCGGCTGCTGTGGACAATACTTCGCCTGACGAATCTGACACCACATTGGTCGCAGTTGCCACACCTTCGATGTTGCCGCTAACTTCACGAGTGCCAGCGGCAGCCTGCTGAATATTGGCAGAGACTTCCTGTGTGGCCCCCATCTGCTGTTGGATGGACGCTGCAATTGAGGAGGCATATTCAGCAGAGCGGCCAACGGCATTTTCAATTTGTTCCACGGCCCCAGCCGCGGCTTCAGTACGTTTTTGTACAGCTGTAATTTGCTCGCTGATTGTGTTGGTGGCGTTGGCAGTTTGGTTTTCCAAAGATTTTACTTCTGATGCCACAACCGCGAAGCCTTTTCCTGCGTCGCCTGCGCGGGCGGCCTCAATGGTGGCATTTAGCGCAAGCAGGTTGGTTTGTTCGGCAATTTCGTTGATAAGTTTAACGACCTCTGTGATTTCGCGGGAGGCAGTTTCAAGCTCGCCGACAATTTTAGTGGTGTCTGACGTGCGCTGCGATGCTTCTTCTGCGACTTCATTCGTGCGGTCAATTTGCTCAGCAATTTCTTTGATGGAGGCTTCCATTTCCTCCGTAGCACTGGCAACTGTTTGCACATTGCCATTCACGGCTTCTGCAGCAGAGGCAACGGTTGCTGTACGCGAGTTTGCCTCATTGGCCGTGCTGGTCATGGATTTGGCTGTTACTTCAAGTTCAGTGGCGGCAGATGCAACGCCGTTAACAGCACTTTCAATGTTGCTTTTAAAAGTTGAAACCAACGCCGTAACATTGTTGGCTCGTGATTGCTGTTCTTTGGCTGTTAAGCGCTCTGCTTCACGTTCAGTCCGAAGGCGGGTAGCTTCAAGAGCTTCTGCCTCTTCTTCTTCCTTCTCGCGTTGCTCTTCGGTTGCTTTATTTTCTTTTTCAAGCTGAATTCTGGCTTTTGCGTTGATTTTAAATGTGTCAACTGCCCGTGCCATATCCCCTATGTCATCTGTCCGGTGTGCAAGGTTGGTATCTACGTCATTGTCGCCTTCTGCCAGCTTACCCATAACCAATGTAATTTCCTGCAGGGGTTGAATGATTATTTTGTTAATCATGACGATGACAGCCCCTACAAGCAGAAGGCCCACAGCCAGCAAAATGAAGTTAAGGATTGTAAGCGTTGAGATTTTGTTATTGGCTTCATCCGCTTCACTGCGCAGTAAACTTCGTTGGTTGGCAACCATGCCGCCGGCTCGCTGGCCTTGACTGTTTCTGCCGCCCCCCAAAATAGTCAGAATTTTTTCAGCCTCGGCTATCAAAGTTTCATCGGCTGTTTGGTTTCCGCCAGACTGGGAAGTTTCCTCGACTTTGTCTTGTGCTGCACGAAGTTCCAGTAACAAACTTTCCATTTCTCGCAAGTCTTGTACGTTTTTGGCGACTGTCCAGTTTTTAGCAAAGCCGTTCATTTCCTTGAGAGTTTCGTCGATATTAGACCAGATGGTTGCGCGGTCTTGCTTGAAACTTTCATTGCCTGTGAGCGTGTAGCCGCGCAACGCAGCAAGCGATGCATGTATACTTTTAACCATAGTCGCGCTGGCTTCGGCAGTGGGTACACGTACCTCAATGATGCGGGTTGTGTGGTCTGAAATATTGGATAAATTTACAGCTGTATTGATAACGGATAGGAGGAAAATTGCAGTAGTGGCAACGAAGCCAGAAAGTATTTTTTGTTGGAGCGAAAGCTTGATGTTTGTAAATTGCCCTGTAGAAGCCATAAATGTATCCACTATCAAGATTTTTTAGATAAAATAATACGCGGACTACAAGTCCTTTTTCTCTAAAATATTGGTTGAGATTATCAGCCAAAGTTTAAGATAATCTTACGTATTCTCTTGGGGACTTCCATCTCTGATTGCGTCTTAAACTATAGGGTTTTCTAAATCGTATCCATCTTAGTGAGAACCATAGCCACCCTATGGTGGGCAGTCGCTCCATACAGGTATGTGCTTAGCATTTTTGCCTTTGCGCGCTGGCCTCTACGCGTTACAGTGTGGTGGAAAATGTCAGGAGTTATCATGTTAAAAGCGCAAATTGTCCCCGTTACGTCTTTCACGCAGAATTGCAGCATTATATGGTGTGATGAAACCATGGAAGGCGCGTTTGTTGACCCGGGCGGCGATGCCGAAAAACTGCTGGCCGAAGCGGATAAGCTTGGGATAAAGCTCACTAAAATATTATTGACACACGGGCACCTAGACCATGCAGGCGGGGCGGCTGATATCGTAGATAAATTGGGTTTGCCTATCATTGGCCCCCACAAAGAAGATCAATTCTGGTTGGACGGCATAGAAGACCATGCTGCCAGATACGGGTTAGAGGGCTTGCGCTGCT
>JAESQS010000077.1 GCA_016765035.1 Kordiimonadaceae bacterium | reverse complement strand
TATGGTCATTGGTTTTATTGATGCTGGGCAGGGTTTCTGGTTTCCCAAGCCTTGCGTCTAAATCCTTGCCTTTCTTGCCGCTGTAACGTGAGAGTGAAAGCACTTCGCCGTTTATTGCGTTCACGGCGACGTGCCCGCGCCGATCACCGCGTGCGAGATAGAAACCTTTTTCTTTTAGGGCTGCCTCGAAGCTCACCTTGTTATCACTTATGGCCCAGCAATCCTGAATATCGCCTTTCAAATTCCCCGCGTTGCGGTCCATTCGTTTGGCTTGTTGCCATTGGTCCAGCGTGAAATTACGCGGGTCGCGCTCATCCTTATTCACAAAGCCGCGTGGCATCTTCCAATCATGCTCGCGGTATAGCTCCTTCGATATTTCTTGAAGGCGGTTTTTGAAAAAGGGCAATTCTCGCGCAGTCATGGTTTCTGCATCAATACGTGACCAAACGGCGTGCGCATGACGGCGCCCTTCCTTCTCGTGAAAGACAATCACACGCGGTTGGCCCGATAGGTTATTGCGCTCTTCAATTTGGTCGATGGTACTTTCAAATACATCCACGCCGACATTTTCATTTTGTGGTGGATTCAGGGAAACAGAAAACAGGAATTGCTTGCAGCGCGTGCCAAGGCTCACGGCATGCGCTTCTTTCATTGCGCCGACAACATCATTGGATACAAAGCCACGGACCTGATGCACGGCGACATGCTCGTTATCATGTGTATTGAGTAGATGCAGGCCCATTTGTTTGCCGCCGCCGCGCTGTGAAGCTTTCAGTATCATTCGCTACCCTTCTTGAATATTGAGGGCTTGCATCAGCATTGTTTTAATCTGCGCGTTCTCATCACAGGCTGTTAGTATCGCAGCTTGAACCTCTGGCGATACGTATAAAGCGCCAGCCCTCGCGGCATCTGCGAGGGTGGTCAGGCTATATCCTGTTATACTCTGCCCTTGTTTAGCGAGAATTTGCGCCAGCAGTTGTTTATCGGCGGTTGGTGCAGCCCTGCGGGTACGTGGGCCAAACCTTGTTTGTCGCCTGTTTGGTGCGCTTAGTTTTGCGGACTGCGTTGCAAAGAGGACGGACCGGATAAAGGTGCTTACTGGCAACTTGCCCGCCATGCGGTCCAGCGCTGCGCGTTCGTCCCATGTCAGGCGGAGAGAATAGGGCGGTGGATTTTTCGTTGATGAGCCGCTCATAATTCCGGCCCTTCAAGTTCATCTATGCCCGTGATTTCGGAGTGTTTTATCTGGTGTTTCCAGTCCTGTAATTCATCGAAAAATGCGTTCAATGTTTCTCTGTCTGGGGGCAGGTCCTCGTACACATAATCTATATTCTCTGTGACCAGAGGGAGCCAATCGTTCGATAACCGATGATTTGTCGGCTCATTGTTTTCGCCCACAGAAGGGGCTACCCAAAACCTGCTAAAAGAAAATATTAGGGCTGCTAAAATTACGGTGACCGGCAATACCGTAGTAGGTGCACTTTTTATGGCGCGCGATCGGATATTGGGGAATGCAGAAACAATAGTGGCTTTCATCTCGGATAAGCTAAACATCGACGTTTGGCAGTTGATCCAACTGGCCAATAAACATCCACGAGTGAATATTTTGCAGCCCGGCCCCGGCGTTAGCGGCCATTGTATTGCTGTAGACCCTTGGTTCATTGTTGATGCCGCGCTAGAGGAGGCGCGTTTAATCCGGACAGCACGAGAGGTACATGACAACAAACCAGCACGTGGTGTAGCAAAGGTTAAACAAGGGTTAGCCGCTTTAAAAAACCAACAGTTGCTTTCATGGGCCTTGCGCTTAAGGCGAATATTGATGATCTGCGATCCAGCCCAGCACTTGATATTACAGTGCGGCTTTCTAAAGAGCTTGATTGCACGTTACTTGCTGTAGAGCCCAATATAGAGGCTTTGCCGGAAGAGTTGGAAAATAGTGGCGTGAGGTTAACCAGTATGCTTGATGCGCTTGATCAAGCGGACATTCTAGTTTTGTTGGTTGATCACAAACCTTTCAAACGTATCCCAGAAGCCAAACGAGCTGAAAAAATCATCATCGATACCCGTGGTATATGGGCAAGCTCGTAAAACCTTGCTGGTTGCTTGTGATGTTCTTGGGTTTAGGGGAGGCGAAATAAATGATTAAACATGTTTAATACACCTCCGAATTCAGCATGGCCGACATGACTGCTTAATAATGATTTTGCTGCTATAGGCTGCCTTCGCTTATTCTTTTCCTATATTGAATGCCATCCGCAATTGAATGCCGTAGGAAGGTTTTGGCTGTCCGTCTATGACTGCGGGCTTATATTTAAACCGCCTCAGGGCCTTAACAGCTGCCTTGTTAAAAATACCCGCAGGCTCTGCTTCAAGAACTATTGGGTTAACAACCGTTCCATATTGGTCGATATCAAACTGTAGTATCACCCAGCCTTCGATATTTAGTGACAACGCTCGAGATGGATAACTGGGTTTAACCCGGACGAGAGGGATACGTTCGCCATCAGTCATAGCCGGGTACTTAAGCTCGGTATTAGCAGGCGTTGGCGCTCTGGGTATGTGGACCCCTATTTTTTTAGGCCCGGCGTGTGCGGTGGCTGGAGGCTTTATACGCGGGGGCTGTTTTTGTGGCACAGGAGGCATAACGAGGCGTTTAATCTTGCGAATAGGTGGCGTTACATCCACATCTTGAATGAAGTCGATGAAACGAAGCTGTGATGCGTCTTCCTCTATGTTGATGTCATCCGGAGTAACAAGGCTTTGCATCAGATAGAACAGTGAAAATGTAGCAACTGCGGCCCCGGCAGGAATTGAGGCAAAGCGTGTATAGATCATGAGTGCGCTCCATTGTTGTTATGATATAACAGTAGTGGAGCGACTTGAGGATGGCAAGAAAATTATATGATATTACATAACATATAATTTTCTTGCCATCCATATGAATGAGGGGGTGATTGCTTCTTGGTTTGGCCTATTAGCGCAATAGTCAAAGAGAAGGCAGCTAGAAATGGTTGCTGGAAATTCTGCTCAGCAATAAAAAACGGCACCCTAAGGCACCGTTTTTAAATCTTTTATGATGTCCGAGAAGAACAACTGATGAGGTGGGTTTACCCGCCAGTCAGCATTTTCTCGCGCGCTTGTTCCCCTTTAAGGTATTTGCGCCACTGGCGAACCGTCTTACGATTTTTCGCCTTTTTAGACATTTTATGTGCTGTAGAAAACGCAGTGGTCGCTTCTTTGAAACGCTTAAGCTCGGTAAGAGCCTGACCGCGCATCATTGTAGCTGAAAAACGTTTCTTAGCCGCTTTTTTGCCTTTTACATCGTCAAGTGCGGTCAGCGTTTTATCAAAAGCAAGGACGGCTCTTTTCAAATTATCGAGTTGCATCTCAACTTGACCAATTTGGAACCATAGGTCTGCATCAGCATCTTCTTTTGCCGCTATGGATAGAGGCTCAATAGATTTCGCGTACTCACCAGCCTGCATATAGCATTGACCAAGTGTGAGCTTGTTTTTAGCAGATGCTTCAACACGCTCTTCTTTCATCGCCTTTTCCAAAATCCATGCGCACTTAATCGGTGCATCACGGGCTATCTGGATTTGGGCAATTTGTACAAGCTGCGCTTCTTTATCATCAAGAAAGCCCTGTTTGTAGGCGGCTTCGGTGATAGAGAAAGACGTGCTTTCCTCACCAAGTTCTTGATATACACCTGCTAGCTGGATCCAATAAATAGGTTTGGGCCAGGTGAGCAGCAATGTTTCAAGAACGTCGCGTACTTTCGTATAATTGTTTTGTTCCCAATGTGCGGAAAGCGCGAGGCCGTACCAGTTCTCTTTCACTTCAACTGTATCTAGGCTTTCGGCAGTATTAATTGCCCGGTAGATATAGTTGAGAGATTGAGGAAAATCAGAGCGCGTGTAATGTAGTTGGGCAATGAAAACCATATGACTAACACTGATGAGTGTTGGGTCAATTGCAGCTTCCCATTTTTGAACATACTTAAGAGCTTGCTCATATTTTTCATCAGAAAAATATAATTGAGCCAATCCGTAAGTGATGTTCATTTCCAACGCTACAGGAATACTATCCCTGTAGTTCAGTATTTTTTCATAGGCATTAATTGTACCCGCAGTGTCTTCTTCCTCAAACGCAACCATCGCCCGGAACTGCCAAATTGTAGCACGTTCATAGTCGTTAATTTTGCGGGAAAGAAGAGCATCTTCAAGCACTATCTTTGCTGTAGCAAGGTCCCCTATGTCCATAGCGTCCTGTGCTTTTTGCACTTTCTTATGGAACTTAAGGCTCATTGCAGGAACCTTACGAGTTTTTTGCTTTTTCTTGGGAGCCTGCTGCGCAAAGGCTGCGTCAGGGCCAATCAGAGGCGTTGCTGCTGGCAGCGGCGCTGCAGCAACAAAGGCTGCTGTAGCAATTGCCAGTGGCAAGGATTTTATGGTTTTAATCAAGTTCATGACTTTCTCCTGCCTCCTACTTATCTGACAGATTGAATGAGAGCTGATAGCGCACGCCAGTAACTTTTTGGCCTTTGCCGTTCACAACCTTGGGCTTGTATTTAAACTTTGCAGCGGCTTTGGATGCTGCGCGTTCAAAATAGCCTTTTGGATCTGCTTCAATCACAATGATGCTTTCTGGTGGCACAGTGCCATCAGCAGCAACTGTCAGTTCAATGATAACATACCCTTCGATGCCACGTTCGTTTGCGCGCCGAGGGTATTGAGGTTGAACTCGAACAAGCGGAAGATAATCACCGTCAGAGCTTGGGCCAAGGTCGATAGAACCAAGGTTTACACCCGCACCAGTATTTGCCCGACCGATTGACAGATTAAGCTTGTCTGGGCTGGCAATTTGTACTTTTGGCGTATCAATTTCTGGAGGAGGCGCTTCAACTTCTGGCGGCTTCTCTACGACACGCTCCAAGCGCTGTGGTGGTTGCTCGTCAATATCCTGCACGATATCGATAAAGCGCTTTTTCTTTTCTTCGTCCAAGTTAACTTCGCCGTCACCAGCAACTAGAAAGTTCATTAGTATGAACAATCCGAAGGTGACGCCCGCACCGGCTGTGAGCGATGTGCCTATACGTGCAATCATCATTTCATCTCCGTTGCGATAGCAATTTTGCCGACGCCAGCATCCCTGACAGCGTCATACACTTTCATTACCAAAACAGCATCTGCCTCTTCATCCCCTTGAATGGCCATAGAGCCCTTCGGGTTTTCAGCAAGCAGTTTCTCCACCATGTTGCGTAAAGCATCAATTTTGATGGGGTTTTGGTTGATATAAATTTCGCCATCTGCTGTCACCGCAATCAGAACACTCACCTGCTTTTGCAAACGAGCTGTTTCTGCTTCTGGCTTAACAACAGTGACCCCAGCCTCTTTTACAAAGACCGCCGTAACAATGAAAAAGATAAGCATAATAAAGACGACATCGAGCATCGGCGTCATATTTATTTCAGCATCTTCATCTTGCTGTTGTGCGTGGTTACGCATGGTTTTCTCCACTTCGCCCCTTGAGGCGTTTCGCCCTGTATGGCGGGGTTACCCCCGCCAGCGATTATTTCTTAGGGGTCATGACAATTTTATTGTCGGCAATCCCGATACCTTTGGCTGCATCATAGATGCGAATAGCGATACCAAGGTGTGCCCCCTCTGCGGCCTGAATCACTACCGGCGCTTCAGGGCGCTCAACGCTTTCTTTTTTGATGATGGATGCAACCGAAGAAATATCAATACGAAGAAAATCGTGAGTGATACGGTTGTTTCCATCAACAACAAAAGCAATTGCGCGCTTGTCGTCGTCCGGTGGCGGAGGATCATTTTGGGTATTGTTATCCTCCGGCTTATTGATCTC
>JAESQS010000076.1 GCA_016765035.1 Kordiimonadaceae bacterium | reverse complement strand
TGATAGAGGGGACCCCGAGGTGTTTTCTCTGAGAGCTTTGCGAAAAGCGCCCGGTGTTGTCTGGTTCCACTTGGTGAAGGCCCGTCGAAAGTTGGTGTGGTTTGCGTAGCCCAACGCAGCCGCCACAGACAGGTCTGTACCTGATAAATATTCGGTTGCCAAAAAATTTCGAACCTCATTCAAAAGGTTTGAAAGCTGCCCCTCTCTTCGCTCAACCGTCGTCGTAGCATTCTCTGGGAAACCCCAATTCAGTCGACACCTCAGAAATAGCGGGGAACGGTGCTCCGTTGCCGAGCAGGTGGAATTTGGCGCCCTCAGCAATGCTTTCGCCCAAAACTAAACTGCACAAATAGGTTTGCGAATGGCGGTTGCGGGGGAAACTCTTCCCCCACAACCGCTCAGGATATTCATTTCCTCCCCCTTAGACATGCGAACCTTAAGCGCGGGCTTTAACGGCGCGCTGTCCACGCTCTACATCGGAAGCAAAACGTTCCATGAGTTCGGGAGGAAATACTTGATTTAATGGAACGCTCCCAAGGAAGGCGCCCATAAAGGCCGATGTTGCTGCTACATCTTGGCTTATCAACGGCAACATTTTCTGAACCAAATCCGGTGTGGGCTGCAGCATGGCCAGATGCACGGTGTAATCAAACATAGGCTTTAACTGTTCAAATTGACGCCGGTCATAATCGGCCAAGGCTACATCAATATTTTTGTCGCCACCAAAAGCCAAACACAGCTCTTCGGCAAGTATCTCAGCATGGGT
This sequence comes from Kordiimonadaceae bacterium, assembly GCA_016765035.1. Classification (GTDB taxonomy): domain Bacteria; phylum Pseudomonadota; class Alphaproteobacteria; order Sphingomonadales; family Kordiimonadaceae; genus Kordiimonas. The sequence goes on along the minus strand of JAESQS010000076.1, from coordinate 6,097 downwards.
GAATGCGTTCGTTATGCCTTGGGCGGTAATCGGACATCTGTGCAGTGCTGCGTCGCCAACCAATGCCCAGCCGGGGCCGTGGGCTCTTCGGAAAAAATTGGGTAGCATGTGCGTACCCATGATCCGTGACTCTCGTTGGCCACCGCGAACGCGTGCTTCAAGTTCCGGCACATTCTTCAAGCTCTCATAATAGGCCGCCTCAACATCCTTTCGGACGCTCTTTGCTTCACCGGTGGGCCAAAAGAGGAACACCATGTCCAGATCGTCGTTGGTTGGAAAGTTAATGTAAAAACGCCGTTTGTCCGTGAGAACGTTAAGAATGGCGGCGTTGTCCGCCTCCCGCATCCCGCTATGATACGCATAAAAACCGCAGGTATGAATGCCCGCATCAACGTGGCATTCGGCTTTGACAGAATTCCCGACAAATGAATTTGTTCCATCAGCCCCGACAATAACCTTTGCGCGCTCGCTAACTTGGGTTCCGTTTTTTCCTGTCCCTTTGATGCCAACTACCCGGTCTTCATCAAAGATCAACTCATCCACTCTGAATTTCTCTCTTACCTCTACGCCTGCTTCAATTGCTGCATCGACAAGGATTTTATCCAAGTACTTTCGGCGCGGCGTGAAGTCTGCGTCAATGCCTTTATAGGCGGGCGCATTTCCCTTCAAGGTAATGTCATCAATGTTAAAGGAGAGATGTTCAATCGCTGGCGTTCCTATATCGCGAATAGCATCGAGAAGGCCCCAGTCATTAAGACGACTGGCACCTGTTCTCTTTATAAAATGGGTCGACATGATGTCACTGCCGAATGCCATGCGGTCGACAAGTAGAACTTTATGCCCTGCACGGGCAAGCAACATTGCAGTAGGCGCACCTCCACAACGGGCTCCTACAATAATGGCGTCATATTCAGTCATGTCTTTTCCTTCCTCAGTAATATTTTCTGCACCACGTAATTAGTCCGCAAACGCTTCAAGCATCTGGGATGTGTCGTTGTATTCTCGTACGCAATTAATTTTTCCATCGGCATTAAAATGCAAAACATGCACAAAGGGCATTGTGTAACGCTTCCCCGTTTTCTTCACGATTGTGTCTTGCTCCACCCCAATGGCGGCAACGGTCAAGCCATCAGCAACAAATTGGGTGATGTGGAGTGGCTTCATCTCAATCGCTGCGTTCAACTCTCCGAGGTACCGCATCAATTCAGGCACCCCTTTGTATGTGCCACCAAAGGGAACAATGTCTGGTAGGGGGTTCACCCACTCAAAATCATCGGAAATATATTTAGACTCTGCAGCGTCAAAGTCGCTCAGGAGGAGCGCATAAAATTCCTCGGCATGCTGCGCCAAATTGGAAACGGGATTTTCTTTATTCGTCGTTGTTACAGTCATTGTGTTTTCCTATTCTGGAGCATCAGCAATGCGAAGCTTTCCAAACCCAACTTCGTAGGGCGTGAAACCTTTTGTTGTGATTTCCAGATTTTCGATCAGCCAGCCATCCGGCTCTCGCCGATAACGTTCCGCATAGTGAGCTGAGAGCCACATGGCTTGATTGCCATCGACCATCACCATGGGTTGCCACAAATACCAAGTCCCTGTGGCCTGATCGCCCTCGATCTCAATGATTGGGTTTGTCGTGTAATGAACTGCAAAGGACACGACATCCGGTGTCGCTTTAAAGAAATCGCGAATACCGTCCCGGGTTTCTGCAAAACCTAAAGGCCCACCGTTCCACACACCGTCCTGGGTAAAACAAGAGGCGATGCCGTCAGCATCATATCCATCATCACAAAAACGCGCGTAACGGAGCTTCAGAGTTTTTATGTCTTCGATGTCCAACAAGCGTTGGACCTTTTGTTCAAGTGTTTGGGGCATTGTCATCCTTTCAATCCATTTGGGATAAGCGTGTGCCACTCCGTCGCCTGCTCGTAGGCGTAAGCCGCCCCTATCAACGTCGCTTCATCATTGTGGCGGCCGACAAACTGCAGTCCCAACGGCAGTCCTTCGCTCGACATTCCACAGGGCACTGAAATGGTTGGATGGCCTGTGAAGTTCATGGGCGCTGCAAATCCGACAAACGCGGCAACCTCTTCGGGTGGCAACACAAGGTCTGCGGGGAATTCATCTAGTGGCATGGCGGGCAGAGGAGCGCCGGGACACAACAACACATCAGCCACGTCGAAGGCTGCCCTAAATGCTGCAGATGCTCTGGCCACTGCGAGACGACTACGGGCATAGTCGCTCCCCGTAATGGACGGAGCTGCTTCAAGAGCTGCCCGGAAAACGGGCCCATAGTCGGCGGCTTGGCTTGGGAAGGTTTCGGCATGTGCAATGGCTGCCTCTGCCGCGACAACAGCGCCCCAGTAGGCGCATGTTTCTAGCACTGCCATAATGTTGACCGGCACAAGCTTTGCCCCAAGTTTGGCCAATTGAGCGGCGGCTTGGTGCACTGCTGCGGTAACTTCAGGGTGAGCGTTCGTGGCGCAGTAAGCGTCGTCTATGCCTACCCGCAAACCTTTCACACCGGCGGTCAGTTTGGATGTAAAGTTTGGTACAGCGCCCCTGCGCGAGAAAGGGTCCCCAGCATCAAAACCTGCAATGGCCTGAAGCATAAGCGCGGCATCTTCAACGCTGCGCGTGATCGGACCGATATGATCCAGAGTATAAGCGAGCGGGAACGCGCCGTGTTTGCTAATTGTGCCAAAAGTTGGCTTGATCCCAACCACGCCATTTACCGCTGACGGAAAGCGGATTGAGCCGCCTGTGTCGCTCCCCAGTGTTCCGTATGCAAGGCCAGTGGCCGCTGCGATAGCCGATCCACTGGACGAAACCCCCGCCCAACGATCTGCGCCCCAAGGGTTGACGGGCACTGGAAGATCCGGATGATATCCAGACAGCGCAAACTCGGTCATGTTTAATTTTCCAACGATGATTGCACCTGCATTTTGCAGCCTATCAACCACCCCCGCATTACGGCTCGCCACAGCACCTTGCTTGATCGTCGACCCGCAAGCAGTTGCCTCGCCGGCGATGTCCAGAAGGTCTTTGATTGCTATGGGCACACCGTGAAGCGGTCCTTTGTAATCTCCCTGGATAATTTCCTGCTCTGCCTTAGCAGCCTGCGTCCGCGCCCGCTCCACCATGACATGGCTATAGGCATGGAAGGTTGGGTTGAGCGCTTCAATCCGAGCCAACAAACTATCTGTTATTTCGACCGGCGATAGTTTGCGCGCCTTAATGCTTTGCGCAATATGAGTCAGTTGTTTGAAATGAATACCACTCACGACGATCTCTCCTCACACAAGGTCTAAATCCAAATACGTCTACTTGATTGACACGGTTCGATAGCCCTACGGCACGGGTACCGTTCGTGCGAGGGCGGCAGCGGCTGCAGGTAAATCCTTAAGACCTTGATAGGGGGTGCCGTGAGTTGGGGCACGATTGGGATACTTCTTGATCAATGTTTCGTGCCGCGTTTTCATATGATCAAACGGGGCCCATGCCCAAAGGAAGGGTGGCATTTCTCCGTGATCTTCCCGAGGATCTTTATAGAGATCGTGAAAAGCATCTCCGACAAGTCCGGGGCGATCATTCAGCCATACCCGTTTGAATTGTTGTTTGATTGATGCGGCAAGTATGTCGCCGATATAAACATGGTAATAGTCACGCCGGGAATGCCCATCTCCGTTCACGATGAGTGCCGTCTGATCGATGCCGTCAATGACGCGATCATTGGGAATTTCGTCCATGGCACCGGCAAGACTTGCAAAGGTTGTAAAGAGATCATGGACAGCGACGATATCACCGACAGTTTGATTGGGTTCAATAGTACCCGGCCACCATGCAAAGGCAGGGACACGAATGCCGCCTTCCAAGTAGTCGCCTTTACCGCCTTTGAAGATAACGTCGTGCGGACCCATTGGAGCCAACTCATGCATTGGCCCATTGTCTGCCATCGCAATGACGAGCGTGTTTTCAGCAATGCCCTGTGCTTTGAGGGTTTCGAGAACTTCGCCAATGTCGCTATCAAGTTGAACAAGGCTTTCAGCATACCAAGTACCTGCACTTGTGGTTAAGTCTTCAGGCTTGCGCGCCAAATCATAAACATGGGGCCAGTATGCGATGTAGAACGGGTCTTCCTTTCCAGCATTATCTTTGATGTAGTTGATCACTTGGCGTTGATTGGTTCGGAGTAATTTTTTGTAATCAAGAATCGAGGTGCCGGTGAAAACGCGCGCGGGTTCTCCCTTGCGTCCCTCAACCTGATTTACATATCCCAGCGGCCTAAATGTTTTGTCTATCGTATAGAGCCGATCTTGCTGTTCTGGGAAGAGACCTTGAATGGCGCCACTCACGATCAATTCACGCTGCCACGTCAATGAGGGAAATTGATTGTAGAGGGAGAAATTTGCGTAATCGAATCCTTGGTTATTTAGATAACTTTCTTCGATATCGCCTTGGTGGCCCTTTCCGAAGAAAGCTGTTTTGTAACCCACTTCTGAGAGCACTTCGGCAATTGTAACTTCCTCAGTCGCCAGCCCCATACCATCTGGCGGGAAACCCACTTTGAACATTCCACTGCGAACCGATAGGCGGCCTGTGAGGGCTGCTGCCCGAGTGGGCGTGCATGCCGGTTCGGTATACATGCGGGAAAAGCTAATGCCCTCGGCTGCCATCTTATTAATCTGTGGCGTATCAAAACCCAGCACCTTGTTCATCAGCGGAACGCCCACCTCTCCAAGGCTATTGTCGTCCCACATTATGTGAATGATGTTTGGTGGTTTGCCGTATTTCGCCCGAAGCGCTGCCAATTTCTTCTCGACCACGGCATCTTCTTGTTTCCAAGCACCGTTCATTTGCTGCTGAAGAATAAGGTACTCGGCTTCATAGACGATATTGTCCGCCGATACGGCACGGGCACCAGTTGCAATCAGATTAAGACCTAGAACCGCTGTGGCGCATCCAAGGGTCAGCAGTTTCAGATAATTTGCGCTCTTCATCATCACATTCCTCTTAGTCGGCGATTCAAAGGATCAGGTGGTATCCACCGGAGATCAGCTTTCCAATACGCAACTGAAAATCTTCTTCTTATAATATCTTAGCATAAATTAAGAATATTTAGACTTTTTGTCCAGTATATTATAATTTAAATTGAATACAGGCCCACTCTCACTAGAGAAACGAACGTGAAAATGAGAGAAATACGTGAGTTTTGGGCAATAAGCCTGAGTTCGCCACGCCCGCTTATTATAAAGCTAGGGCTCGGACCGCTTGATCTTATAAGAAATAGTCGATTCAATACGCGTCCCATCCAATACAAGGCCATCACACGAATGCCCGCTGATACTGAAACGCCTCACACCTCGACTTCCGAAAAAGCAGAGGTTTATTTTCGCACCCTCACAGGGCGTCCGCCCATTGACCTTGTCATGAGCCACATCCTTGATGGCCTGATCTCTGGCGACCTGGTGCCCGGCCAACGCATCAATGCCAATAGGCTCAGCGAACAACTGGATGTCAGCATTGTGCCTGTTCGGGAGGCGATCCACTTCCTCGCGGGAGAAGGCGTCATCGAACTGCTGCCTTTAAAGGGAGCCCAAATCAGACAAATGAATGCCCGCGAGCTGGTGGATTGGTGGCATGTTTACCGTGTCATCGCAGAGCTTGGATTTCGTGGCGCCGCAGTTGCCATCGCAAAAAAACCGGATCTGGCCCCTCGCATTACCACCGCGATCAACCGTATTCATGAGGCTGAAAAGAACCTGCCGGCTGTGCACTACATCCTGTGCCTTACAAACTTTCACCGGGTGATAAATGAGATCGCGGAGATGCCGGTATTGGACGAAGCCACGCGCCGCCTCCAAGCAATCTTCTGGGGCTCCTTTCTACCGGACTACATTCCGTTCAACATTTACGGCCCTACTTTTTCATACAATTATCAGATCGTTGGCGAAGCCATTTTACGGGGTGATGGCGAAACAGCGGTTAGCGCTTTTAAGCACCACGTCGATTGGTCGTCCTCAATCATTGAAGGTGAACGTCCGGTTCCCGGCGCACCGTGGCACAGCCACTCATCTGAATAGGCAGTTGGCGGGAC
>JAESQS010000007.1 GCA_016765035.1 Kordiimonadaceae bacterium | reverse complement strand
CAAAGGGATCGTCAGCGCGGAAGACCACAATATATACGGTGGCCTTGGCAGTGCGGTGGCCGAATGCCTTGTGCAAAATCATCCAGCTCCGATGCGGTTTGTCGGGGTGAAAGACAGCTTTGGAAAATCAGGTGAGCATGATGAATTACCTGCTTTGTTTGGCATTGATGCTGCGGGCATTATTGCCGCATGTAAAGAATTAATTTAAGGCCTTAATATATGGAACTTAAAGGTAAAACAGCACTTGTAACAGGCGGCAGTCGTGGTATTGGCAAGGCCATTGTTGAAGCATTTATCAGCGAAGGCGCAGATGTGTACTTCACTTATGCAAACAATGATGAAGCTGCGGCTGAGACATGTGCGGCTGTGGGCTTGCCTGCCTCTCATGCATGCAAAGCGGATAGCCGCGACAGGAAAGCATTGCGGGCCGTCTTCTCAATGATTGAAGACAGCGCAGGCAAGCTTGATGTGCTGGTGAATAATGCGGGTATTAACAAACCAACAGATTTTGACAAAATTACCGATGAAGATTGGGATGAAATACTAGGGGTGAATTTGAAAGGCCCCTTTGTGGTAACGCAAGAAGCGCTGCATTTGCTGCGGCAGGCTGAGGCTGCAAGTGTTATCCATATTGGGTCAGTGTCCGGGCAATATGGCGGGCCTCGCACCGCCCATTATGCAGCTAGTAAAGCCGGGCTGATATCCTTGGCGCAGGTTATCGCGCGGTTCCTTGCAGACGATAATGTGCGTAGCAATACACTTTCGGCAGGGCTTGTGGCCTCAGATATGGCAGCCGAAGGCATGAAAAACCCCGCAGTTCAGGCGGCGGCCGAGCAAGTTTTGATGAAACGCTTTGCAGCGCCTTCTGAGGTGGCACAAACGGCCGTTTTCCTCGCAAGTGACCGCTCAAGCTATATTACAGGCCAAACCATCAATGTGAATGGGGGCCTATATTTTTAATATAGGGCGTATGTCTACGATATATTTTGTCCTGTTTGTTGTGGGCACAAAGGGGTAAGGCGTGAAAAAGCGCATTCTTGTATTAGGCGGCAGTCGGCAAGCTGTTACTGGCTTAGAGCAGTTGAAGGCTCTTGGGCTGGACGTTGTTGTTTGTGACTTTGATCCAAGTGCGCCCGGCTTTCGTCTTGCAGACCACACTATCCTTGCCAGTGTGTATCACATTGATGATTGTTTGCCGGCCGCTGTTGAGTTTCACAAAAGGCATCCTCTAGACGGTGTTATGTGCTTGGCGTGTGATGTGCCGCATATTGTGGCGCGGATCGCCAGTAGCCTTGGATTACCGGGTTTGCCTCATGATGTGGCTGACAGGGCTGTTAACAAGATGGAAATGAAACAGAAATTTGAAGAAGGTGGCGTTTCTATTCCCCGCTATTGGGCTACGGCTGATGTTGCATCCCTAGAAAACATCTTGTCCGGGGATTTCCCAGACCTTGTTGTCAAACCAGTGGATAGTCGTGGTTCAAAGGGTGTTTCACGGTTAAGCAGGGGCGGAAATGCCGTGTGGGCGTTTGACTATGCGCAGGCGAATTCGCCAACGGGCCAAGTCATGGCGGAAGAATATATTACAGGCCCTCAAGTAAGCAGTGAATCTGTGGTGATTGATGGGCAAACGGTAACGCCGGCCTTGTCGGATAGAAGCTATCAGTTTCTTGAAAAATATTATCCCTTTATCGTGGAAGATGGCGGGGATATGCCAACGTGCCTACCGCCAGAAACTGTGGCAAACATAAAAGCTTTGGTTCATCAGGCGGCTGCCAGCTTGGGTGTAAAAAATGGTGTGGTTAAAGGCGACATCGTGGTGCGGGACGGCAAACCCTATGTGATTGAATTGGCGGCACGCTTGTCTGGTGGGTATTATTGCACCCACCAAATTCCGTTTTCCACGGGGGTTAAGCTTGTGGAGGCTTGTGCAAAGCTGGCGCTTGGCGAAAAATTAAACCCTGATGATTGGCACCAGAAGAAAAACACGCATGCTTCCACTCGGTGGAAGCTGGTGGAGCCGGGGTTGGTTGCCTCTGTTCCGCCCCTTGAGGATGTAATGGCCGTGCCGGGTGTTCTGGCCTTTGAGCATTGGCTCAAGGTAGGCGATGTGATTACTGCGGCACAAAATGCAGCAGCATCAGTTGCGATGGTGCAGACGGAAGGGGCAAGCCAGCAAGAGGCGCGCAGCCGGGCTATTAAGGCGCTTGATACTTTTCAGCCAGATATTCAGCCCCCTTTAACGTAATCCATATTCGCAGGAATGTTGGTTGGAATTTTCAGGGGGATTTTCAGGGAATTCTCAGGGAATTCTCAGGGAATTCTCAGGGGAATGTTAAGCCAGGCAGACATAAAACGCACTGGTAATGAATTTCGCATAGCATTGTTTGCTTAAGGCGTTATTCTAATTGTATGTCTTGCCCTCTCACATACACAGTTTTTCACTTGAATATGGCGTTTTCCTCTATTGAAGAAAGCGACAGAAAAACAGTTATAGATCGCTGTTACTGGCCGTTGTTGCGGCTGGCAAAGACAGGCTTTCCCATTGGGATTGAGGCAACGAGCTACAGCTTGCAAGCCATTGAAGTCCTTGATAGCGCTTGGATTTCAGAACTTAAGGCGCTGATTAAGGCTGGTGCAGTCGAATTTGTGGGCAGTGGGTATGTGCAAATGATAGCGCCCCTTGTGCCGCCTGAGGTTACCCGCTGGAACTTGAAGTTGGCGCAAGATGATTATGAAGCGTTGCTGGGTATTAAGCCGTCAATAGCGCTGATCAACGAGCAAGCCTATGCGCCCGGCCTCGTGCCTCTTTATTTGGAGGCAGGTTTTCAGGCCATTATGATGGATTGCTCGGAGCCTGCCAGCCACAACGTGAACTGGAAGAAGGAGTTTGCCCAAAGCCCTCAATATATTGAAGGGGCAGGAGGCGCGGTCATACCGGTTTTATGGTCTGATGCGATATCGTTTCAAAAGTTTCAGCGCTATGCACATGGTGAATTAGAAGCCGATGAATATTTCGAATTTTTAACCCTGCAACTTGCGGCTGGTGTGAAAGCCTTTCCTCTCTATACCAGTGATGCTGAGGTGTTTGATTATAGGCCGGGCCGGTTTGCATCAGAAGCCGAACAGTCTGTCACCCTGGAATATGAACGCATTCATCTGTTGCTAAAAGCCCTTGTCGGCAGTGGAAATGTAAAGTTGGTGTTGCCGTCAGCAGCGCTTAAGTTGGTTGGGAATAAAAGCAACCCTATCAAGCTTGAGACAGCCTCTGCTCCTATTCCAGTAAAAAAACAGCGAAAATATAATCTGTTGCGTTGGGCGGTTTCTGGCAGGAGTGACTTGGCATTGAATACCCATTGTGCGCGCTTGTTTGAGCAATTGAAGGGTAGCAAAACCGCCACTGCGGATGATTGGCGGAGGCTTTGTGGCTATTGGGCAAGTGATTTCCGCACGCATATTACGGAAAACCGCTGGAAAAAACTGTGTGAAACTGTGCCAGAGGCACCTGCGCCGGATAAGGCCGCACAAGCCCATAAGCGGCTTCCGGTGTCTCAGTTGCCTGCTGATGTTCGCATCAAACAAGATAAGCATTTGGTTTGCATTGAAACGGGGACCATGCACTTGGTGCTAAATGCCTACCGCGGCCTCGCCATTCATTCTTGTGGTTTTGGTGCGTATGAAGGGCAGAGGGCCGGGGCGCCAGCAGAGAATGCGCTGATTGGCACGTTAGCCCATGGTTTTTATGATGATATTGCCTACGGTGCAGATTTTTACAGTGGACATTTTATTTTTGAACCGGCCAGCGAGCATAAGGGCACTGACCTAATGCGAGTGACACCCACGTGCCACTGGGTTGAGGAAATTGGTGCCATAGAGGTGTGCTGTTCCCTGCAAACGCCGTGGGGCAAGCTTGAAAAAATTGTTAGAATTTTCACCCAGAAGCACCGTGTTGAAGTCAGCTATACAGGCGAGATACCCCTGCCGCTGGATGGCAGCTTTAGGCTTGGCCATATGGCGCTAAATCCGCGGGCCTTTGATGTGAAAAGCCTCTATTACGCAGCCCATAATGGGGGTGATACCATGGACCAATACCCCCTTTATGCGCAGGGACTTGCGGATTTCGACCATGGTGCGCCTGTGTCGCGCTTAGTTTCCGGCAATACAGGGCTTGGCATGACAGGTGGTATTCTGGAGCTGGGAGACAAGCACCATTTTGTACGGCTGGGAATGGCGCGTACTGATGCAGCAGGCGTTGGGCTTGTTACCTGCCGGGCCGTGGATGATAGCTTTTTCTTGCGTGCAGCGGTGTCAGTCGGGGAAGTTGATGAAACGTGCAGGCCTGCAAACACCATAAAAAGCAAGGCCATTCAAAGCCCAATTTTACGCTATAGTATAGAGCTTGGTAAACACGACTAAATCCCTATAGCAAAAGAAGTTCTTTGCAGCATTACTGCTGGATGATACGTTGTGTGAAACTATACAGTTGCACACCGAAGGGACCAGTTATGGTACTTACAAATTTCGATGGTTCTGGGGCAGACCTTAAAGGCAAATCCATTTTAATAACGGGCGGTACAGGCTCGTTTGGTGCAACGCTTCTTAAAAAAATATTAGAGAAGTACGAACCGCGCCGTGTGATCATTTTTGCTCGTGGGGAATATAACCACTTTTTATTGCAGAACAGTCTTGCGCCTGAACATCAGGAAAAAGTTCGTTTCTTCATTGGTGACGTCCGGGACCGGGACAGGCTTGTTACAGCCTTGCGCGGTGTTGACCTTGTTGTACACGCTGCTGCCCAAAAGCAAGTGCGCTTGGCAGAATATAACCCTTTTGAATGCATTCGGACCAACGTAATTGGCGCAGAGAATGTTGTGCAGGCTTCCATTCAGGCAGGCGTAAAGCAAGTGCTTGCTCTTTCAACAGACAAAGCTGTTAACCCCATTAACTTGTATGGGGCCAGTAAACTGGCGTCTGACAAGATATTCGTTGCTGCGAATTCTTTGGCCTCTGGCACGGGTACCCGGTTTTCTGTGGTGCGTTACGGCAATGTTCTTGGTTCACGAGGCAGCGTTATTCCTTTTTTCCGGGGGCTTATTAAAGATGGGACAACGGAATTGCCCATCACAGATGCTCGCATGACCCGTTTTTGGATTACGCTTGACCAAGCGGTAGACTTTACATTGTCCTGTATTCCAGTGATGCGTGGCGGCGAAATATTTGTTCCCAAAATTCCGTCCATGACAATCACTGATTTGGCGGAGGCAATAGCCCCCGGTATGCCGCAAAAGCATGTTGGTATTCGCCCGGGTGAAAAGCTACATGAAATTATGATTACAGAGCATAGCTCCCTGAAAACGGTTGATTATGGCGACAGGTATATCATTGAGCCTGACTGGAACTTTTGGGACCGTGGTTCGCATATGGATGCAGGGCATCCGGCGATGCATGAAGGTTTTGAATATTCAAGCGATAAGAATGATCAGTGGCTGGGCGTGCCTGAACTCAAAAAAATACTGGCAACAATCTCCTCCGGCGGTGATTAGCCCGAGCTATGAGTGACGATGCTATGAGCGACGATTTTTTACCTTACGGCAGGCATTCCCTTGATGAAGATGATATCGCTGCCGTTGTAGAGGTGCTTCGGCATGGGGCGCTAACTTGTGGTCCCCAAGTGGAAAAGTTGGAAAAGGCTTTTGCTGCATCAATTGGCTGTAAACACGCCATAGTCACATCAAATGGCACGACAGCGTTGCACCTTGCTGTGCTAGCGGCTGGCATTGGGCCGGGTGATACTGTGATTGTGCCAACAGTAACTTTTCTCTCGACAGCGAATGTGGTGCATATGGTGGGGGGGACTGTGCAGTTTGCTGATGTTTGCCCTGAAACCGGGTTGTTAACGGCAGAGACTTTTGCCTCAGCGTTAACAAAATGTGCAGGGCCTGTAAAAGCTGTGATGCCGGTGCATCTTACGGGACAAGCCTGTGACATGGCGGGGATTTCAAAAATAGCGGCCGCTAACAATATCAGTATTATTAGCGATTGTTGCCATGCTCTTGGTGCCGACTACCAAGGCGGAGGCGCACCCGGTGATGGACAATATGAAATTATGGGCTGCTTTTCATTGCACCCTGTAAAGTCCATTGCAATGGGCGAAGGCGGTGTTGTTACAACCAATGATGCAAAGTTGGCTGAGAAGATAAACAGGCTTCGTAGCCATGATATGCACAAAGACCCAGCCCACTTTTCCCGGCATGACCTTGCTTTTGATGCAGAAGGGCAGGCAAACCCTTGGTATTATGAAATGCAAGAGCTGGGGTATAATTACCGGGCGACGGATTTTCAATGTGCGCTTGCTAATAGCCAGTTAAAGAAATTGCCCGTTTTTGTAGAGCGCAGGCGGTATCTGGCGGGTGTTTATGATGAATTACTTGCCACCCACAGTAACTTGGTGCGTCCCAATGTGCGTCTGCCGGACAGCCTTTCAGCATGGCACCTATATGCTGTGCAAATTGATTTTAAAGCATTGGGCAAAAGCCGGGCAGCGGTGATGAAGGCCTTGGCTGCAAAAGGAATTGGCACCCAAGTACATTATATTCCAGTACACGAGCAGCCTTATTATCAAAAATCATATGGTAAGCAAAGTTTGCCGGGCGGGGATAAATATTATCAGGAAACGCTGAGCTTGCCGCTTTTCCCTGCCATGGAGGACAGCGACCCGGAAAGGGTTGTGCGCCTTCTTACTGAAATTTTGTCAGCGACATAAAAAAACTCCGCCCCATTGTCTGGAGCGGAGTTATAGAAAACGTCGTCATTAGCCGTAAAGGCTTAGTGCACCCTTAACCTTGGAAGAGGCTTAGGATAGACTGTGGTGATTGGTTGGCAATGGAGAGCGCCTGAATACCAAGTTGCTGCTTAACCTGCAATGCCTGCAAATTAGCGCTTTCTTTGGCCATGTCAGCGTCGACAAGGTTACCAATACCGACTTCAATAACATCTGAAAGTCTGCCGGCAAAAGACCTGTTTTGCTCAAGGGATGTGGAGCCAGAACCAAGCTTGGTTAACACTGAATTCAGGTTATCAATTGCGTTCCCAATATCTGTTACAGCAGTTGCCGCGCCGATTTGGGTTGATATAGCTTGTGTGGCTGTAAGTGGAATGTTTGAGCTGGCAAGCGTGAGTGTCTGGTGTGACACTGTTAACGTTTGCGTGGCATCTGAATTGGTAATGGCAACAATAGAGTCGGTTCCGCTATCAATCAGGTTTGTGCCATTAAATTCAGCGTTGCTTACGATTGTCGTGATCTGATCTCTAAGGGCTGTAAAGTCCTGAGAAAGAGCATCTCGACTGGTTGTATCAAGGCCTTGGTCTGCGGCGGCAACGGCTTTTTCTTTCATTTCCAGAAGAAGGTCTGAAATAGCTGTCGCAGCAGCGAGCGCCACATCTACAGTAGAGAGGCCACGGTCTAATGATTGCTGAACAGCGTTCAGCCCGCGTAAGTCACCGCGCAACTTTTGCGCGATAGAAAATACGGCAGCATTATCTTTTGCTGAGGAAATTTTAAGCCCGGTGTTAATACGGGTCTGGGTAGTTTCCAGTTCAGATCCAGTTGCACTTAGGTTTCTAAGCGCGCTCAGAGCACTGGCATTTACATTAATTGAAAAGGTCATTTAACCTCTCCTTTTTTCGACGTTTTCTACGAGCCACTATCGGCTTGTATGTAAATTAGCAAGTAGTGTGCCAGTTTTAATTTCTTATACACCATTGAAATATATAGATAAAATTTAGGATTGGGCGCGTTAACAATCAAAGGGAGAAAATTTCACCGCTTCGAAATTGCCGCTTTGGTTTGGGGCTGCAACAACTGCCGGGGGCTTTTAGGTATAGGCAAAGTTTTTCGGGAAATGCGAAGGCTGTAAATTTACCTGAATTTTGCAGGAGGCGTGCCTCCGCCTGAACTGCGGCGGTTCTTGTTTTTACTTTTGGCTGTACGCTTATTGGTTGTGCCTTGTGGGCAAGCTGCCGCCATGTCGGGCAGAATGGGGCAAAAAATAAAAGGCCTGCATGTAGGCGCTAGAAGGAGCGAGCTTTGACTGCTTGTTGTATGCTGTGCCATGCGCTGCATAAGCTCATGGGAAAATAATTTTGGGTTGCCACCCGAGAGCATATTCTTGAGTTGATTGAGTTGGAAAGTGCGCAATGCTTCGGTTGTCAACGCCGGGGCAGGGGGTGCCGGAACTGGGGATGGCACCATTGTTTAAACAACCTGGTTAAGCTGAAGCGATGTGGGGCGGTAGGCACCCGTTTGCTGGTAAGCGGCGTTGCGACCATAAGCAAGCACAGGTTTATTATGTTTAACCACTTCCTCGCCGATACTTTTTACAATGCCTTCAGCGACAGATTTCAGGCGCAAAACAATACGGGCATGGTCGCGGATAACCTCGCGCAATTTGTCCGTAAGCTCTTTAATATATTTGCGAATATTTGAATCTTTTGGGCCAAGCAATTTTTCATTCACTTGCAGCATATTCAATGTTTCACGATATTCCGCCATCAACCGGTTTTTTGGGCCGTGCAGCTTGGCTGCTTCCCTCGGCAGGCGTTCAGCAAGAAGTTTTGTTTCACGCTGGATAAGCTCGTATAATTCAATGGTTAATTTAGCAAGGCGTGCGCCATGGCCTGTTAAAACGGGTTTTTCCGCTGTAGCGTAATCTGCTTTAGAGCTGTCTGCTGGAGGGCGAGCATCTAGCGGCACATTATCGCTCCTGCATTTCAATAAGCGCACGATATACGCTATCTGCAATGCCAATGCCGCCATTGCGGGAAATGGACTTGCCAAACTCTTCAACCATCAGACCTCGGTAAATTTCTTCGGAGGAACCGCCGCCAAAAGGGCCATCAGTTGGCAGTGTGTCAAACATGGGTTTGATCATCTGGGTAAGGAAGACAGCTTCAAAGTCTTCTGCTTTGGCGCGAAGAAGCTCTTTATCAATAACGCCATTGCTGGACTTGCCACCTTGAAGGCCAAGCTTGGCCGCGCTTGTTTGCGCTTCCAGAAGTTGCACTTGCGCCGTATTTATAATCTGTGTTTGCATCTTACATCACGACCAGTTCGGCTTGCATGGCGCCAGCAGCTTTTAAGGCTTGCAGGATGGAAATCATGTCACGTGGGCTAATCTCTAGGGCGTTCAAACCATCAACCAATGCTTGGAGTGTGACAGTAGGCGGCAGAACAGCCAGCCGGTCAGTGCCAGTTTCCTCAACACTTACGTCAGAGCGCGGCACCACTTCTGTTTGGCCGCCTTGCGCAAAGGCATTGGGCTGGGAAACCTGCGGTGTTTCTGAAACGGTAATAACCAAATTGCCCTGAGCAATAGCCACAGAGTTGATCCGCACATCTGAACCCATAACAATAATGCCCGTGCGTTCGTCTATAACCACTTTGGCTTTATTTTCAGGGATGACAGTCAATTGCTCAATATCAGTGAGTAATTCGACCATAGAAAGATTGTAGCCGACAGGACGCGCTAATAAGATGGTTGCTGGGTCCAAGGCCCGGGCGATATCAGATTTAAGGTAGCCGTTGATAGCATTAGATATCCTGCGGGCAGTGGTAAAATCAGGGTTATGAAGGGATAGTTTCAAGGAGCCCATATCGCGTAGTTCAAAAGCAATTTCACGTTCAACAATGCCGCCATTGGCAATGCGGCCTGCTGTTGGTACGCCTTGCACCACAGAACCAGCTTCGCCAGATGCGCTGAAGCCCGCTGTTGCTACAGCCCCTTGCGCCACAACATAAACTTCGCCGTCAGCCCCCATAAGAGGGGTAGCTAGTAGAGTGCCGCCTTTTAGGTCTCCTGCGTCGCCCATGGAGCTTACAGAAACATCAATGCGTGTTCCTTGGCGGGAGAAAGCTGGTAGGTTTGCCGTTACCATAACAGCAGCGATATTCTCTGGTCGCATTGTGGTGCCTTTGGCATTTACGCCCAAGCGCTCCAACATGGCTGTTAAGCTTTGCTCAGTGTAAGGCGCATTCCGAAGGGTATCACCAGTGCCATTCAGGCCGACAACAAGGCCATAGCCAAGAATTTGGTTGTCCCGGATGCCTTCGATAGAAATAATGTCTTTAATTCTGGACTTTGCCGCCATGGATTCTGGGGCTGCAAAAGTTGCCGCCAAAAACATTCCGGCAAGGATTGTAAAGAATCGAAGGGTATTGAACATGCTTTTTATCCGAAGGTCTGGGCGAATGTTGCGCCGTTATTGTTCATTTCCCCTTTGTTATGCTAGAATTGTGCCAGTAGGTTCCGTTAATATAAGCCATTGAAATATATAAATATTAAATAAAGTTGTTGGTTTAATTGGAATTTGTTGCCGACTAGGAGTAGCAATACTTGCTCTGTCCGACGCGAAGGAATAAGTTTAGAGTATGAAGATCACCGGTCCTGGCCAAATTCAGTCCAAAACCATTAAGAAAGTAGCCCCTAAAAAAGCTGCTGGCGGCGTTAAGTTTAAGGCGCAGGTAGGGAGTAGTGAAGCTTCTGCTTCCACACATGGCGTTAGTGGCTCAGCGCCTATCACATCTGTTGACGCATTGTTGGCGCTGCAAGAAGTGCCTGATGCCACGGATGGGCGCTCAAAAGGGTTGATGCGCGCAGAGGAAATGCTGGAGATGATGGAAGATATTCGGAAGGGCATCCTTCTTGGGTCTATTCCAATCCCAAATCTCAGAAACCTGGCTGATCTTGCAAGGAATCACCAAAATAAAACAGATGACCCGAAATTGAACGAGTTATTGTCTGAAATAGAACTTCGGGCAGAAGTAGAGCTCGCGAAATTAGGCGTTTAGTTTCATAGGTTTATAAAGTCTCCGTTGTATTAATTCCCGGCTTAATACGTAAATTATCTATTCCGACTTGTTTGTTGGGCGTGAAATCTTTATATAACCCCCCGGACCTGTTTGGGTTATTCTAGAGCTTATCCGCTTTAGATAGATTCTGGTCTGCCTATGCCCGCTTCCCAACCGCTCGCTAGGATATATTCGGGGGGTTGGGAAGCGGGCATAGGCATGATGCTAATTAAAGCGGATACGCTCTAAGACATAAGCCTGTCTGTATATATGTTTGGGAGTCATAATGACTGAAGCTATCAGATCAATCGACCTGCCTACGGGCTACATGCCATCACCTGATGAAGATTTCATGAACGACATGCATCTGGAGTATTTCCGGCAGAAACTGGAAGTGTGGCGCGAAGAATTATTGCGCGATTCAGCCGAGACGCTGCAAAATCTCCAGCAGGATGATTTGAGAGAGCCTGATGTAGCTGACCGTGCCTCTTCAGAAACTGATTGGTCCGTTGAATTGAGAACGAGGGATCGGCAGCGTAAATTGGTTTCGAAAATTGATTCAGCCTTGCGTCGGATCAATGAAGGTGAATTTGGTTACTGTGAAAAAACAGGGGAACCCATTAGCTTACGTAGGCTAGATGCACGCCCAATTGCCACTATGACAATCGAATCTCAGGAAGCGCATGAGCGTTCAGAACGCATTCACCGCGACGAATAAGTTAGAAAACATCTGCGAATATATCTGGGAAAATGCCTAGATGAATTTAGGGAGCTTTTGCTCCCTTTTTTTGTGGGGCATTGATCTGCCTTTTTTCAGTACCTCTGCATCTAGCAGATGAATGTATTTATAAGCCAGCGATAGAGTGTATCCGTTTTGTTAGAAACAGATC
The DNA here is from genome assembly GCA_016765035.1 of Kordiimonadaceae bacterium. Taxonomy (GTDB): domain Bacteria; phylum Pseudomonadota; class Alphaproteobacteria; order Sphingomonadales; family Kordiimonadaceae; genus Kordiimonas. The sequence continues at coordinate 1,643 of JAESQS010000007.1, read as the reverse complement.
CAGCCACTCTCTCCCTACCCAATTACTTCACAGTGTATCCTCGCGGGTGGTTGGGCCAAATAATAAGAAAAGTGGCGTGGGCCGGTGATGCATATTAAACCGGATATGATCTAGTCTGGCGTTCATTACCTAAAAAAAGGGGCCGGTAGCTATTGCTACCGACCACTACGCACGTTGGCGCAGAATTAAGTTGGCTTTTTATTCGGTAAGTAGTCCTAGTTTTCGTCGGGTCGTCTCCTTCTTCATTAAAATGGGAATATGATGTCATACAGTTGGGTCCCATAACGTGGCTGTTGGACATCGGTAATCTGGCCTTTTCCCCCATAGCTAATGCGGGCTTCGGCTATCTTGGTGTGGGAAATCTCATTGCTTGATGAGATATCCTCTGGGCGAATAATACCGGCTAGCAGCATCTCGCGTTTTTCGAAATTAACACGCACTTCCTGGCGTGCTTGGATAACAAGGTTTCCATTCGGCAACACGTCAGTGACAATAGCGGCTATGACCATGTTGATAGCTTCACTGCGGTTTACGGCCCCTGTGCCGTTATAGGATGTTGTAGAATCTGCCCCAATAAGTGTGGCCGGATCAACGGTTGGGCGTGTATCAGTTGCAGCAGTCCCGTCTGCATTTACAGGTGCGCCACCATGCACTAGGGCGCGAATGCCTTGTTCAAGCCCAAGGAAATTGGTCAGTCCAGCAGTTTCGGCTGTTGTGCGCGCTCGGCTACTGGTGTTGCCAATGCTAGCGCTGTCAGAAATCGCAATATTCACTGTTAGGATGTCGCCAATTTTCGAAGCTCGCTGGTCTTTAAAGAAAGCTCTTGCGCCGGTGCGCCATAAAGAATTTGCCTGATACCGCGCTGGTTCGGTGATAGGCATTGGCAGGCTAATCGAGCGCTGCGCAGCCGGGGCCTTTATATCTTTGATCGGCGTCAATTCGGGTGGTTTGCCAATATCGGCTATTCGTCCGGCTGCTCCGCACGCGGATAAGGAGGCAATCAGCAGACCCAGTCCTATTTTCTTAGCTATATTGTTGGTCATTTGGAGTCTCCTTTACCTTGCCGCCAGCGTGATGATGGGGCGTACATATACTTCTACTTTATGAGGGCTGATCACCGTCGCATCCAATGTGCGCTTGCTACCGGTGTTCATGATACGAATAGTGTCACCTTTGCCACCATTCGTCAGGGCGCGGCCTTTTGCACGCAGAGTTAGGGCACCAGAGCGCAGTGTTATGGAAACAATACTGCCTTTAGCAACCATGATGGGCCTAACAATGTCGTTTTTAACCAATAGCTTGCTGGGTAGCATTGCACGTCTAACTGTTTGGCCAATCAAGTTTGTAGCGCTAACAATTGTCCGCATGTTGATCCGTTTACTGGGGTGTTTTTTCCACTGAATATCGTCTTCGGTGATCACTTCACCCGGCGTAATAAGACGGTTTAGCATGGGGATTAGACGTACTTCCTGTACAACGCCCGAGATGCGAATATCTTCATATTTAGCTTGGCTCGTTGGGAGCAGTACAATCGCTGAAAACCTGGTTTGCTGAGCATTCAGTTCAAAGCTGTCAAATGTGAGCTCTTCAATGCTGAAGCCTATAGGTAAGTAAAAGCCTTTTTTACGGCCATGAATCTTTAT
>JAESQS010000075.1 GCA_016765035.1 Kordiimonadaceae bacterium | reverse complement strand
GGGCAATTGAAAAAGCGAATGCCGCAACAATTGTTGGCTTGCCAACAGGCATCGTAGCTTACCTTTGGGCAAACCGCCTGCTACCCGTTGACCTGCCAGAACGCGCCAGCCTAGAAACTGATGCTCTGTTTATCACGTGGTTTGCTATGTCCCTATATGCGCTGGCACGCCCCATAGACAAAGTCTGGAAAGAATTGCTTGTTTTTGGGGCTGGTGTTGCAGCCCTGCTGCCCCTTGTAAATGCCCTTACCAGCAATCGCCATTTAGGCAATACGCTGCCCGCAGGAGAATGGCACTTAGCAGGCGTAGACCTTACCATTCTGGTATTTTCTGTCCTGATGTTCTTCAGTGCCTATAAAATACATAAGCGGTCAGTTGCGGCCCCTAAGGCTGCACGCAAAACACGCCGCATCTCTGCAGTTGCGGCGAGTGATACTGCAAAGCCCGCTCTGGAGGCCGCTGAATGAGCCTGTTTATTTTCAGCCTTTTATATAGTGGTTTGGCGGCGCTGTGCATGGCAATGGAAAAGCATTATAAAGCTGTGTGGGGTAATAAACCTGAGGCAAATAAGCGCAAAGCAATCCAGTTTCTTGGTTGGTTTTTATTGGGGCTTTCCTTCTGGCTATCCTACAATAATTGGGAGAATGGCATTGGCTCTGCCGCTTGGTTTGGTCTCCTGACTATCGCAGCTTTTTCTTTTATCTTGCTGCTAACCTACAGGCCCAAAATTGCCCTGTATTTGGCCCCGATTTTGTCGATTATTACAGGCGCTGCAACAGCACTTTAAAGCTAGCGAAAGTTCAATTTGGAGAAATGAATGCCCTACTGGAAGCTTTATATAGTACGCTGCGGCGACGACAGCCTCTACACCGGCATTACCAATGACCTTGACCGCAGGCTTGAGAACCACCGCACAGGAAAAGGTGCCAAATATACCCGTGGTCGTGGGCCGCTAGAAATCATCTACAGCGAAACACACCCAGATCGCAGCAGTGCATCAAAAAGAGAAATTGTTGTCAAAAAGCTGAGTAAAGTGCAGAAATTGCACTTAAGCAGCGAACCAAAGTAGGCGCATTTATAACTCAGTAAACAGTGTCTAGAACGTATCCGGTTTACTCTGCGCTCAACAATAAAATCTATTGGTCAGACCACGCCTCATTCCAGTCGATGCCGTTATAATCTTCCTGTTCCCAATAGAACTTGGTGCGAGGTTGGTCATAATTGCCAATTTCATTCATCGACAGGCTATCGTACAGGCGGCCATTGATCATGGTATAGCGCACGCTGTTGCTGTTGCTAATAGTCTCCAGCGGGTTTTTATCCAGCACAATAATATCTGCCAGCTTACCCACTTTCAAAGACCCTGTCTGGTCTTCAACACCCAGCGTTTTGGCCCCATTTATTGTCGCTGTGCGCAAAATGCGATGCGGTGCCATACCGCCTTGCGCCATAGATTGCATTTCCCAGTGCAGAGCCAGCCCAAACACCTGACCATGGGAGCCTGAATTCACAAGCACACCAGCATCATCCAGCTTTTTGGTAGAGCGGCTAACGGCCCGAAAGCCTACATCCCACATTTCATCTGCTAAATGCAGTGTTGCCATGGCTCGCACATGCACAGGCGCAGAATAAGGTGTTCTTATTGCGCTATAGCCACTGGTGCTTTCCTGCACATAGGCTTTGATTTTAGGATCTTCCCATGCGCGGCTGGTTTGATACAGGTAATTTTCACCCATAATTTCACCAAAGGTAACATTCAATGTCGGCGTATTAGCGGCACCGCTATGGGCAAATAGCTGCACAATATCATTATAATATGTCGCTACCGGAATATTATGTTCCAGTGCCATATGGCCGTCCAAGATCGAACTTAAATTATGGTAGAATTGGCTTTCACCTTCCACATCCACCATCACGCCGGCTTCACGGCCTGCCTTAACCAATTGCTGCCGTGACCGCCGAGAAGGCTGCTTATAGCTTTTGATAATACGACCACCAAGGGCGCGTTTGCGGCTCATGGTGTTTTGTGCATCTGCATAGGTGTTCAGTGGCACATAGGTGACATCACCTTTGCCTTTACGGCCATATATTACCTTGCCTGTTGAAATAAAGCGCGGCCCAACCAACATGCCAGCTTGCAGCATTTCAGTGGCTGCATAAGCAGATATTTCAGACGTGTAGGGATCATAGTTTGTGGTGATACCAAAAGCCGCTGCTGCATAATGGCTGGAATGCTTTTGCGGCATCAGCCCCCCATAATAACAGCAGTCAATATGGCCATGCATATCAATAAGGCCGGGCATAACGGTTTTGCCAGTAGTATCAATTACCTTGGCATCTTTTGGAACAGACACATCACCTTTGGCACCAACCGCCAGAATGCGATTGCCTTGCACAACCACAGTGCCCTTTGCGTACACAGTATCGCCTTCCATGGTGATAACTTGCCCGCCAACAAAAGCCACGGCACCTTCAGGGGTATCCACCGGCACTTGCAAACCAAAGCGTGTTATTGGCTTGGGAAATGCTTCGTTCTTTTTGGGCAAGGCCGCAACAGCAACACGGTAAAATTCATCGCCCCGTGTCCAGTGAATATACTGGCTGTCAGAAGACCAACCAAGGTTATAGCCACTACCTTCTGTTAGGGCTGTTACAGGCATACTGCCTGCTGTTGCCGAAACACTGGTCAATAAGCCCGTTTCCCGGTACGGCATAACATAATATTGGCCTTCCTCTTTAAAGGTAATCCAGTTGCCATCGGGGCTTATTTTAACCTCAAGCCTGTCCGGCCCTACGGCTTGCACATGGTCCTGTTTGTCATACCCGCCAACCGTTATACTGGAAAGAGTTGTCACCCGACCCGTTGAAGCCTTACTGGCTCTGCGGATGAAGAAAATCCGCTCCCCTGTACCTGAAAAATAGGGAGCAGATGCAGCAGCACCAATCCGAGTTGCTTCACCGCCTTTTGCAGCGACGGTATAAAGCCCAGAGGTTGCCCTAAAGCCACCCATGCCGTTACTGCCGTTATCAACTGTAAACACAAGCTGTTTGCTATCTGGCGAAAAGGCTGGCTGCCGAATAGAGCCTGAGCTTGCATATAGTGTTTTGCTTTTATGGTTCCGCAGCGCCATCACCTTTAAAGCGCCGCCTTTTTCATCGTCCCATTCCACATAGACAATATGCTTCCCATCCGCAGAAAAGGAGGGTTCAAATTCAAAAGCCGTGCCTTTGCTAATACGTTTGGGTGCACCACTGGGCAGGCTTTTTTGCCACAAATACCCAAGGGCATGGAACAACACCTGTTTATTGTCAGGAGAAACAACCACATTACGAATAGCCTTCACATCCACCTGCTCAGGCGACAGCGGGTCTGAAAACCGGGTGGTTTTCGTAAGACGGTGAGTTGCTTTCGCGCTGAAAGGTATTTCTACAGCCGCCCCCGTATTCATATTCACTTTGAACAATTTACCTTTGCCCCAAATGGCAACATGCACATTGTCTGGGAACCAATCATACTGCGGGTAATACACACCCTGTAGGTAAAAATCAGCCTGTTGGTCGCGGTCCAATGCGTCATAAACCGGGCGTTGCTCGCCTGTTTCCAAATTATAGACAAACAACACTGTTTTTTGCTTTACACGGCGCACAAAGGCCAGCCGTTTATCGTTTGGTGACAATTGCGGTGTCAAGGCGCCGCCAAAGCCCTTAATCAGCGTTTCAGTTTCACCGGTGTGCAGGTTTTTGCGCAGAATGCCGTAATTAACATGGTTGGCATTGACGAAAATATGGTGGTCCACCAGCCGCTTGGTATAATAAACATAGGTGCCATCGCTGGAAAATTCTGGCTCTTGAATATCCCGCTTATTTTCTGGCGCAGGGACAAGTGTTTCCCCAGAGCCGCCAGCACGGTGAAACAGCCGCAATTCTGATGTCTTTTGACTACGAAACCCTTTGTCTACGCTGGCGACAGCGAAATATGTGCCGTCTGGTGTCCATGCTGGGTTTGCAAGCATTGTTGATGTTGAGTGGGTTAAAGGTTTCGCCCCTGTGCCGTCTATGTTGATAACCCAAACATCATCATCACCGCTGCGATCACTTAAATATAAAATTTGAGTACCATCTGGACTAAAGCTTGGTGTCCGATCAATGGCCGATCCGCCTGTAAGCAACCGTGCCTCACCGCCACTTGCTGGCATAATAAACAGGTCACCGAGTAAATCGAAAACCAGCGATGTGCCATCCGGGCTAACATCAACACTCATCCATGTACCTTCGGACAGTGTGATATCTACTTCCGTGAAAGGCTGACCTGTATTTTCAATATCCCAGTCTTCAGCCAACAGGGCGGAGGAGCTTATCGCCCCCGCACAAAGCGCAGATATTAGCCACTGGCCTAGTTTTTCAGTGATTATGGCTAGCCTATTGTTTATTTTACGCATTAGTCAGATTCTCCCATGATGACAGGGACTCTAATAGTTTTATTCTGGGCGTCGAGATGCTTATAAGGCATTAAGTGGTGCGAAAGGCGCACCGTGCAGTGGTTCTTCAATGTGATGTTAAGCCCCGACCTCCGTAGATACAGACGCTAGCTTCGCAAAAAGTAAATTTTGTACTTTCCTAATTGCTGGCGCTAGGTTTTTATGGAACAATCTCATGGATGTTAACGAGGGGGTAATTTTGGCAAACGATCTATTCAAAACACTATGTGCGGCTGCTATTGGCGGCGTCATTACGGCAACAGCCATAGTAGCAATGTCAACTAATGACAGTGCAGGCAACAACGCCGTGCCTATCGCCCAAGAGGCACCAACAAAAACATATGCCCGCCCCTATGACCTGCTGCACATCATGCACCAGTTTCAACGTTTTGCAGACAAGCTATATTTTGCGGGAAAAGCAGAAAACGAAAGGCTCACAGGCTGGTACTTATGGAAACTGGAACAAGCTGCCCTGCATGTAACCAACCATGAAACCCAGCCCTGGTATCCGGCAAAATACGATGAAGCAGTGCTTTTTGAACAAATGCTATTTCCTGCCATTGCTGACTTAAACAAAACTGTTGAGGCAAAAGACTGGGCCAGTTTCAACGATGGTTATGTCGATTTAATCGCCACATGCAATGCCTGCCACGGTGCAACCGCGCATGAGTATATTCGTATCATCATCCCTACCAGCCCCATCTATAATAATCAGGATTATTCCATACCGACAGACTAAGGGCGTATCCGGCACTAATTAGGGCGGTTTCCCAGCTAAACTATTGAAATTGTCTGCGGAAGCTGCCTTTATGGTAATCGCATGATTTAAAAACCCTGCCCCATAAGAAATTCTGCCCTCAAGAGAGATACTGAAAATGAAATCACTTCTAACGACTACAGCCCTTATTAGTATGGCTTCAACAACAGCTTGGGCCCATGCGGGTGATCATCATTCCGGTAGTATAGGCAACCTGATTTCGCATTTTGTTTCGCACCCGTATCACAGTGCCATTACCGCCGCGCTGATTGTTGGTGCAGCGGCTACATTTTTGGTGACGGGCAAACGCAAAAAAGCCCGTGCTTCTATAAAAAATAAAGCCTAAGGCACGCCTGCACCATGGGGGCCGAAGGCAAAATCCGTCATGTACTTGAGCGCTCCGAAGGACATTTAGAGCTTTCCTTTAAAAACACACCTTATGGCACAGCGCTTGATGACCTTTATCAAGGCGGTTGTTTAAAAGCGCGTTTCCCCAAAATAAGCAGGTCCGAAAAAGGCGGTATCCCTAAACCCGCCATTCTCATCAACACCTCAGGCGGGCTGGCGGACGGTGACAGGCTGACGCAAAAAATTCAGCTAAAGCCAAACGCAACGGCTATCATTACCAGCCAAGCTGCTGAACGGGTCTATAAAGCGCATGATTTAAGCACCCCTGCCACAATCGACACTGCAATAACCATAGAAGAAGACGCCAGCCTTTACTGGCTACCGCAAGAAACCATCCTTTTTAACGAGAGCAGCTTGAAGCGTCATTATGCGCTGGACATTAGCGCGAGTGGTAGCTGTTTAGCGGCTGAAACGCTGGTACTTGGCCGTCTTGCCATGCAAGAGCATCTCACCAAAATCTCCCTAACCGATCACTGGCGCATACAGTTTGGCGATAAGCTGATTTTTGCCGACGGTTTCCATCTAGGGAGCAACTTACAGCAACAAACCGAAGGCGCTGCCTTGCTGAATGGCGCACGGGCACTGGCTACAGTATTTTATATTGGCAAGGATGCAGAGGCCTATTTGGAACCTGTACAAAAAATCCTAGCGAATGCCGCGTCTACTGCCGGTGTATCTTGCCGAAAAAACATATTGATTGCGCGCTTTCTGGCAAAAAAACCTGAGGCTGTCCGCGCTGATCTAAGCGCCACCATAAGCACCATTGACCACATAAAAAACCCAGCAACAGGCGGCGTTACAAGCCCCATAACATCTCGCTGGATATTTTAACCACCCCAAGCAACAACCTCTATTGAAAGACCGCACCCATGAATTTAACCCCCAGAGAAAAAGACAAACTGCTTGTCAGCGTTGCGGCAATGGTGGCGGAACGCAGGCTTAAGCGTGGTGTAAAATTAAGCTATCCAGAGGCAATTGCTTTAATAACCGACTTTGTCACCGAAGGCGCGCGGGATGGTCGCACGGTGGCTGATGTTATGGCGGCTGGCGCAAAAGTGCTAACCAGAGAGCAAGTCATGGAAGGCATCCCAGAGATGATCCACGACGTGCAAGTGGAAGCCACTTTCCCAGACGGCACCAAACTGGTCACTGTTCATGAACCCATTCGTTGAGGAGAGGCATATGATCCCCGGAGAGATACGCGCCGCAGACGGTGAAATTACCCTGAATGAAGGGCTTGAAACCATCAACGTGACGGTAGCCAACACGGGTGACCGCCCCGTGCAAGTAGGCAGCCACTATCATTTCTTTGAAGTGAATAATGCCCTCAGTTTCAACCGAGAAAAAACAAAAGGCTACCGGCTTGATATTCCAGCAGGGACTGCCATCCGGTTTGAACCGGGCATGGAACGGCCTATCACCTTAGTCCCTTTTGGTGGCAAGCGGGCCATTTACGGGTTTCAGGGCAAAGTGATGGGGGAGTTACGCTAATGGCATATAAAATGAAACGCAGTGATTATGCCGCCATGTTTGGGCCAACGGTTGGCGATAAAGTACGCCTTGCTGACACTGAATTATTTGTGGAGGTGGAAAAAGACCTAACCACCTACGGCAATGAAGTGAAGTTTGGTGGCGGTAAAGTCATCCGC
>JAESQS010000006.1 GCA_016765035.1 Kordiimonadaceae bacterium | reverse complement strand
TCTTCCAACAGCTTGATCGCGCGTGCCCGCGTCCAGCCTTTGGCATGAATGCCCGTATCAACCACCAACCGGCAGGCGCGCCACATTTCATAACTCAGCCTGCCAAATTCTTCGTAGGGCGTGGTGTATAAACCCAGCTCGATGCCCAGCTTTTCTGCATAAAAGCCCCAGCCTTCGCCAAACGCATGAGGGTAAAGCGCCCGCCGGAACTCTGGCACATTTTCAAGCTCCAGTGTCAATGCAATCTGAAGGTGGTGCCCCGGCATTCCTTCGTGGAGGGTTAGGGACGGCAGCACATAGAGAGGCCGTTTATCCAAGGCATAGGTATTTACCCAGTAATAGCCACCACGCGGCCCAGACGGAGCGGCCCCTAAATAGCGGCCTGTGGTGTAATTGGGCGCTATGGCATCAGGCACAGCCTCAACACCGTATGACTGGCGCGGCAACCTGCCAAATAACGACGGTAGTTTGCCATCAATTATTTTTGCAAAATAACTGGCGTGCATCAGCAGTTCTTTGGGGGTTTTTGCATAAAACTGTGGGTCCGTACGCAAGAAAGCCAGAAACTCAGCAAAGCTGCCTTTAAAGCCAGCTTGCACAATCACCTCTTCCATTTCAGCACGGATCCGTGCCACTTCTGACAGGCCAAGGTCATGCACGTCATTCGCTGTTACATCCAGCGTTGTGTAATATTTGACCATATCCGCATAATAAGCCTTTCCGCCCGGCCTTTTACTGGCTGCGAGGTCGGATGTGGCCTGCGGGTAATAGGTTTCTTTCATAAAGGTGGCAAGCTGCTGGTATGCTGCTTTTACAGGCCCTTCTATAACAGCCATAGCGGCCCCTTTGAGCCCCAAGGAGTTTGCACCAGACACATTCACAAGCCGGCCCTTAAAAGGCCCATAGAAAGGACTATCAAAAGCATCTTCAATGACCATGGCATCAAAGCTTGGCAATAAGCCCTCAAGCACCACCTTGGGCATGGAGAAGCCACTTTCCAAGCCTTTGCGCAGGTTCTCGGTATTTTCGGCCAGAAAACGCGGTAAATCCTGCAACATGGCTATATATGCTGCATAATCTTCTTGTGTATTAAAGTTAATAGAGTGCCAAATGCGCGCTGGTGCCGTATGAAACCCACTGTCGCTTTGCAGCGGCAAACGCCATGTTTTATGCTTGGCAAACAACAGCTTTGCATCAAGATGATAGCGCATCAATTGGTGGTTTAGCGTGTCTTCCGCGCTTAAGCCCTCTGTCTTAATGGCATCCAATTCATCGTGCAGCGTTTGCCACGCCTTTCGCCGCCTTTGTTGGTCAGCTTCAGTTACGCTCTGCATTTTTTCAGCTACAGGCTGGGGCAAATCAAAAGGGCCGCTTCCGGGGTTTTCCGCATAAAATAGCGCCCGTTCTTTGGTAATAAGGTCAGAAAGAAGCGTATGACCAGCATCAGTTGCCATTCCAGACGGTGTGGCGATTAACCCAAACGCAAAAATAGTAAATAATAGCCGACACCGAAAAAACATGCGCACCAATAGCCCCTATTTATAACGTAAAAAATGAGAGATAAACCTTACGGTCACACTATCCGTTTAGGACAGTGAACAGCTACTGTTTTTTTAGGGGGACTTTCTTAATCTCGGCAATGCACCACCCCAACAGAACCAACGTGTGGCTGTCTGTATAGAAATGACGCGCTAATTTAGCCAAGCTCTTCTAGCAAGTCAGCTAGAGGGTCATTCTCTGTAACTGGCTTAGGTTTAATCGGCTCAATCGGTGGCACAACCTCTTTTGTTGTATCAAACATGTGTATTTCTTCATCCAAAACACGATTAATAGTGTCTAGCAGCGTGCGCCGGTTGATTGGTTTCGTCACGACATCGGCCATGCCTGCTTTCTTAAACCGTTCGATCTGCCCGGGAAAAGCATCAGCCGTACAGCCAACAATAGGTACCTTAGACACAGGGCCATCCATGGCTTTTATCCATTTCGTGGCATCCACGCCCCCTAATACTGGCATATGGACATCCATCAAAATCAAATCAAAAAGCTGTTCTTCGGCGCGTTCGCAAGCCTCGGCACCATTTTCCACATACAGAACATCATGGCCAAGCTTACCCAGCATATTAGCCAATATGCGCTGGTTGATACTGTTATCATCTGCAACCATAATTTTAAGAGTGCGGGTGCAACGCGCCCCGGCAGCAGACAAAGCCAAATTGAAAGACGCATCTTCAATGACATCTTCCATTTTTCCGGCTTGCGCCATAAAGGTGAACCAAAAAGTCGAGCCTTTGCCTTCTTGGCTTTCCACACCTGCTTCACCCCCAAGCATCGTACTTAGCTCGCGGCAAATGGCCAAACCAAGACCAGAGCCGCCAAAGCGGCGCGTAGTGGAAGCATCTGCCTGTGTGAATTTCTGAAATAGTTTTTTCTGGGCCTCTTCAGCAATGCCTATACCCGTATCCGTTATTGACACTTTAACATTGTACCAATCATCCACGCACGCGATCAGATCAGCCCGAACACTGATTTTACCTTTGTCGGTAAATTTGATGGCATTGCCAATCAGGTTCAACAGAATTTGCCGAAGCCTTGTGGGGTCAGTGATTAATACATCAGGCACTTTGCCCGATGCAGACCACTCGGTGGTTAAATGTTTCTGCTCAGCTTTTCCCCCAAGGAACTGCAATGCATTCTGCACAATTACATCTAATCGAATAGGCTGGTTTTCCAATTCCATCCGGCCAGCCTCAAGCTTGGAAATATCCAAAATATCATTGATAACCGCCAGAAGCCCCTGCCCCGATTCCTGCAATGTTTTTGCATAAAAACTCTGGTTTTCGTCCAAACCAGTTTCCATCAACAAATCAATCATGCCAATCACACCGTTCATTGGCGTGCGAATTTCATGGCTCATGGTGGCTAAAAACTCAGATTTGGCAATATTCGCGGCTTCGGAAGCATCTCTGGCCCGAGCCAGTTCATTCGCCAGCTTGGCAAAAGCCTCACGCTGTTCTTTCAGCACGGCCTCATTGCGTTTTTTATCCAACAAAACACGCTGAGATTTTTGTTCTAACTCTTCAAGTTCTTCAAGTCGCTTGCGAGACAAGTTTGCTGCTGTTCTTATTTTGATCAGAACTTCAGCAAAATCCGGCCTGACATTCAGGTCTTTGTCGCACTCAACATCATAAGAAAAATCCCCCGAAAGATAGGTAGAAACAACATTCAGAAAGGACTTCATTGGCCGGACAGCGTAATGCTCCAGCGCAGCTTGCAGAAATACGCCCAAAACGCCCCCCACCAAACCGGCAGCGAGCGCAGGCAAATATCCCACAATTTCACCATTCACCAGATAAAAGGAAAGCACTGCACCAAGTATGCCGCTCAGTGAAGTTATCCAGGGAATTGAGCGCAAAATCTGTTTCATAAGGTCCGAAGGCAAAAAAACATTATTAGCGTAAAGACCGTACCTATCAATGGTTAAGATCCGCTAAATCCAAAGCTACTCAGAACTGGATACGCTGGGTAAATCCACCATCTACTATAAGGTTAGACCGCGTAACCCATGACGCTGCCGAGCTGGCAAGAAATACAACACAACGGGCAATTTCCTCGACAGAGGCAAGCCTGCCCTGAGGGTGTCGTGCAGCAACATTTTGATAAATTTCAGGCTGATCTTTCTGGACAGCACCCCAAAAACCATCCGCCACATGCACCGGGCCGGGCGAAACACTGTTTACTCTTATGCCGTGGGGGGCAGCAACTTGGCCAAGCTGGCTAGCATAGGCTATTAATCCTGCTTTTGCCGTATTATAAGGCGAAGGTTCCCCCATTGCTTCCAACGCTGCAATACTGGCAATAACAACTATTGCCCCTTTTGTTTCAGCCAAATGCGGCAATACAGCCTCACATCCACGCACTGTAGACATTGTATCCACGTCAAAAGCGGCCTTCCAACCTTCTTCTCCTTGGCCTGCACCAGCACTTGCATTGGGGATATATATATCAACACCCCCAAGCGCCACCACAGAGGAGGCAATCCAGCTCTCCAATGCATTTTTATCTGCAACATCTAGGGCTGTACCGTGGGCAACATGCCCCTGCCCCATCCAAAAATCCTGCTTTTCAGCAACTTGTGCTGCATTGCGCGCACAAAAGGCAACCTGTGCGCCTTCCGCCAAAAAGGCCTCAATAATGGCAGCACCGATGCCGCGCGTGCCTCCTGTAATAAGGACACGCTTATTTTTTAGTCCAAGGTCCATAGAGCTTCCTACGTTTCTAGCGTAAGGCCTTTCACCTTATCGCGGAGTTCCCGCCGAAGCACCTTACCCACAGGGGACTTCGGTAAATCGGATACAAACTGTACAGTCTTAGGAACTTTATAGCTGGTCAAGTGCTCTCTGCAAAATGAGATAACATCTTGTTCCGTTAAACTATCATCATTAGGGATCACAAAAGCCATCACCCGCTCACCAGTATCTTCGTCATCCACGCCAATCACAGCAGCCTCTGCTACCCTATCAAAGCGTGTTAACACATCTTCAATATCCGTTGGATACACATTGAAACCAGAAACAAGAACCATGTCTTTCATGCGGTCCACAATATAAAGGTGGCCTTCCGCATCTACCTTGGCGATATCCCCGGTTTTAAGCCAGCCATCAACCAGGGTTTCATTTGTAGCCTCGGGATTATTAAGATAGCCCTTCATTATTTGCGGGCCGCGCAACAGAAGCTCGCCAGATTCCCCAACATCGAGGTCCTGACCATCAACCCCAACAATACGCACATCAGTCCCCGGAATAGGTGTTCCGCAGGAGCCTTCAGGCACCGGCGTATGTATCGATGACGATGACACTACACAGGTGCCTTCTGTAAGCCCGTACCCCTCAAGAATGCGCGCGCCCGTTAAGTCTTTCCATGCTTTGGCTGTCGCGGCTTGCAAAGGCGCTGCACCAGACATGCACGCACGAAAAGTTTTAACAGGATTATCCAGAAACCACTGCTCTTTCAACAGTCCTTGATAAAGGGTGTTCACACCGGGCATCAGGGTAATGTCAAATTTTTCAAAGGCAGCTTTCAAGTTTATCAGAGGCCGGGGTGCTGGCGCCAAAATCACATGACAGCCCAGATGCATACTATTGATTGCCCCAACCGCAAGCGCAAACACATGATACAGTGGCAGTATAAGCATCAGTGTATGACTGTCCTCTGGGTCAAGGTCACCGCGCAGGGCACTTTGAGAGATGTTACCCACAACATTACCGTGCGTTAGCTCTGCCCCTTTACTGCGCCCCGTGGTGCCGCCGGTATATTGGTAAATGGCTACATCATCCAGCGTTATATCTTTGGTATAGCTTGCCAAGTCCGCCCCGGCAGCCAAGTGTTTTTCACCGGTGCTGATAACGCTTTGCAAGGTGCCAGCCATTGTCCCCTGAAAGCTTGGCACTATTTTTTTCACATAGCGCATAACAAAACTAAGGAGGTGCCGTTGGAGCGTAGGATAAAAATCCACCAATGAAATTTTATAAACTCGCTCTACTTTCGAGCCTTCCACTGATTGAGCTATCCGGTCGCCAAAAACATCAATCACAAACCACACTTTTGCACCGCTGTCTTTCAACTGGTGATTAGCCTCACTGGGTGTATAAAGCGGGTTAACATTGGTGATTTTAAGCCCAGCTTTCAGAATACCGAAAGCCAGAACCGGATATGCCAGCACATTGGGGGATTGCACTGCAACCACATCACCGGGAACCAGCCCAAGCTCCTCCCGCAAATAGGCCGCAACAGCATCAGTATAATGCCCAATTTCGTTAAATGTTAACGTCTTGCTATGGCCTGTAGGTAACACACAGGTAAAAGAAGGTTTTTCACCATGCTTGGCAACACAGCGGTTGACAAAATCGCCCATATGATCCGCCAGCATATCACTGTCTTTAAAACCAACTTTATTTATAAAAGGTGCACCCACTATAGTCTCCCAATTTTCGTTCTTTTTCGGTGTTATTCTAATGTTATTCTAGTGTTATTCCGGTGCCATCTCCAACCGCTCCATCAACTGTTCCGGTCTATTCAAACACATAGAAAACTCTTCCGCTAACTTTTCGCTTTCTTTTGTTACTACCGTCCAATATTTCAGGCGGTCTTCGTCACTCATGCGGGCAAAATCTTGCCGGTCAGGAATTTTCCCACCGGGCAACCCTGCAACAAACGCGTCGCTTGGTGCCAACATCAGCATGTGGTCCCATGTTTCGCCCTTTGCTAGGCGCTTCTTTTTATTTTTATCAAACCATCCCGGTACAATATAGGAATAAAAATGCGGGTATAAAACAATCCCGCTATCCAGACGCCACGGCACGTCAAAATGATAATCAATCATGCCGCCATCCCGGTAAATGCCCGCAGGAGCACCACCAATATCAACGATAGGGTCCACAACAAACGGGATAGAGCCACTTGCCATCAGCACATCTGCCAGTGTGTCCGAACGCATCAGTACATCCTGACGGTCAAAACCCTGCCACGCCAGCGGGCATGGCACCCCTTCCCCTGAATGAAAAACAACACGTTCATAGAATTTGGCCAAATAAGATCGGTCGATTG
>JAESQS010000074.1 GCA_016765035.1 Kordiimonadaceae bacterium | reverse complement strand
GCGGGGCTGGCCCAGAAGGGGACTGGAAAGACCTTGGCCGCGGCAAACGCTATGCGCTTCATGTACTGCAACGCAAAAACCTGAATAAGGTGCTGCGGCGCTGGTTCCGCTTTACCGCCCTCGCCAACACCGAAAACAGCCCTGCAGGCAGCCAGACAAAGGCACCAGAGGCATACACCCCGATCTTGCACCGATTTGAAACCCCCTCCGGGGAAATACTGTCTGTTCTTATATTGCTTTCTCCCAGTGAAGCCCCAATCAGGTTTGATGATATCCAGCTCACCACCATAAAAGGCCAACATGCATGGCGTATTAGCGCCGCTACAGCCGGTGTTGAAATCACGGGCACTCTGGAGACCACAGCAACCGTTGATGATTTCATCTTGAGCGATCATTTGAATACATTGGAAAAAATGGTGGCGGGTACAATAGCGAATATCGCGCGCCACCGGTATGCCGCCACTTATGCCCTGACACTCAAACAGGGTGGCAAACAAATAATGCTGCAAGGGCGTGCTCTGGCAGAAGAAATAATACTCAGTAAAATAAAGAAAAAGCAACGCCGCCAAAGGCGCTGAAATTTGACGCTATAGAACCGGATCCTGATATGAAAATACAAAAGATAAAAGCTATGGAGCCGCTGATGACCAAGTACCAAAAATCTGACCTCAGATTAAGTCTGCGGTCAAGCCCTCTTTCAAGCTCAAACAGGGAATTTATATCTGAAATGACCTACCCTTTTTTGTGCAATATTCTAAAAAATTTAACCCATCGAAACGGTATTTTACCTTACGGACAGCACGATGGAGATCTCAAATTATGGGCAGGGGATTTTCCATTCACGCAAACCCTAAATCACGAAAAAGTGAGCCTATGACTGGGCGACAGGTCGCCACTACAGACACCAAATGCTGGAATATGCTCATTGCAGCACCAAAATTGACTTAAAATTTTAAGAAAAGTCTTTAGCACGTATGATTTTTTTGCAACAAGAGGTCAAGTATTGTGCGGAGTGTACGGTTTTAGACAGAATGTACAATGCTACGTTTGGAGAAAAAAACGATGACAACAATCACAAAAACATCCATCAATGTTGCAATAATAGGCGTGGGAAATTGTGCCAGTTCGCTGGTTCAGGGTATCTATTATTATGGCGCAGATCGTAAAGGCGACGCGTCCGGATTGATGCATGAATACTTAGGGGGATACAAAGCTTCGGACATCAATATCACTGCAGCGTTTGATATCGACAAACGCAAAGTAGGGAAAGATGTATCAGAAGCCTTGTTTACAGCTCCGAACTGCACAAAAGTTTTCCACAAAGATGTGCCTCACCAAGGCGTAACAGTGAAAATGGGTGCTATATTGGACGGCTACTCCGACCATATGGCATCTTACCCGGACGAGCGCAGGTTTATGCCCCTTGACGCTCCAGAGCCATCAAAGGCTGACATCGTTCGCGAATTGAAAGACGCGAATGTTGACGTAATGATGAACTATCTACCCGTAGGCAGCCAGCACGCCACTGAGTTTTATGCTGAATGTGCACTGGAAGCGGGTGTTTCTTTCGTGAATAACATTCCAGTGTTTATTGCCAGTAACCCTGTATGGGCAGAACGGTTTGAAAAAGCAGGTCTACCGATCATTGGCGATGACATCAAAGCCCAGCTTGGTGCCACAATTGTTCACCGTGTACTGACTGACCTGTTTGCAAAACGTGGTGTCGCTCTTGACCGGACCTATCAGTTGAACACGGGCGGCAACACTGATTTCCTTAATATGAAAAATCAGACTCGTTTAGCCTCCAAAAAAACGTCCAAAACAGAGGCTGTGCAATCTGTCGCGGCGGAACGTATTGACGACGAAAACATCCATGTCGGCCCAAGTGACTATGTGGCTTGGCAGAATGACAATAAAGTTTGCTTCTTACGCATGGAAGGCCGCTTGTTTGGCGATGTTCCCATGAATATAGAACTTCGCCTTTCTGTGGAAGATTCACCAAATTCAGCCGGTGTGGCAATTGATACAGTTCGCTGTGCAAAAGTTGCAATGGACCGGGGCCAGTCTGGTGTGATTGAAGGGCCTAGCGCCTACTTCTGTAAGCACCCACCTGTGCAACACACAGATGATGTAGCCCGTTTAATGACTGAAGCATCATTGCTGGTAGCAAGTTCACGGCTGTTAGCTCGCCTGATGTTTCAGAAGTAAAAGCTGCCGCAAGCTAACGCGCTGCAGTGACCAAATTGGCCGCCTGCCAGTTTTGACGCTAAAAGTTTCTTTTAGGGAAAGAACTGGCGGGCGCTTTCAAGCAAGGTCAGAAAATGACAGAAACTATAGCAGAAGCACCGGCTGCTGAATGTGCCAAAAAAGCGCATGAATATGGCCGCCCAGCCTGCATTGAAGATGCTTCCAACAAATATTTCATCCACCCTCTTTCGGATGTGGTTGTCAAATTTGGGTTAGCGCTCAAGCTGACACCCAATTTTGTATCCTTATTGGGGCTGGCTAGCGGTATTTTAGCAGGCTTTCTATATTATAAGATGCCCGAGGCAGGATATATTTTCGGTGGGTTTGCGGCGATGATATTCTGGCACATTCTGGATGGTGCCGATGGCCGCTTGGCACGCCTAACGGGGCAGACAAGTGCCTTTGGCCGCGTTTTGGACGGCATCTGCGACCATTTGGTTTTTGCCGCTGTATATATTGGCGTTACCCTCTATCTAATTGACACGGGCGCATCCAATGCCATCTGGTGGCTTGTTTTGACCTCTGGCGCGGCCCACGGCATTCAAGCCGCCGCTTACGAGGAACGACGCCAAAAATACCAACGGCGTGTGGATGGCCTAGGCCGCGATGTGCAAGAGGGCCTCCTTGTAATTGATGGAAAACGGTCTGCCTTTGCCTCAGGCTATGACAAAGTCCAGCGCTTTTTAAGCGGCGGAGACTATGGACTGGATGCCAAGCTTGCTGAACTGCGCGCAAAGCCGGATGCAAAAGCATGTAGCGACTATTTTGTGAGCAAGACAGCCCCTATGGTAAAAGCGTGGGGCTTGTTAAATGCAAACAACCGCACCTTTCTTATTTTCCTATGCGCGCTTATGGGTGCACCAATATGGTTCTTCATCATCCAGTTAACCGTCTTCAACCTTCTTCTGGTGGGCTTAATGATCGCGGAACGGGCTCTTGAGTATAAATTAATCGCCGAGGCAGACGGCGCGGGCATCCTCTAACCATGAATGCCCTTGAGGATATCAGAGACATTCTAAGAGGGGCGTTGGCTGCCTTGGGGGGCTTCGGCGGGCGCATGATTGCCCGTCTGGTGCTTATCCTTACAGCAGGACAGCTATTTGGTGCTGAGGCATTTGGGGTTTTGGGCCAAATTGCTGCTATTACAGAAATTACAGCCGCCGTTGCCACACTGGGATTACGCCGTAGCCTTCTGGATTTTCTAAGCGCCCATCACAGCGACGAAGACGCTATTGTTCGCACCATCAAAGAAGCCCTTATCTCGGCCTTGATGTTGGCGGTGCTGCTGTCTGTTCTGTTGGGGATTGCATGGCCTTTTCTGTTCACTGATTTGCCCATGCCGCTTATTCTATACTTCTCTATTCCGGCGATTGTCTTCTCTGAAGTGGCAGGCACAGCCATTCGCTTCAAACGTATTATCCGCTGGGAAGTTATCGCGCGCTATATCATGGAGCCTTGGTTCTTTCTTATTGCCGCTTTGCTCTTCTATTATTCGGGTGTTGTTGCTACGGGCATTATCATTGCCTATAGCATCTCGCACCTTGCGGCCGCCGTTGGCATTGCCAAAGGACTGAGCGATACCATCGGTATTAAAAAAATCCTTACTACAGAGACCAAGTGGCGCTCCTTGCATAAGCTACCGCTTAAAAGCCTGCCTGTTGGCGTAACAGACCTTGGCGTTATGATGTTTAGGCGGATTGATATTTTGGTCCTTTCGGTGGCCGTTAGCCACGAAGTGGCAGGGCTGTATTATATGGCCCAGCAACTGGTGACTGTGCCGCACAAAATCCATCAGTTGTTCGAGCCAATGATGGCCCCTGTTATCGCCAAATTACATCATGAAGCTGAAACCGGGGCCATTGCCCTGAAAATGGAAGGCTTGTGTCGCTGGGTATTCACACTGCAAATCGCAGTCACAGTGCCATTTATGGTGTTTGCCGCCCAACTTCTTGGCTTGTTTGGGGATCAGTTTTCGGCGGGGGCGTGGGTTTTCATCATTTTGCTGATCGCTGAGTTATTTGACGGAAGTTTCGCCCTTATTGAAACGCCGCTTGTCTTTGCCAAGCCTAAAATACCGCTCAAACTGATTTTAATGGCTCTGGCAATAGAAATACCCGCCATAGCGGGCCTTTCCCATATCTGGGGCATGGTAGGCGCTGCGGCAGGCTTCCTGCTGGCCATGGCAAGCCTGACAACCGCCCGCCTTTTAATGCTCAATAAACATCTGGATATCAAAATCATCAGCCGGGCATTTATAAAACCGGCAGCACTGGCAATTTTTGTTGGCATAATCCTGCAATTTGCCACAACACAGCTGCCTATGACGGCAGGCTATGTGTTTGGCCCTGCTATCTTTTTAGCTATTGTAATATTCTTGGGGCTGATACGTTTTTTGGCCCTAACACCGGGCGACAAGCAGATTATCCAACAGCTTCGGTCCGGTTAGGTGCCAGCCAGCCTGTTGCCAGCCTGTGCATCTCAGGGCTATCCACATCGATCCAGAAACTATCCTCAACATTAATGCCAATCGCATTCTTCTTTTCAGCAAGCATATGCATACCGCCTGAGATGGAATAGTTGCCTGTATCAGTGCCGCTTTTTTCTATGGCTTCAAACAGCGCAGGGCCGGCGGAGAAAATACCCGTATCAAACGCATTATAAACGGGTATCTCTTTACCTATATCCAATATATGTGGCCCGTGGAACCGCACCCGCGTTACATCTTCTAAGTCGACATATTCATTATCAAGCCGCATATCAATGCCAAGGCCCACCTGCGCATCAGCCAAAGGGGCCTTTACCATATAGTCATATAGTTTTGGCTCAACCAGATGGTCACACATAGCCAGTATAAAACGGCCTTTTAACCGTGCCTTAGCTTTCAGAACAGAAAGACCATTTGGGTGCTTAAAGTCAGGATTATACACTGTATCAATATCCCAACTGCGGCGTGCAGCAAGCTCTTTCAACGCGCTTGTTAAAACGTTTGCATTATAACCAACCACAACGGTGGCCCGCTTCAGGCCAGAGGCAAAAGCCACTTCAAGCGCGTGTTCAATCAAGGGCTTACCGCATAGGTCAACAAGGGGTTTCAAGTCCCCTTTTGCCCGTAACCGAGTGCCCATTCCCGCAGCAACAATTAAAAGGTCTTCAATCATTCATCATTCCGTTAAACACTTTTGGTCCCGTTTAATACATATGGCAAACCCGTGCGCCTCAGCGCTGCTGCCGTCTTTCGTGTAGCCGTAACAAAGCAGGTAAAATAAGCCATGTGAGCAATAAACACACACTGAAGCCAATAACCGCCACCATGCCCATAGACCGCAAGCCGCCCATAGAAGCGGTAACAAGGCCCCCAAAACCAAGGAGCGTTGTTAGCGTTGTTACACTAGCTGCCCGGCCAGTACCAGCCATCACGACCCCAAGGTCTTCACCCGTTTCCCTATAGCGCTCATAAATATGGATGCCATTGTCAACCGAGATGCCAATAAGCGACGGCAATATCACCATGTTAATGATGGATAGCTGTAAGTCGATGGCAGCCATAATAGCCACAGTGAATAAAAGCACTAATGCAGTGGGTATTAAAACCACCGCAGCCCCCGAAAAAGAGCGCACAAACCCGAATATAATAAAGATGGTAACACCGGCGACCAACAGTACTGCGCGCACAGCATCTGCTTTCATCAAGGCCAGCATTTCCACGAATATAAAACCTTCGGAAGCGGGGTGGTAGGTTTTTCCATTCACTTCAAATTCGGCGGCATCATCATAAAATTGCCGGGCAAGGTCTGCGTCATCCATGGTCACAGAATTATAGATATACATTAAATAGCCGGGGCGGCTTTTAGTCCCTAAAAACAAACGCCGCATCGCAGGGGATAAATCGCCAGT
This sequence comes from Kordiimonadaceae bacterium, assembly GCA_016765035.1. Taxonomy (GTDB): domain Bacteria; phylum Pseudomonadota; class Alphaproteobacteria; order Sphingomonadales; family Kordiimonadaceae; genus Kordiimonas. The sequence goes on along the minus strand of JAESQS010000074.1, from coordinate 7,883 downwards.
TTCCAGCTTATCAATTTCCAGATATTTTGCTTTATCCACTAACACCGCAGGCAAAGGCCCACTTTCTTCAAGCTTGGCCCACATGCGTTTAATCACTTCAAGCCGTGCGGCCTGCTGCTCTGGGTCAGGGACAAAGTTTCGTACACTGGTTAGTTTGGCAATTGTCGGGCTATCCGTATCTTTTTCGGCGTATGTTTCAAAATAATTTTCAATGGCTTTCACTTCTTCCAAAGTTTCCACTACGAGAACTGCCCGGTCATGCCCGCCTTTAAATATGTTTTTTGATTGCTCCGTTGCCCACAGATGTTCTGCCGACCGTTCTGCCTGAATATTTTTAAAGTTTTTCTCAAAGCCCAACTTTGGTGCCCAAACAAAAGCAATAGCTACAAGCGGTACAAACGCGAGCAAGGTGGCCTTCGGGTAATCACTACCAAGTGTCAGTAATTTGCCCAGTGGTTTGCTAACTTTCCTCTTTGAGCAATGCCAATCTATGTGTTTTTCCAGCACGGACAGCAAAGCGGGGAAAACCGTATACATGGCCACAAGTATCAGCAAAATTCCGCTGCCTGCAATAAAGCCAAATTCCCTGAAGGCCCGAAATTCAGTGAACATCAACGCGAAAAAGCCAATGCCTGTTGTAACCCCTGCTACCAGTGAGGCACGCCCCGTTTGCCCGATGATAATCGCAATGGCTTCGGTATGGGAGGCACCCCCTGCCCGCGCCTCTGAATAGCGGCTAAAATTATGGATACCGAAATCAATACCCAAGCCAAATAGGATAAGCGCAAGGAAAATAGTGATAAGGTTCAAGCCGCCAATAACAACAGCCGTCACGCCAATCGTCCAAATAATACCCGTCACCAGCGGCACAATAATGAGGGGCACCACCACTAAACGCCGGTAATGAACAAACAACAGGATGATAATAAGGCTAATTGAACTGCCAAGCCCAACAACCACATCATTGATCACAGCATCAAATTGCGACACTTTGTTTCGGATGCGTCCAGCAATGCCTACATGCAGGCCATCTTCAGGTGCGTTTAAATCCAGCGCATTAATAATGGCAGCAATGTCTGTCACCATTTTTTTGGCATCAGCCAAGCCTTCAAAACCAGATTTGGGCCAAATAACCAGCGCCTGCGTACGGCCATCGTCAGAGATAAACCGGCGTTCAGTTTCAACTTCATCAAAAATACGGGCGCGCAACTCTTCTTCCGTAAGGTTGACGTTATTTTTAACGTTGCTGATAATACTGGCGCCACTCTCCACAAGTGTAATTGTTAGAGGGATACCTGTTTTTTTCTCAAATTCACTGGTGGCGGCTTTTAAAACTTCTTTTTCAAGAACTTTGGCTACCTGCTCAAGCTCAGGCACCGTTAATTGCAGGAGTTTGTGACGTTCCAATACGGATATATCTTCAAAATACTGGACACTTTCGCTCCATAAAAGCGGGCGCGTGACGGCCTCAAGCACCAACAGAGCAGATTCCACCTGTTTTCGGCTTTCGCCGCGGACAACAACCTGAATAGATGCAAAGCTGCCTGCCTTTTCCATAGCATCTTGCAGCGTTTTAACGCTTTGCGCGCCTTCAGGCATCAACGCTTCCAGCTTTGTGGAAACTTTCAGTCCCTGAATTGCAGAAAAAGAAACAAGCAAAAGCCCCACAGCCATTGCCAGAATTACCCATCTGCCGTGCACTATCAGCTCTGCAATTTTCGAGCTCCAGCTTCGCACTAGAATAATTTCTTCATGTGTTTTGCCCGGCGCTGACGATTCTACCAAATCAGCCAGCCCCCTCCCAACATCATACACCCCCTGCCGAGATTGCGAACAACCCCAGACAGCGCCTAGTAGCACAAGAATTAACCTGAAAGCAAATAGCAGGTTGAAGAGACGATGCTGCGCCAGCGAAACCGCAGGGTGCAGTCAGCTCGCTGCTGTTGCATTTTGAGCTAGAAAAAGAAAATATCTAAATATTTCAATAATTTGAACTTATGGGGGTGGCACCAAACAACAGCCCGCATTCGGGGTCTCGGTAAAAAACACCGTTGCTTGTAAAACCAAAAAACAGTGTCCTGCTAACGCCACCGCACCCTGCCTGTGTTTCCCCCAATAAAAGGTCGCCACCGGCTTTATTATACATTATCCTAGATTGTATTTTACTCGGTGTTATAATTAGAGCGCATCCGATTTAATATTTTTCTTCAGTATTGAGAGCGTACCTATGAGCCAAGCTCAACAACAAATTACCCAAATACTTCAAACAGGTATCAATGTACTAAATCAAAACAACCCTTCTGAGGCAGCACAGTATTTTCAGCAAATACTGAAAAGGCTGCCAAATGAGCCAAACGCGCTGTTTTTACTTGGCGCTGCCAAGCGCCTTCAAGGCCAGCATAGTGAGGCAATATCGCTTATGAAGCGGTCTTTAGTGTCACATTCAAACCCAGCGCAAGTCCACAATGGCCTCGCCAACGCCTATAAAGATATTGGTGAAAATCATCAGGCGATAGCGTCTTATAATAATGCCCTGAAAATTCAACCAAAATTCGCCGAAGCGCTTTTTAATCTTGGCCTGTTAAAACACGATGAAGGCGCACTGAAAGCAGCCGTGGACCATCTAACAGCCGCTATTAAAATACAGCCACAAAATCCAACATTTCATAATGCCATTGGCGTTATACACCAAGAAAGGGGTGACTTAGAGCTGGCAGAAACAGCCTACAAGCACGCTTTAATGCTCGACAATACCTACTTTAAAGCCCTGCATAATTTAGGCGCATTGCTGCGCAGTCAATTTAAATACAAGGATGCAATTGTGTTTTTGGCCCGCGCGGTACGGCTTGAACCGCAAGCCATTGAACCGCGCTATATCCTTGCCAACGTATATTATGAACTGGGCAACTTTGCCAAAGCTGATGAAGAATATCGCACAGTCATCACACTACAGCCGGACTTTGTTGATGTTCATGAATCGCTTAATCGCATGTATTGGGAGCACGGTAAAAAAGACCTGTACGGAAAATCATACAAAATCAGTATTAAAGCCAACCCAAGCTCGCCAGAATTATGCGAAAAACACCTGCGGGCGCTTATAAACGCCGGCCACTCAGAAGAGGGGCTTCACCATGGAGCCATCTATGTGGATAGCTTCCCGCAACATCCCGGCATTCTGTACCAAATGGCCCGAGCACAAGCCTGCGCAGGGCATGCAGGGGCAGCAACGGATACCTATAGAAAAGCAGCAGCAAGGGCACCCCAAGACACAAGTATTCTTATCGGCACTAGCCAGTATTTGATCCAAACCGGCGAATATCACGCGGCGCTTAATCACCTTGAAGCTGTGGAAAAACATGCTCCGAACGATCAGGAAATGTGGGCGTACCGTGGCCTTTGCTGGCGTATGTTAGGGGACGAACGCTATGAATGGCTCAATAATTTTGATGCCCTTATCAAATCAACCTGCATTGACACACCGGCTGGCTATGCAAACCTGAACGAATTTTTAGCTGAGTTAAAAGAAACCCTGCGGCAATGCCACACCGCGCACCATGCGCCTATTGACCAGACCTTGCGGGGAGGTTCCCAAACACACGGCACTCTTTTTGACCGGCAAGACCCTATATTCAACACCTTAAAAGAGGCACTTCGGCAAGTCGCCCTTGGCTATATTCGGGGGTTGCCGGATGACAAGGAACACCCGCTCTGCAAGCGCAAGAATGAGAATTTTGACTTTTCTGCCTCCTGGTCTGTTTGGCTTAAAGAAGGCGGCTATCATATTAACCATGTGCACCCTCTCGGCTGGATAAGCTCTGCTTTTTACGTGGATGTACCAAAAGCAACAGAGGCCTCACGTGCAGCCTGCCAAGGCTGGATAAAATTTGGCGAAAGCCCCTTGCATATAGGCAAAGCAGATAAGGCCAACCGGTTGATTGAACCCCAAGCCGGTTTGCTAGCGCTTTTCCCCTCATTCATGTGGCACGGCACCGTTGCATACAGTGAAAATGCCGACAGAATAACAACACCTTTTGACATTATACCGCAATGATTGACCCGTCAGCGGCTTAGAAAATTAGGAAATACTGATGAAAAAAAATGCAATTCTGAATGCTCTGGTCCCTTTGGCACCATTGGCAGCCCTTGTTATCATGCCTCAAGCGGCCTTGGCTGCGGCAGAACCCGCACAAGCTTATAAAAATGCCAAAGAATGCAGAAGCATAGGCACCGCAAGCACGCGTTTAGCCTGTTATGATTCTGTGACTGACGGTATCATTTTCACAATGGCCGTTCGCAACAAAGCCGCGCGTGACGCCTTTGGCATTGCATCAGTGAAAGGTAAAAAAACCAAGAGTATGCCTGCGCCTAAATCAAAGGAGGTAGCACCCGTTAAATCTGTTGATACCAACGACGAAGCCAAGCAGGTACGTGTCAGCATCATAAGTACGACAAAGCTAAAAACAGGTAAGCATATATTTATCACAAGTGATGGACAGGTGTGGCGTCAACTGTCTGCTGACTATGTGGCCAGAGAAAAGTTTCCCTACAAAGCCATTCTTAAACAAGGCCGCCTCGGCTCCTACAGCCTTGTTTCGGTGAAATATCCAAAAACCATAAAAGTAAAACGCGCTAAATAGGCCTCATACTCAATCTGGCAAAAAAATGGCGGGCACAAAGCCCGCCATTTCTACTTTTTATCTACTCAAACTTAGTAGGTTACTTTGATACCAGCAAAGTAAGAGCGCCCCAGAACATCATAAAGAGATGGATCTGTCTGCGCTGCAACGTTCGGGAAGAAGCCATAGTTAGGTGGTTCATTATTCGTTACGTTTTTAGCCCCCATCGTGAACTGCACACTTTCGCTGTACTGGTATGTAGCAGCAAGATCCAGGAACATATTCACAGCAATTTCAGGCTGAGCCAATTCTGCAGTTGAATCATCAATGAACGCCTGATTGATAATCTTAGAGATTACACGGCCCGTTGCCCGCACATACCAATCACCAAAGCTGTATGAAACAGTCTGGTTAAACTTCCATTTTGGAGATGTAAAGTTACCAAGACCTGTACAAGAACCACCAAAGATACCACGGCAATCAACTTCCTCTGATAGCGGTGTTGGCTGATCAGCATTTTTAATCTGATAGTTACCAGCGTTTCTCAGTGTCAACTCACCTTCACCAAGCTCAAATGAGTAGCTTACATCCCAATCAATACCTTCGCGTTTCAAACCACCAATATTGTCGTTTGGCGCAAAGATTTGCTCAACGTCACCAATCCCATTCCGCAGGGCAGCTTGACAAAAGCGGTTGCTTGTATCGCGGCTCAATACGCACAGATCAAGTACAGTGGTAGATGTCAGTGTTTGAATAGCATCATCAACATTGATATTGTAGTAATCAATGATGATTTCCAAGCCAGGCACTTGCTCAGGCGTGATAACGACACCAACAGTGTATGTGGTTGCTGTTTCTTCGAACAAGTTCGGGTTTGAACCAGACGTTGTGAAAATTTGCGCGTTTGGCGCCACATATGTGGTTGGGTCTGGAACACCCAGAGCCTGACAGAAGGCAATTTCATCTGGCTGTACATTTGCACCCGCACAAGGATCTTGTGTCGTGGATGCACCAGACGCTGTACCACCAAATAGCTCTAGAATACTAGGTGCCCGAATAGCTTCACCATAAGAAGCACGGAAACGAATGCCTTCTACTGGCTCATATTGCATACCAACATTGTAAGAGAATACGCCTCCCGATGTTGAGTAATCGGCAACCCGGAACTGACCTTCAAGATCAAGACGTTGGGCACCAGGCTGGTCTGCAAGCAATGGCAATACAAACTCACCATAGGCTTCTTTAACGTCATAATCACCGAGTGTTGGTGTGGCATTGTTACCCGCACCAAGATCACCAGAGATAATCAAACTATCTGGGTTGTCAGCGGCTTGGTCAGAACGATATTCAGCACCAAATGCAAGACCAAGAGGGCCTGCACCAAAATCAATGCTCTCAAGAAAGCCTGAAACAGAACCCGCAACAATATTTTGCTCTATAGTTCTGTTACGAATTGCTGTTGGTGAAATGAAAGCCGCAGCATCGGCAGAAACACTATCAATACCAAAGATATTTAACGGGATACAACCGCCTGATTGGTCGATACAAACAGCGTTACCATCCGCATCAGTTGTTGCATTCAGGCCTTGCTGAATTTTAATCGTTGAAACACGGTTTGTAAGGATGTCAGAACGGTTTACACGGCTAAAGCTGTAATAAACGTCATAATCCCAATCATCACTCAATGCGCCACGCGCACCAACAACCCAGCGCTGCATGTTTGCTTCGCGAATGCTCTGACGGTTACCGCCTTCAGTGAAACGACGGTTCACACTTGGCAAGGATGCAATGCCATCACCCGCTACAAGGTCACCACCAATACCATTGTCAAAGTTCAGCAGCAAAGTTTGCATCGTCACTGGATTAATGAGTGGATTTGTAGAAGGAACAAACAAAGCGCCAACAGAGGGAATGCCACCAGCATTTGGTGCCAATTGTTGATTTACACGGCTACTTGAATAGGAAGCTTCAAAATAGGCTTCGATATGATCAGTCACTTCATAACGGCCAAGGGCACTTATCAAGAAACGCTTTTGTGGTACTTGTAAAAACTGGAAAGGCGCAAAGTTAAAGCGGAAACCAGCATTGTCTCGCACAAGACCATTTTCATCAAAGGCCAAACCATCTGTTGCAAAAGACCCATCTGGCAGAACAAGCTCGCCGTTCGGGCCAGCACCAAGACCTGTTACACGTGAACCCGGAATATTTGATGAACCAAATGGAGTGAAAACACCGCCACCAAAGTCAGCAAGGGCTTCGTCAGCCCAATCCCGAGAAGCCTGAGTAAGGCCTTTACGGTCTGTGTAGCTTGTGTGAACAACAACATTACCGCGACCATCAGAAAAGTTGCCCCCCATAGTCATGGAAACTGTGCGCGTATCTGCATCACCTTTTTCAGAGATATTATACTGGCCAGCAACTTCGATGCCTTCAAAGTCATTCTTCATAACAAAGTTAACAACACCGCCGATAGCGTCAGAACCATATACCGCAGAGGCACCACCCGTAAGCACTTCCACGCGCTCAACAAGAGCAGCCGGAATGGAGTTCACATCAACGCTACCACCCGTCGTAAACGGAATGATACGGCGGCCATTTTGCAGAACAAGTGTACGCTGTGTACCAAGCTCACGAAGATCAAGACGCGCGGAGCCATCGCCCCCGTTGTTTGTTGTGCTGGTTAAACTTGGATTAAGAGCGGGCAAAGTGTTCAGTGTTGCCTCAATATTGATGTTACCATACAGATTAATATCTGCACTTGTGACTACAGAAACCGGGCTAACAGACTCGATGTCGGCACGTTTAATACGTGACCCTGTTACAATCACTTCCTCTATTTCTTCAATATCAGCATTCTGTGCCGAAACGGCACTTAGGCCTGAACCGAGTGCGAGCATCGCTACGCTACCCAGAAGAGTTGTTCTACGAAAGGTAGATTTTAAATTAGACATTCTTGAGTTCCCCAAGGTTGAATTTAGTTGGTTAGTGCCCTCGTCATATATCATTATGAATTAGCGATTACCGTCGAGCAGCTACCCCTGTTCTTCTCCATAAAAAAATGTATATCCACCAAAAGCGGAAAGCGATTGGTTTATGAAATTAGTTTATATTAGATCTGTGTCATTTAGGTAACGGCGCAATATTATTGCGCATAATTAATTAAGTAATAAAAATATATCGGCGCTATTGCCGTTGCCGCCGCCCCCGTTATTGGCCGCGGTCGGCGACCCGTGCCCGCGCAGCTGCGCGGCGACGAAGGTGACGGCG
>JAESQS010000073.1 GCA_016765035.1 Kordiimonadaceae bacterium | reverse complement strand
CTGGCTTGGTCGATGACCTGACAGCCGCTGGCATATTGGCGTTTGGCCCCAGCAAAGACGCTGCCCAGCTAGAAGGCTCCAAGGGCTTCACAAAAGATATGTGCGCCAAATACGGCATCCCCACCGCTGCATATGGTCGTTTTTCAAATGTGGCGGCTGCAAAAGCCTATGTGCGGCAGCAAGGTGCCCCCATTGTTGTTAAAGCAGATGGATTAGCCGCAGGCAAAGGCGTTATTTTAGCCCAAACTGAAGCAGAAGCCCTTGATGCTGTTGACACTATTTTTGACGGTGCCTTTGGAGATGCTGGCGCTGAAGTGGTGATTGAAGAATTTATGGTGGGCGAAGAAGCAAGCTTTTTTGCCTTGGCTGATGGTAAAAGCACCCTTGCCCTTGCCACTGCGCAAGACCACAAAACTGTTGGCGAAGGTGATACAGGCCCCAACACCGGTGGCATGGGCGCATACTCCCCCGCCCCTGTAATGACAGACGCTTTATGCGACCAAGTCATGCAGGACATTATCATTCCAACGACAAAAGCAATGGCTGATATGGGGCATCCTTATAAAGGTGTGTTTTTTGCTGGGCTTATGATGACAAAAGACGGCCCTAAGCTCATTGAATATAACTGCCGCTTCGGGGACCCTGAATGTCAGGTTTTAATGACCCGGATGGAAAGCGACATTGTACCGTTGCTTATAGCCTCAGCCAACGGCACCCTTTCCGACCACACTATCAGGTGGGCTGACACTGTAGCTTTAACCGTTGTTATGGCAGCAAATGGCTACCCCGGCGCCTACCAAAAAGGCACTGAAATCAAGGACATTGCCAGCGCAGAAGCGGGGGGCGATGTACGGGTCTTCCATGCTGGTACAAAACAAGATGAGGGCCGCATATTGTCTAATGGCGGGCGGGTATTGAATGTAACCGCCACAGGCGACACCACAACACAAGCGCAAGCCTCAGCCTATGAAGCTATTGCAAAAATAAATTGGAAAGACGGTTTCTTCCGCAAAGATATTGGCTGGCGCGCTGTTGAACGCGAGAAAGAATAGCCGCTTTAAAGCATATCCGACTTAAATTGATTACCGAATGCCCCACGGCTAGAAGAAGCGACATTCAATCGCCTATATGGCGTCACTTCCTTCCGGCGTGTCGCTCTCTTTTTCCTTCACCTTCAGAGGCGGGAAAATAATATTCACGCGGGTACCAACTTCGGTCTGGCTTTCAATGGTCATGGTGCCGCCCATCTTCTCAGTGAAGGCGCATACCAGTGGCAAGCCCAGCCCTGATCCTTCCAGCTTTTTACTCAACCGGGAAACAACTTGGCCAAAGGGCCGCCGCGCGATTTTAACTTCATCGGGGGTCATGCCAATGCCCGTGTCTGTAACACTTAAGCACACGCCCGCATTCCCAGTACGCTTGAAAGACAGTGTAACAGTACCACCGCTTTCGGTATATTTCACCGAATTGGAAAGCAGGTTTATCACAATCTGTTTTAACAGCCGTTCATCCGCTTCAAGGAATATGGTTTCATCCAGATCCCGAATCATAGAAATACCATTATCAGTGGCATTCCCCCGTACAAGCGACAGGCAGGTATCAAGGCAGTCAATTGGGTCAATCCACGTCACATGGGTTTGCATATGCCCCGCTTCTACCTTGGAGAGGTCGAGAATATCATTGATAATTGCCAGCAGGTGCGTGCCACTTTCATGCACATCCTGCGCATATTCGGAATAACGGGCATTGCCAATAGGGCCGATCATTTCATCACGAATAATCTCTGCAAAGCCTAGAATACCATTCAGCGGCGTGCGTAACTCATGGCTCATATTTGCCAAGAAGGCGGACTTGGACCTGTTGGCAAGTTCTGCATCATCCTTCCGGCGGCGTAATTCCTGTTCCTGTAGCAAATCTTCCGTAACATCGCGGCCAACCAGCAACAATAAAGGCTGCAACCCATATTCTATTTTTTGCGCGAACAATTGAAAATGTCGAATTACATTGCCGCGTGTGCGCACAGTGGTTGGCACATCCATCATGGATGTGGTCATTTTTAATTCTTCGACAAATCGGTCAAGGAATGTGCCGTCAGCCCAAATACCAATATCCGCTGATATTTTGCCAATCACATCTTCCCGGCGTTTACCAAAAACATTCACAAACTCAGGGTTAACATCGACAATGCGCCCTTCCGTTAGGCTCACAAGAAGCATGACATCAGGCACAAGGTCAAAAATATGCCGAAACAGGCGATCAAAACGATTATTCTCTTGTTGGGCTTTTTTCTGCGATGAAATGTCAGTTATGCAAGCCAACACAGCGGGTTTACCTTCCCACACAATTGTACTGGCAACGCATGAAACCCAGAAAAACGGGTCCTGCCCCCCCGAAACTCTAAATTCATAATGCGAAGGCGCCTCTTTTTCAGCCAATCGTCGCTGGAAATAATGCACCTGCATGGCATAGTCATCGGGATGAACAATGTCGGTATGATCAATGCTGGCATAATCTCTAAAATCATCAGCCATCCCAAATAATTTTCTGGCAGCAGCATTTAAATAGACAAATTCCGTTTGTGTGCGGATTGTCACAGCTTCGGTAATCGCCTCCATAAGAAGGCTAATTTGCCCATGGCCACATTCCAGGGGAGGCACCTCATCGGCGGTATTTTCTTCTAAAACTTTAGCCATACTGTGCTCACTACCTACATTTCTTATTAGAGCATAAAAAAATATCCAGCAAAGTGCAACGGAGTGCTCGTTAATACCTAAATTTAGCCCATTTTTCTATGTATATTTGAGATGACTACCTATTATATAACAATTTTAAATAGAATAACACTATCGTTGCGAGCTTCCTGTTTTTAGTCGCCCTTCGGGGACCTCATGCTGGACGTACGCCCCCTTTGCATAAGCAGCTTTTCACCCTTCATAATAGTAGAGCCAAAAGGTAAATACAGTGGGTTAAAGGACGGTATTTTACTAATTTCTGGCTATTGCTTAATAAAATTTACCACCTGCCAGATAAAACAGAGTGACTTTTGACCCACAATACACTATATAAAAGCTGATAAATAAAAGTGGCAAAAAGCCATCAAAATACACGACAGAAATTAATAGTGGCATAAGCCACATTATAAGAATGCGAGGATAGCCGTGAGTAAAATGCTCAAGTTTGCTGCACCTATATTGGTGTTGGCAGCTAGTGCAGGGTCTTTTATAGCCCTGGCTGCAGCCAAAGAAGCTCCTGTAAAAAAAGAAATAACACCGCGAACAGTATCACTGCGCGTTGAAAAAGTCCGTTCAGAAAGCGTTACTCTTTCAGTTGAAACACAAGGCGAAATTCGCCCTAAAACTGAAATTGACCTGATACCACAAGTGTCAGGCAGCATTGTTTCCATATCAAATTCATTCGCCGAAGGTGCCGCCTTCACACCGAGTACAACGCTCGTCGAAATAGATAAATCTGACTATGAACTTGCCGTAAAAAGCGCAGAGGCCCATGTTGCAGAAGCGGCAGTTAAGCTTGAAAAAGAAATTGCTAACGCCAAAATTAAAAAGAAACAGTGGAAAGAATGGGTAAAAGACGGCGACCCCACACCGCTTGCACTGAATGCGCATCAAGTAGCCGGCGCCCATGCGCAACTACAAGCCGCTGAAACATCCCTAAATACTGCCAAGCTGAATTTGGCCCGCACGACCATTAGAGTCCCCTTCAAAGGCCGCGTCCTTGACCGCTTTGTTGGTGTTGGGCAATTTGTTAGCCGCGGCACCAAGCTAGGCCGCGTTTTTGCCACAGATACAGTAGAAGTTCGCTTGCCCCTTACTGACAATCAGCTTGCAGAACTACGCTTGCCAATTGGCTTCATTGCTAATGACACCAACGCCCCCGTTGTAAAATTCAAAGCAACACTTGGCGGCACAGACCATATTTGGAAAGGCCGTATTGTTCGGGTAAACCCTTCCATTGATAAAAAAACCCGCCTTGTTTATGCCATAGCCGAAGTAGACGACCCATACGGAGCTGGAGCAGACAACGGGATGCCACTGGCTGTTGGGCTTTTTGTCTCAGCAACGATTGAAGGCACAACACCGCAAAATGTTATGGTGTTGCCCCGTCTGGCATTACGCCGCGAAGACCAAGTCTATGTCATCAAAGATGGCGCGCTTAGAATTCGTACTGTTCAGGTTGTCTCAACGTCTGAGGATACCCTCTATATAGTCAGTGGTGTCGCTATTGGCGAGCAAGTGGTGATCTCCCCAGTTCTGGCCGCAATCGACGGTATGGCAGCACAAGCTATTGTCCGCTCGGCAGATACACAGTCTGCCACTGTTGCAGCAGCATCGCGGTAAAAGGAAGCCATCATGAATAGACTGATTGAATGGTGGGCGCGCAATACTGTTGCAGCCAACCTCCTGATGCTTGGTATCTTTTTGGCAGGCATAATGGGTTTCATGGGCATGGAACGGGAAATAGAGCCTAATGTGCGCTTTCCCGGCCTGCAAATTTCCGTAACTTGGGCTGGCGCAAGTCCCAAAGATGTAGAGCAACAAATTGTTGCCCGTATCGAAGAAAGTGTTCGAGACTTAGACGGCATGGACTGGATCAGGTCTTATTCCGGCGAAGGGTTCGGCGACGTATATATCCTTGCCAAACAGCATACAGACTTCACCACATTTATGAATACTGTGAAAAATCGTATTGATTCGATTACCAGCTTGCCGACCGACATCGAACGTCCGCAAGTACAGCAATGGGTAAACCGAGACGAATTCATGCGCATTGCTGTGTATGGTGATTTAAGCGAAAAAAAGCTGAAACGTTTGGCCGAGGTGCTCCGCCGGGAGGCAGCCCAGCTTCCAGCAGTCAATGTTGTTGATCTTTTTGGGGTCCGACGCGAAGAAATTTCCATCGAAGTAAGCGAAGAAAGCCTTCGCCGATATAGCCTAACCTTCACAGATGTCGCCAATGCCATCAGACAAAGCTCGCTCAATACAACGGGCGGTACAATCCGTACAGATGCTGGCTCTTTCTCAATGGCAATTCGTAATCAGGCAAACACCGAAAAAGATTTTGGTGAGTTCATCATTCGTCAAACTGACGATGGTGCAACTATTCGTGTACGGGACGTTGCCACTATTATCGATGGCTTTGTTGATGAAGAAATACTCGCAACGCTAAACGGTAAGCCTGCTGTCCTCTTGCAGGTTATGACCACAGATACAATGGATATAGTCAAAGCGTCTGCCTCCGTGAAAAAATGGATCGAGAAGCGCACCAAAACGCTTCCTGAAGGGGCGGAGCTAACACTGTGGACAGATCAGGCCGAGGCTTTCAATGGTCGCATGGCAACTATCGGCACTGCAGCGATACAAGGGCTTTTCCTCGTGTTGATTGTGCTGATGTTAACGCTGCGCCCGAAAGTTGCCTTCTGGGTGGCTAGTGGTATCGCAACTGCCTATGCAGGGGCTTTTATATTGCTGCCCTATTTGGATATTTCCATCAATATGCTTTCAACATTCGCCTTTTTACTGGTCCTTGGTATCGTGGTGGATGATGCGATTGTTGTGGGTGAAAGCATCCATACGGAAAGCCAGAAAACAGGCGGGGGCATTACTGCTGCCGTGTTTGGCACCCAGCTTGTTGCCAAGCCCGTGGTTTTTGCTGTGCTGACAACAATCATCGCCTTCATTCCGTGGATTTTGATGGAAGGCGGCACCAGTGAATTCACCCGGCACATTACATGGGTGGTTGTAACGGCACTAAGCTTTTCCCTTGTGGAATCCTTACTTATTTTACCCGCGCACCTTTCAAACCTGAAACCACGGAAAACTCTGGGCCGGTTTGGCCGTTTCCAAAAGCGCATTGCGACCAGCATCACCAACTTTGCACAGCAGCAGTATCGCGACATGGGTAATTGGGCTGTCGCCAACCGCTATCTAACCTTCAGTATTTTCGCATTTATTTTTGTTTTCAGCATTGGTTTGTTCAGTGCTGGATATGTGAAAAAAGACTTTATGCCAGACATTGAAAGCGACCAGATTATTGTAGATGTGGAAATGCCTGAAGGCTCCCCCTACAGCCGAGCACTTGAAGTTTTAGAGCAATTACAAATTGCAGAAAAGAAGCTTGTCGCAGAAGCAGAAGCAAAAAGCGGCAAAAAGCACCAGCTGATTGAAAATTGGTATACCCGGTCTCGGCGTGACAGCGTTATGGCGATTGTGAAATTGGCGCCGCCAGAAGTGCGTACCATGAGCACCAAAGATGTGTCTCTGCGCTTACGGGAACTTATTGGTGAAATACCCGATGCTAAAAAGGTCTCTGTTCAATATACAAATCGTGAAAGTGACCCCGGTTTTGAGCTGTCAATTCGGCACGATGACTTGGCAATGCTACGCGAAGCTGTTGCAGACCTTGAAGACAAGCTACGGACTTACGGCAGCCTCTATGATGTACGCAACAATATGGAGGCGGCTTCAGATGAAATCCGCCTTACCTTAAAACCGGGTGTGGAAAAGCTGGGCCTGACTTTGGCTGATGTTGCCCGCCAAGTACGGCAAGCGTATTTTGGGGAAGAAGCACAGCGGCTAGCGCGCGGTGGGCAAGATGTAAAAGTCATGGTTCGGTACCCGCTTGCCTCAAGACGCTCTATCGAAAGCCTGAAAAACTTCAGAGTCCGCACAGCAGAAGGGAACGAAGTACCCTTAGTATCTATTGCAGACCTTGAATTTGCACCCGGCATCAAAGGCATTTCACACTGGAACATGGCCCGTGCAGCTCGGGTTAGCGCTGAAATGAAAGACAGCGTACGCAATGAAATCATGAAGGATTTGAAAGAAAACTTCTTTCCTGAATGGGAACAACGCTATCCGGGGCTGGAACGCGGCCTTATTGGGCAAGCCCAAGGAGAGGAAGAATTTGTACAGGATGTGATGCGGCTTTATTCCATTGCTTTCTTTGCAATGTATATGCTGCTTGCGATTGCCTTTAAAAGCTATTCACAGCCGATTGCTATCCTTATTGCCATCCCCTTTGCCTTTGCAGGCGCAGTTTATGGCCATATAGCGGCAGACCTTACCATGGCTATTTTCAGCTACTTTGGTATTGCCGCAGCCGCCGGCGTGGTCGTGAATGATAACCTAGTGTTAGTAGACTGTTGCAACAGGCTGCGAGAACAAGGTTTAAACGCCAAAGAAGCCATTGTAGAAGCTGGCGTTGCTAGGTTTCGCCCCATCCTTCTGACCTCTGTGACAACATTCATTGGTCTTGCCCCCATGATGCTGGAGAAAAGCATACAAGCCGCCTTCTTGAAGCCGATTGTTATCGCATTGGCTTCTGGTGTGTTTATCGCCTTCTTCGTGACACTGCTAATGGTACCAGCCTTATATGCCATTGGGGATGACATCGTGCAGGGCCGCCGGATGCTTTGGACTATGATAAAGCAGTGGCTCGGCCTGCAAAGCAAAGTAGAAAAGGCCCCAGCGCAAGCAGAATAACAGCGTTGAACATTGAAACAGAAAAAGGCACCTCTGAATAAGAGGTGCCTTTTTTAATGTAGCTTTACAACTTTGCCCGGCCTAATCCCTGCCGTGTCAGTCACAAACCACCCCACAGTATATCCTAGTGGGTGGTTGGGCCAGAGAGTCAGCGGGGCGTGGGCCGGTGATGTATATTATAAATACGGATAGTATTTAATAGGCTGCCACATGCGCACCGGGGCGACGAGGATCAACAGTCCCTGTGATAATACCTTGTGGTGACAACAAGATCGAATGAACTGAGCCAATCACCCGCTTGCGTTTCAGCACAGCACCCACATCAACATTTTGGCCCATTTTGGCGAGCAAACGGCGTGTATCTGACGAGAAACCCGGTTCCATATAAAGGTTGTCAGGGAACCACTGGTGATGAAAACGAGGAACACTAACCGCTGCACTGATATTCATATCATGAGCGATAGTATTCAGCACCACCTGCAACACAGAGGTGATAATTAGCGAACCACCGGGGCTGCCAGTAGTGATGAACGGCTTGCCATCTTTAAAAACAAAGGTAGGGGTCATACTGCTAAGAGGGCGCTTGCCCGGCTGAATAGAGTTGGCCTCACCGCCAAGCAAACCAAAAGCATTAGGCACACCGGGCTTGGCAGAAAAATCATCCATTTCATTATTAAGCAGGAAGCCTGCGCCAGCCACTGACTTACCGTTCCCAAATGTGAAATTGAGCGTGTATGTATTCGCAACCATATTACCCCATTTATCCATCACTGAATAATGGGTGGTGTCATGGCTTTCCCGCAGCAATTTCGGGTCCGGACCAATCTCGGTAGAAGGCGTAGCTTTCTCAAGGTTGATTTTCGCCCGAATGGCTTTGGCATAACTTTTAGAGATAAGCGCTGCCACAGGGACTTTGTTAAAGTCAGGGTCCCCAAGGTATTTTGACCTGTCTGAGTAGGCATATTTCATGGTTTCAGTAACTCGGTGCACATAGGCTGCGCTATTGTGGCCAAGGTTTTTCAAGTCATAGCCTTCCAGCACATTCAGCATCTGTACTAAATGTACGCCGCCAGATGAAGGCGGCGGCATAGATACAATCTTGTGCCCCATAAAGGTACCTTCGACGGGTGTACGCTCCACAACTTTATAATTCGCAAGGTCTTCAAGCGTCACAAGGCCGCCGTTTTGGTTCATGGCCGCAACGATCATGTCAGCCACAGCGCCTTTATAAAAACCATCAGCACCTTTTGCGGCAATGGTTTTAAGCGTTTCAGCAAGCAATGGTTGCTGCAATAATTCACCGGGAGCATAAGGCTCACCGCCTGCTTTGAAGAAAAGCTCTTTGCTCACAGCGTCTTGCTTCAAGCGGCCGCTATACCGAACAAGCGATTCTGAAAGCGCCCGGTTGATATGAAAGCCTTCTTCTGCAAGCTTGATCGCAGGTGCCATTACATCGGCAAGCGACATAGTGCCGTAATTTTCAAGCGCCTGAACAAGCCCCATAACAGAACCTGGCACACCGCTGGATTTATAACTGTACCGCGCTAAGGCGTTATCCACGTTACCGTCAGCCCCAAGGAATAAATCCCTGTGCGCGGCAGCGGGGGCCATTTCGCGGTAATCAATTGCAATGGATTTGTCAGTGTCTTTCAAATACACCATCATAAAGCCACCACCGCCAATATTCCCGGCTTGGGGGTGGGTTACAGCCAGTGCAAAACCAGTGGCTACAGCAGCATCTATGGCATTACCACCAGCCTTCAACATGTCTAAGCCTGCTTCGCTGGCGTATTTTTCCTTGCTGACGACCATACCCTTTTGGGCATATGTTGGGTGAAACTGCGTATCATAAGAAATAAGCGCTGTAGCTGCTTTACTCGGCATCTGTGCCACAAGCGGCCCAGCTGCGGTTATTCCAGCAACACATACAAACGAAATTCCGACAAACACACTACGGAAAACTGACATAAAACACTCCCCATGCGGGTACTGACCATACCAAACAGGACGGGAAACTATGTGCCCGCCCTTGCAGCCCCTATATAACAATATACCTATTTTCTATTTCGCCCGGCCTCCGAACTCAAGCTCAAACAATAGATTTAGGGGCATTTCGCATAATTTATCGTGTTGCAACGGCCATACAGTCGGTCGAAACAGCAGAATATGTCGTATCCGGCTTAATATGCATCAGAAGCAAAGGTTTATTTGTATGGGCCAATCACTTTTGGATATTCGCTGATAGCATCGGCGATCAATTCAGGAATATTTTCTTCCCAGCGCTCTTTCACACCGGCATTGTAATTAAGGTAGAGCTTGCCATCTACAATTTTCCACTGCTGCGGATCACTGGACACGGCATGTCCCATTGCCAAACCAAAAGCGCAATAGCCCCCGAACTGCGGCGCATATTTTTCAGGCTCTTTCAGAAAAAAATCTAAATTCTCTTGCGACGCAAAAAACCAGTCAGCACCTTGGTACTCTGTCTTAAACTTCTTTTTACCCTTAACTGCTTTGCTATCTGTAAAATACGCCACAGTGTCATAGCCACTCACGGCTTTGTTGCTAAAAAAGCCCGTTGATATCTGCTTTTCGTCTGCAAATGAAGCAGATGCGAAAGAAAACACGATACCTATAAGCGCTAAAATCCGAAATTTCATCATCACTATTCCTAATCAAAAACAAGGAAGCCACAAATAGTTGAGCATCAACCTGAGATCAATAAACTTTAGTATCAAAACACCGTGTACAAGAATGTTGCTGCATAATATGCATGGGCCGGTGATGGTTCTATTTGAGACGGATATGCTCTAGAGCGTATCCGGTTTAATGTGCAGCACCAGCCCACGCCCCCTAATTAAACCAGATATGGCCTAGCCAATAACACCCTTTTCGCGAGCCTTAGCAATATCATCGCCTGACAAGCCAAGAACACGGCGCAAAACATCCTCTGTTTGTCCGCCAAGGGTGGGCGGTGCATTGGTATAATCAATTTCTGTTTTTGAATAGCGAATAGGGTTGGCGACCAATGGCATTTCAACACCATCTTCTGCCCTTGCTAGAGACAATTGAAGGCCACGCGCCGCCACTTGCTCATCTGCAAAAACACCTTCGATATCATTTATAGGGCCACCCGGAACGCCGTTCCTCTCCAGCAAAGCCACCCATTCTTCTGTTGTCCTACCCACAATGATGCCTGCAACAATAGGTACTAATTCCTCGCGGTTTTCCACCCGTTGCGGGTTAGTCGTAAAGCGGGGGTCTTTTGCCAAACCCGGCATATCAACAGCCTTGCAGAAGCTCGCAAACTGGCTGTCATTGCCCACTGCCAAAATCATGTGACCATCTTTTGTCGCAAAATTGTGGTACGGAACAATGGTGGGGTGGCTATTGCCTTGCCGCACAGGCACGTTGCCCGACGTTAGGTAATTAGACCCTTGGTTCGCCAGCACTGCCACCTGTGTATCCAACAGCGACATATCAATATGCTGGCCTTCACCAGTTTTGGTGCGGTGATGCAAGGCACCCAAAATTGCCACAGTGCTATACATGCCAGTGAAGAGGTCTGTCACAGCAACCCCTGCCCGCTGCGGCCCACCGCCGGGCAAATGGTCTGCTTCGCCAGTCACACTCATTAAGCCGCCAAGCCCCTGAATAAGCAAGTCATACCCAGGGCGGTTTTTATAAGGCCCCGTTTGGCCAAAACCCGTTATGGAGCAATAGATTAAGCCCGGATTCAGCGCCGCCAACGACGCATAATCCAAGCCATATTTCTTAAGCCCATCCACCTTGAAGTTCTCAACAAGAATGTCTGATTTCGCCACAAGCTGCTTAATGAAGGCTTGGCCTTCCGCTGCGGCCATATCAATGGCAACAGAGTGCTTGCCTCGGTTTGCACACATATAATACGCAGACACAGGCTCGCCATTCGCATCAAAAAATGGAGGCCCCCAACTGCGGGTATCATCCCCGCCTTTTGGGCGCTCCACTTTGATCACTTCAGCGCCTAAATCAGCCAGATTTTGCGTTGCCCAAGGCCCTGCCAAAATACGACTAAGGTCAAGAACACGTAACCCTGCTAATGGACCCGCCATACCTACAGCCCTTACATAAATG
>JAESQS010000072.1 GCA_016765035.1 Kordiimonadaceae bacterium | reverse complement strand
CCGGACTTTCTGCCAAATGCGAAGAGGCTGGCGGCATTGACCTCATCGTCATTTATAACTCTGGTAGATACCGTATGGCCGGTCGTGGCTCCCTTGCAGGGCTATTGTCCTATGGTAATGCAAATGAAATTGTGGTGGATATGGCAAAGGAAGTGCTGCCTGTTGTTAAGCACACACCTGTACTGGCGGGCGTAAACGGCACAGACCCTTTCATCAATATGGAATATTTCCTGAAACAGTTAAAGGATATGGGCTTTAGCGGTGTGCAAAACTTCCCCACTATGGGTTTGTTTGATGGCAACATCAGAGCCAACTTCGAAGAAACCGGTATGGGCTATGGCCTTGAAGTCGACATGATAGCCAAAGCCCATGAGCTTGATATGCTAACAACGCCCTATGTGTTTAGTAGCGAAAATGCCATTGATATGGCAAAGGCAGGGGCTGACATTATTGTTGCGCACCTAGGCACTACCACAGGTGGCGCTATTGGTGTTTCCACCGCCCCTTCCCTAGAAATCTGTGCCACACAGATTAATGAATGGATTGAAGCCGCCAAAACTGTGCGGGATGATTTGATATTCCTGTGTCATGGCGGGCCTATTTCAACACCGGAAGATGTGCAATATATTCTTGATCATTGCCCAGAGTGCCACGGCTTTTATGGCGCTAGCAGCGTTGAACGCCTGCCAACAGAAATTGCTATCACAGAAACCACCCGTACTTTTAAATCCCTCAACCGTTAGACTGAGAAATAAACATGATTAGAATTTATACCAGCACGATCATTGATGCATCGGTACAGGACGTATGGGCTACAATACGGGACTTTAACGAGCTGCCTAAATGGCATGCGTTGATTAACCGCAGTGAAATAGTAGAGGGCTTGCCCTCTGACAAAATTGGCTGCGTACGCACCTTATATTTGGAAACGGGGCAACAAGTGCAAGAACAGTTGGTCAGCATGTCAGACCAAGACCATAGTTTTAGCTATACCATGCTCGACGCGCCTCTTGGCATGTACAACTATATTTCAACTGCAAAATTGCGCCCTGTAACGGATGGGAATGCCTGCTTTATGGAATGGACTGCTGAGTTCACAACCAAAGCCGGCGAAGAAGACGAAAAGCGCGATATGGTCGCAAATGGCGTATTCAAAGGTGGCTTTGACGGCGTGAAGGCACTGCTTAAAAAGTAAAATATGGACGATATACCAAATTTGTAAAATGGGGAGCTGCTGCAAATGTTTGCAGCATAAAGGAGGACAGCGTGAGCAATACGAGTGTAGTACCAGAGCAAGAGTTTAACCGACGCAGAATTTTTCTGATATGTTCTTTGGCGTTATTCACGATCGCGCTGTCAATGTCTTTGCGGGCCACAGTAGCAAGTGACCTGAAAACCATTTTCCTCGATCCTATTGATTTTACCCAGTCTGCCACGCTTATTGCACAGGCACTTGGCATTACGTTCCTTGGGTTTGCCATTACGCTTTTTATCATCAGCCCTTTTATGGACTTTATCGGTATGGGCCGTGCTCTGCTTATTGCAGGAAGCCTTATTATACTTGGTAATCTGCCCCTTGTTTTTGCTGGGGAGTTTGCCACCGGTGTTGCCAACGACATGGGGGTTTACTGGGCGCTTTGGTCCGGTATGTTGCTCAGCGGTATTGCTTGGGGCTTTGTGGAAGCAGCGATTAATCCCGCAACAGCGGCTCTGTACCCAGAAGATAAAGTACACAGACTGAATATCCTCCATGCATGGTGGCCGGGTGGTTTAATAGCCGGCGGCCTATTTGGGTTGTTAATTTCTGCCTTTGACCTTAATTGGCAAATAGCACTGGCAGTCATTTTTGTGCCTGCTTGTGCTATTATTTGGCTAACGATCGGTGTGAAGTTCCCTAAAACTGAAAGCGCCGAAATGAACGTTAGTTTTGGTGAAATGTTGCAGGAAATTTTTAAACGCCCCAGCTTTTTCATTTGGTTTGGCGCTATGTTCCTTACAGCCGCGTCAGAGTTGGCGCCCGGCCAGTGGATTGATTTAGCACTGACACACACTGTTGGAATGCGCGGTATTCTACTGCTTGTTTATGTAAGCGGCATTATGTTTGTTTTGCGTCATTTTGCCGGGCCAATTGCACACCGCTTGTCCCCTGTGGGCTTGTTATGGGGTAGTGCGCTTCTAACCAGCCTTGGGCTTTATTTCCTTAGTGTCGCCAACTCGCCTATAACAGGGTTACTTGCTGCCACCATATGGGGTGCAGGTGTTTGCTTTATGTGGCCAACGATGTTGGCCTCTGCAGCAGAGCGTTATCCTCGGGGCGGGGCTTGGACTATTGGCCTTATTGGCTCTGCTGGCGCACTTTCAACCTATTTTGTATTGCCTATCCTTGGTGCAGCTTATGATAAAGCCAAGTTAAAGGCAGCTGGTGGCGAGCAAGCATTCGCCGCAATGACAGCAGGCTCACCCGAACATACAGAAACCCTTGTTTATGCCGCAGAGCAATCATTTCAGATGGTGGCGTATTTGCCGCTTGCCTTACTTGTTATATTTGGCGGAATCTGGTTTTCTGATCAGCGAAAAAACAAGGCTGTTTCTGGCGACCCCGCAAAGTCTGAGGCGTAAGCTTTAGGGTACGCTAAAGGGCAAGTGGCAGTGTGCTATTAAGTGTATTGAGTGATGAATGAGGCACGAATGGTTTCCTTGGATAAAATCCAAATGGGTGACGTGTGTAAAGATACCTTGGTTGGTCTCTTTCAGGCATTTTTAGCGCCCGACTGTATCATTGCAGATGATGAAACTCTGCCGCCTTATGAATGTGATGGCCTGTCCATTTATACGAAAAAACCGCCTTTGGTTTTGTTGCCTGAAACAATTGATGATGTCTGTGCTATTATGCGCATCTGTCACCAGTACCATGTGCCTGTTGTGGCACGTGGTGCAGGCACAGGATTGTGTGCTGGTGCTATGCCTCATACCAACGGGGTGGTGCTTAGTTTAGCCAAGTTCGACCAAATCCTTGAAATAGATACAGCAGGCAGGCTTGCACGTGTGCAGCCGGGTGTTACGAATGCCGCCATTACGCAAGCTGTTAGCGAGCATGGCTTTTATTATGGGCCTGACCCTTCCTCCCAAATTGCCTGTACAATTGGTGGAAATGTGGCTGAAAACTCAGGCGGTGTGCACTGCCTGAAATACGGACTGACAGTACATAATATATTCAGCGTAAAAATTGTAACTGTAGAAGGCGCGCTTTTAACACTTGGCTCAGATGCTCTCGATGCACCTGGGCTGGACATGATGGCGCTTATCACAGGGTCTGAAGGCCTTTTAGGCATTACGGTTGAGGTATGTGTCAAACTATTGCCAACCCCTGAAGTGGCCCGTGTGGTAATGGCTGGTTTCCCAACCACACAACAAGCTGGAGACGCTGTGGGTGCTGTCATTGCTGCCGGGATTATCCCTGCTGGCCTCGAGATGATGGACAGCCTGGCTATCATTGCAGCAGAAGACTTTGCAGGCGCTGGCTACCCCACTGATGCTGCAGCTTTACTCCTGTGTGAAGTAGACGGCACGCAGGGCGAGGTGGATGATCATGCCAGCAAAATTATGGCGCTTTTTAAAGAACTGGGTGCCACAACAGTGCAGCTTTCTAGCAGTGAAGAAGAACGCGCCTTATTCTGGAAAGGTAGGAAGTCAGCCTTCCCGGCTATTGGTCGCCTCTCACCAGATTATTACCGTATGGACGGCACTATACCGCGCGGGCAACTGTCCTATGTGCTTCAGCGCATGGCGGAACTGTCAAAAGAATATGGGTTGCGGGTCGCAAATGTCTTTCATGCCGGGGACGGCAACTTGCACCCCCTGATACTTTTTGATGCCAATATACCCGGTGAACTTGAGCGCACAGAAGCCTTTGGCGGCGCAATATTAGAGCTTTGTGTTGAAGTAGGTGGCTGCATTACCGGTGAGCATGGTGTGGGTGTTGAAAAACTCAGGCAGATGCCTTCTCAGTTTACAGATTCTGAAATCAACCAGTTTCACAGGCTAAAGTCAGCCTTTGATCCTGTTGGTACCCTAAATCCCGGTAAAGGCATCCCTACTCTTAGGCAATGTCAGGAATATCGCGCTTTGGGAGGTACTGCTAAATGAGCGATATTTCCAGCCAACTTGTTGAGCAAGTGAAAGAAGCCAATCTGGCAAAGACGCCTTTGATGATTGTGGGCGGCGGCACTAAACAAAACCATATTGGCCGGGCGATAGAGGCATCAACTGGGGGCAATACTCTGCGTATGTCAGGCCATAGCGGTATTGTTTCCTATGACCCTAAAGAGCTTGTGCTTACAGCGCGGGCGGGAACGCCTTTACGCGAAATTGATGCTGTACTTACAGAAAATGGACAAGCCCTTTCGTTTGATCCCCCACGGTATAAAGGCTCTGCCACCCTTGGCGGCACACTCGCCTGCAACCCTTCAGGCCCTGCCCGCCCTTGGGCTGGCTCAGTACGCGACATGATATTGGGCGTGCGGCTGATAAACGGCAGTGGCGAGCATATGCGTTTTGGCGGGCAAGTTATGAAGAATGTTGCAGGCTATGATGTCGCCCGGCTGCAAGCTGGGGCCTTAGGTAGTTTGGGTGTTTTGACGGAAATCAGCCTGAAAGTTTTACCACAAGCTGATATCAGCATGACACTGGTTCTGGAGATGAACGAAGCCAATGCTATTACGCGGATGAATGAGGTGGCAGGCACCCCAGCACCGCTAAATGGCGCAGTATGGCAGGAGGATGCGCTGTATTTGCGCTTTACTGGGGCTGCAAGCGCTGTTGCTGACTGCAAAAAGGCTTTTGGCGGCAAGGCCTTAGATAAAGCCGAGCAATTTTGGGCCGACGTGCGGGACCAGCAGCTTGAATTCTTTAGCGGGGATTTACCGCTATGGCGCTTTTCCGTGCATCCCAATGCAAAGCCCTTATTTGAAGGTAAAGCCACCTATATTGACTGGGCCGGTGCCCAGCGCTGG
>JAESQS010000071.1 GCA_016765035.1 Kordiimonadaceae bacterium | reverse complement strand
TCGTCGTCCGGTGGCGGAGGATCATTTTGGGTATTGTTATCCTCCGGCTTATTGATCTCTATGCCGGATTCTTTAACGAAAGAGGCTGTGACGATGAAGAAAATCAACATGATAAACACAATGTCTAGCATCGGTGTCATGTTTACTTCTGCTTCTTCCTCTCCCTTTGAGAACTTACGCATTAGTTACTCTCCAAATCAGGTCTAGTGATCAGTGGTCAGGCTATCTTCTAGCCGTTCCGCTTCTCGCTTGGCACGCCGCTCAATATAGGTGCTTAAGAATACGCCAGAAGCGCAGCAACCATTCCCGCCATAGTCGGGATTGTTGCTTTCGAAACACCAGCGGCCATAGCCCTGGCGTTCGAAGCTCCTTGCGATCCCATCACGTCGAACACTTCGATCATGCCGGTCACCGTGCCCAAAAGTCCTACTAGAGGACAAAGGGCAACGAGCGTTTTAATGAAATCCACACCTTGGAAAAGGTTGTGGTTCACTTCTGAAATCATGGCTGTGCGTATTTTGTGCGCATACCACGATTTCCGCTCGCTACGGGCTTCCCATGCATCGACCACACGGTTTTTTTGCTTCTTATATTCCAAAGAAAAAAACCAGATGCGTTCAACGATCAGCACCCACATTATGAACGTGACCGCGAGGACGAGGTACAGGACTTCGCCGCCCCGTTCTATAAACGCCCGGATCGCGTCAAATGCTTCACTAAGCGCTAGCATTCGCATGCGCTTTCTCTGCATGAACAGCAATGATACCTGCAGACTGCTCTTCAAGAACGTGGATTACGCCTTTAGAGGAGCCAGATACAATGCTATGCAGCATCAGTGTTGGAATTGCGACTACTAGGCCTTCAACCGTTGTCATCAGGGCAGCGGAGATACCACCAGCCATCTGACTTGGGTCACCGGTACCAAACAGTGTAATCGCCTGGAATGTTTCGATCATACCCGTCACTGTACCAAGAAGACCAAACAGCGGTGCAACAGCAGAGATCAACTTAACGCCTGTGAGGAAACGCTCAAGAGCTGGCGTTTCTTTCAATATGGCTTCGTCAAGTTTTAGCTCAAGTGTTTCAACGTCAACATCACGGTTGTTTTCGTAAACTGCAAGTACACGACCCAGAGGGTTGTCTACATTCGCAGTTTCAGACCGGATTTGCTTGCGAACTTTACCGTTAACAGAAAGCAAATAGAACCACTGGAATACAGCCATAAACACACCGATTACACCAAGAGAAAGTGTTAAATAACCAATGGGACCACCTTGTTCAAGGCGCTCTTCAATAGTGGGCTTGTCGATTTCCATGCTCAGGAGCTGGCCACGTGTTGGGTCAATGCCTAGGCTAAGAATGCCGCCAGTTGCAGATACGAAAGGTTCAACTGTGCCAACAAAGCGAGAAGGCTGGCGCTGAAGCTCTTCAACAGAACCATCTGCTTTCAACTGGTAATACTGGCCTTTACCAACGATACCAAAATCACCAATCCGAACAAGATCAACACGCTCGGTGTTACCTTTAACAGTACGGACTTCATGATTGAATTTAACAATTTGAGCAGAGCCAATCATTTCCAAAATCATCTGGGCAGGCCACGCACGAATTTCTTCGAGTGTTGGTAGCTCAGCTGAATCAGATGCTTTTTCAACCAGTGTATTGATTTCAGCCAAACGACCAGGATTATCAATAGACACGTGTGAAGAAGCGATTGTTGCCCGCGCATCACCAGCAGCTTGCTGGAGAACACCAAAGAGCTCACTTAATTGACCGAGGCGCTCACGCTGTACTTCTAGCTGGCGAGTGATTTCACCTTCGTTGTCGCGACGTTTCTTTTCAAGACGCGCACTTTCACGCTCCAATTTGGCCTGCGTTGAACGCTCAGTTGCAAGAAGTTGCTTCTGGGCGGCTTTGCGCTGCAAGAATTCAGCTTCACGTGCTTTGTGTTGCTTGGTTTCTGTCACACGACCGTTGCGAACTTTATTAAGTAGGCTGCTGAAGTCAGCAGTCTGAGCTTGTGCACTGGCTGTAAAACCAACAGCGAGTATCGCAGCAAAAGTAATACGCTTTTTCATTATATTATTTCCCCACCGGTGCGGCTATTGGTAGCGTCACAATATCACTTTGTGTACGGCGCTGCGCCATTTTGATTAGCTGCTTGATAGATGAAGTATATTCGCTATCGAGCTGTTTCCATGCACCAATTGAAGTGTCCCAAACGGCAGTTTCTGTAGTATCTTTTGTCTGATAGTAGAAACCAATACGACCGATACGAACGAAGTTTACAGAACGACCATCGTCGAGGCTGTCTTCATAAGCGTGTACTTTGCTGCCGTATTGTACTTCTGCTTTATAAGCTTCCAGTACCACACGGAAACGCTCAGGGTCGCTTACGTTCGGGTTATCCATAACCTCAATGAGGCTTTCGATGCGAGCTTCGCGTTCTTCCTTAAGGAAAGGAATATCTTTGCCGATGAACTCGCGTAGGTCTTCGATCATATCTTGCATCAAAGGCGTAATCTGCCGTTTGATTTCGTCGATTTGACCAATAGACTTTTTAATTTTTACGATTTCTTCTTCTTGCTTGGTGATAACACGCTTTTGCTGCGCGTTATAGGCACGTAGGCCTGCGTTTGTTTTTAAAACGCCTTTAAAATCACCGAAGATTTTTGCAGTTGCATCAGCAACTTTATCAATCGTTTTTTGAGATGCTTGCGCAACTTGATTGGCTTGGTTTACTTCGTCAACAATCGACGTCAGACGAGCATCTTGCGCGTTAATTGCAGTTGCTCCCAGAAGGATTGTCGCGACTGCGATCGTAGAGACAGCTATCCGTTTCACTTTAGCCTTATCCATTTTTTTCTGCCCACATGGGTTTTAACAATGCCACGGTTTTGCCTTATTCCTGGTTCATGGGGATAACCAGAATAGCGCCTCCGCGGCGGATTAAACCTTGCATAAAGATTGATGCCCATAGGAGCCCCTACCTTTACCCTTATCATTTAGGAGTAAGCTTACGAATAATTCATGCCCAGACAGAAAGCTGCCGAGCAATTTCATCCGCTACTTATAAAAGGCTTTCCCGTACCTCTCCCAACAGTGCCGGTCACATAGCAATAAATTGCACCTTCTCGTCGCTCTTTAAGTGAAATCTAAAACTTCACTGAACGATCTAAATTTATCAGTAGCCTGTTTCACTATTGTGAATTCCAACGCTACCAGAGAAAGAGTGACCTAGCTCGGCGCCTATAATCCAATAATATTCCACGATTCCAAGCAAAATTTTATATTTTCCTATTTTATCGGAAAATTCTGCCAGAAATTAACCATTGAAAGTGCCGAATGTTACACTAATAACAGTATGTGATAATATACCATATTTGAATCAAGTCAACTAGTTTTCTGACTTAAATACAGGAGGTTAACGGAGGTCTTCAGGAAGGGCTTTTTACGCGCTTGCAGTTTTTGGCTCACACCAATTTTAAGAAGGGCTAATCGCGCCCCAAGCGCGCAAGTTTTAATTTTTTAAGGGCTGCAACTACACCGTGCCATTGGTTTCGCGCACTAATTTGCAATGCGTTTTCGATTCCCATGTGATTGGAAAGCTTTTGGGCGAGCAGACGGCTCTGTTCAGATATACCACTCCCTTCAAAGTCGGTCGGAGTTTTATGGCTGGGAGAATTTGAGGTTGAACGCATTTACTAGCTCTTTAACGATTTTTATAATTTCTAATGGGCTAAGGCCCCGCTGTATCAATGAAAATAGGGAACAGTCGTAAAAAAGCCGTTAACGTGACCGTAAAATTCTGCCTCAATCTTAGATGTATGAATTTATGGTAAATTAAGTATTTACTGATTCTTTAGGCTAGCAAGGTGTTGCCGCTTTAATGATAGGTCGTTTTAACGGCGGTATATAGTTTGAGTATATTAAAAATCTTGTCCGTCAGGGTTAATTTTACCTAACCCCTAATTTTTTGACACTTTTTAGTTGTGTGATCAGGGAAGCCCTATCTGTTTTTTTATGCAGCTATTCATGTGTAAGTCGCGGTCAGATTATGTGGGTGTGAGATGGTAATAAGAGTGCGCCGTGGCGTGCAAATATTGTTAGCTACCCACGGCCTGAAGGGAGAGTTTTTTTCGATATCTTCTATTTTTGCACAGATATTTAATCTGCGGTCAAAATCGGCTGCGGAAGGGCCGGTAAATACCAAAGGACTGATAGTTTTTAAGAAATAGGGGCGAATCGGCATAGGTAGAAGCTAGAGCGTATCTTGTTTAATCACGCTGTTGACTAAAATTGAACTGCTCCTGAGACCAGTGTTACTTTTCTCAACCCCCGAACAGCATTACCTATATAGAGTGCATCTGCCAATTCCAGTTCGGTCTGTGTAATTGTTCGAACCTGAATATCATCACGGGTGGCAAGGAGGTCGGCTCTGTGTGTTCCTGCCAATAAACCATCGTGTATTGGTGGGGTGTATAGGATGCCCTGCATTTCCACATAAAGCGTGCTGATAGCACCTTCTGTTAACTGCCCCTTTTCGTTCATAAACAGTATATCGGCATGTCCTAGAAACTGGGCCGTGGCAAAAGCCGCATTATAAAAGGCTCTGTTGGTCGTTTTGTGAAACAGGAAGGCATTGGCTGAATCGGTTGGCAGGGCAGACAGGCAGATGGTAAGCGGCTCTGCTGCCTGGATTTCGGAACTGGCCTCAATTTCCTCCGCAGATAGACTGACATGGCCTGATTTATCTAGCAGCAGGCGCACTTTATGGATTCTCTGTGTGGTAGGCAGTGTTGCTATAAAAGCGTTTAAGGAGTTTTCAACTTTTGCAGAAACCAAAGGAATGTCAAAATATCTGGCGCTATCTGCCAGCCGCGCCATGTGCCTTGATAGATTGTTCAGCTTTCCACTTTGGACGCGCATGGTTTCAATGAGGGAAAAGTCTGTGCTTTCTTTCTTAGCGAAGGCAGCTTTTAAGAGACACTCGTCATATTCATCATCTGGCTGGCTATCAGCAACAACCCCGCTTCCCACATTTAGACGGCCTTCGTAACCGTGAGGTTTTTTCTGCGTTAGGACAACGGTACGGATTGGCACGTTCAGGCACCAGTTTTCAGGCTCAGTTGCTGTTTTGGGGCTGAAAAAACCAATGGCCCCGCAATAAACGCCCCGCGCTGATGTTTCCAAAGACTGGATGATTTCCATTGCCCGTATTTTTGGGGCACCTGTAACCGACCCGCAGGGGAACATGGCTTTTAATAGGCTCGAAGGTTGGAGCGTAGGCTGTGCTTCGGCCGTTACTGTAGATGTCATTTGGTGCAAAGTGGAAAATTGCTCAACATCAAATAAATTTGGCACATCCACGCTGCCGCTTTTGGCGATGCGGCTAAGGTCGTTTCTAATCAAATCAACGATCATCAGGTTTTCCGCCTGAGATTTAGCATCGTTCCTAAGCGTTTCTTGTTGCTGTTGGTCTTCGCCTAAGGTGCGGCCCCTTGGCGCAGTCCCTTTCATGGGTTTGGTTGTTAGTGTCTCCCCTAGCTTTCGGATAAAAAGCTCTGGCGATGAAGACAGGATGGTTTCTTGCCCAGTTTCAATATAGGCACCGTAGGCTACTGGCTGATTAGCCCTTAGTTGGCGGTACAGGCTAAGGCTACTGCCCTTTGCCGTTACCGGAACGGGCAGGGTGTGATTAATCTGGTATACATCACCCGCGTCAATATAAGCCTGAATATGCTTCAGGCTTTTGCTGTAGGCACGCCGGGTTTGTGCAGGTTCTCCCAAGTGTAAGGCGGGACCTGTGGGCGCGCCGCCGTTTTCGCCGAGCAAAGCCTGCACGTCTAACCCTGTAAGGGTTTCACGCTGTTTGGTTGCCATCATCCAAATAAGGGGTTCGTCAGCTTGCCGTGTAATGCAGGCTTTCAGTCTTGTCTCGAAGGCTTGTGCGCATTCATATGAAATCCAACCTGCGACATGCAGGCCGTTTTCAACAGCTGCGTCGATAGCACCGAGGGCCTTTTCAATCTGGTCAAACTCTATTGCTTCAATGATAAATTCAGGGTTCTGGAACAGGTATGAATTACATGCCTTTCCTACCTCACGGCTGTCGTCCAGCAGCACAAAGGGAACTGATGTAAGATTACCATTTTTCACATACTGCCCCTTTCTTCAGTGCTTAAAACCTTATGACAGGATGAAAGCAGACCTATAGAGTTGTTTATGCCGCGCCCTTATGTGCCAGAGAGCGTTACTCCGTCAATTAGTAAACAATAAAATAGCGGCACCAAACTTAATGGCGCCGCTATTTTATTGGCATGAACTGGTAGCAATATTAAATCACATGATACCCAGACAGTAGGCCGGTTATGCTTGCAACGAGAATGACGCCCCAAGTGAACAGTGTGCCAAACATTCTGAAAGGGTTTTTGCCCTCCAGTTTCCCCAACGTAAGCCCGTGCATATAACGGCCAAGCACAAAGACAACCGCTAAACCCAGAATCAGCGTTTTGTTGACATCGGATGCTTCGAGCATACCCAACAAAATTAAACCAATAGGGGCATATTCTGTAAGATTTGCTTGGGCTCGAATGGCGCGTAGGAGCGCTGGGTCGTCGCCGTCGCCGATGTCTGTTTTACTACGTAGGCGTTCTTTAGAAACACCGTAAGATAAATAAATAAGTAGCAGTCCTAGAAAACTTGCTGCAATTAACGTGATAGTCATTGGTAGCTCCCCTTTCATTATGGTACCCCATGGCAAGCTTCTATAAGAAACAATCATGGGTCAAGAGTTGATATGCAGGCTAAAGACAAATTCCGAGACTGGAACTATTACCATAAGGCTATGGTGATATTTTTGGCCTCATGCATTTTCTGGGTAGTTGCATGGGCTGTTCTTGTTTATGAGGGTGCCTTTCAGCTTGAGCATCAACTAACGATCTCGCGGGGGACTGAGGCTATATGGCCGTGGGTTGTCGCTGATGAAAATCGGCCACGTTGGACCGGTGAACTTGTCAACCTAAGCCCATTTGATGGTGAGGCTGGCGCGCAGAATGCGACAAGGTTGCTGTTTTGGCGGCGGGGCTTTGAGCGCTGGCAAGCAGTGGAGCGCGTAACATCTGTTGTGCCAGAACGCTTATTAGTCACGGCACAGGATTCGGACCAAGACCAGCGCTGGTTTACAGTAGAGCTTGACCCTGTAGATGGGTGCACGACCCAAGTAACGCTTACTGAAACGATTAGGCCGCTGATATACGAAGAGCGCTTTTGGTTTTTCCTCAATCGGTCTGAAAGAGAAGAACGGCTAGAGATTTCACTGGCGTCACTAGATCAATGGGTAAAAGATACCACAAAGCCTTGTGCTCTTGAATAAAATCTTAGGTGGGCGGACCTAATCTAGAGCATCACGCCCGCTACCCAACCACCCCACAGTATATCCTAGCGGGTGGTTGGGTAGCGGGCGTGGGCCGGTGATG
>JAESQS010000070.1 GCA_016765035.1 Kordiimonadaceae bacterium | reverse complement strand
CCTGCGCCCAAGTTACTTCCCCTTCACTGAACCTTCCATGGAAGTGGACGTACAATGCAGCTTTGAAGGCGGTGCACTCAAAATTGGTGATGGCAATGACTGGCTTGAAGTTCTTGGCTCCGGCATGGTGAATACCAAAGTCCTTGAGGCCTGCAATCTGGACCCGACTGTATACCAAGGCTTTGCCTTTGGTGTCGGCATCGACCGGCTAGCCATGCTGAAATATGTCATGAATGATTTACGCGCCTTCTTTGACGCTGACCTCAGGTGGCTAAAACATTATGGTTTCTCCGCCCTAGATTTACCAACGATTGCCGGGGGACTAAGCCGATGAAATTTTCTGTAAGCTGGCTTAAAAAATATCTGGAAACAGACATCAGCCTTGATGACTTGCTGAGCACTCTAAACGCTATTGGTTTGGAAGTAGACAGCGTCACCAACCCTGCTGACGCACTGGCACCTTTCACCGTTGCTGAAGTAGTTGCCACAGAAAAACACCCAGACGCTGATAAGCTCAAAGTCTGTACTGTCACAACCGGCAGTGAAGAAATTCAAATTGTATGCGGCGCTCCCAATGCGCGGGCTGGCATCAAAGTTGTTCTTGGTCGGCCCGGTGATTATGTGCCCGGCTTGGATGTAACGCTGAAAAAAGCCAAAATTCGCGGTGTCGAATCAGTAGGCATGATGTGTTCCTTCAAAGAGCTTGAACTTGGCGAAGACCATGACGGCATCATTGAACTACCCGCAGACGCACCTGTTGGCACATCTTATGTAGAATATGCTGAGCTAGACGATGCTGTAATCGATATTGAAATTACGCCCAACCGGCAAGACTGCCTTGGCATTTATGGTATCGCCCGTGATCTGGCCGCCGCTGGGGTTGGTACCTTGAAAGCAATTGAAGCACCTGTGGTTGAAGGCAGCTTTGACAGCGACATCACTGTGTCTATTGATTTGCCAGAAGACAAAGCAAGTGCTTGCACACAGTTCCTTGGTCGTAAATTCACAGGTATCAAAAATGGTCCAAGCCCCCAGTGGCTACAGGAGCAATTGACAGCTATTGGTTTGCGCCCAATCTCTAGGCTTGTAGATGTGACAAATTTTGTCACCCACGCCTATGGACGCCCCCTGCATGTGTATGACGCAGCCAAGCTGACCGGCAACTTGAAAGCCCGCATGGGTTTGGAAGGCGAAACCTTCACTGCGCTTGACGACAAAGAATATACAGCAACGGCAGAACAAGTTGTCATTGCCGACGATAGCGGCGCGCAAGGCTTTGGCGGCATCATTGGTGGGCTGGATAGCGGCTGCCTTGATGACACAACAGACGTTATTCTTGAAGCGGCCTTATTTGACCCCAAACGCACGGCTTTCACCGGTCGTGATCAAGGGATCATTACCGATGCCCGCTATCGGTTTGAGCGCGGTGTAGACCCTCTATTTGTTCGTGACGGTATCGAAATAGCCACACGTATGATCCTCGACCTCTGCGGTGGTGAGGTTAGCCATGTATTCGAAGCTGGTGCGGACACCGTTTGGGACCACAAGGTGCCATTTCGACCTGAGCGCATTAAAACTCTTGGCGGCGTAGACCTGCCTGCCAATGAAAGCTTTGAGATTCTAAAGCGCCTTGGCTTTACCGTAAGCGAAGCAATACTTAAGAATATAATAGCACCTTCTGAGATATTTGACATTGGCGTACCGAGCTGGCGCTGCGACATTATTGGCGAACCGGATATTGTCGAAGAAGTGCTGCGCATCCATGGATATGACAATATCCCATCTGTGCAGCTCCCAGAATTAAACCATAAAGCTGGCACAACACTCAGCCCACGCCAAGAACGGTCACGTGCGGTGAAACGCCGCCTTGCATCTGCTGGTATGCATGAAGCCATTACATGGTCTTTCATGAACCATACACACGCTGAACTTTTTGGCGGCGGCGGCGCAGACCTTATTGTTGGTAACCCCATTTCAAGCGAGCTTGACTGTATGCGCCCAAGCATATTGCCAAACCTGATGGCAGCAGCCCAGCGCAACAAAGACCG
This sequence comes from Kordiimonadaceae bacterium, assembly GCA_016765035.1. Lineage (GTDB taxonomy): Bacteria > Pseudomonadota > Alphaproteobacteria > Sphingomonadales > Kordiimonadaceae > Kordiimonas. The sequence continues at coordinate 3,216 of JAESQS010000070.1, read as the reverse complement.
AGGTGTTGGCGGCATTGCCCTGTTTGAAGTAGGCCCTTGCTACGAAAATGACACTGAAAAAGGCCAAAGCCTTGTCGCTGCCGGTATTCGTGCCGGTGCCATGAGTGAACGCCACTGGGCAAACGCTACAGAGACAGTCTCTGTTTATGATGCAAAGCGTGACGCATTAGCAGCCCTTGAAGCTGTTGGCGCCCCAACCGGCAATTTGCAAGTATTTGAAGAAGCCCCAGACTATTACCACCCGGGCCGCTCAGGTACATTGCGCTTAGGGCCAAAAAATATTCTCGCAAGTTTTGGTGAAATACACCCGAAAATACTGAAAGCACTTGATATTGATGGGCCAATAGTTGGCTTTGAAGTCCTTCTTGATAAAATACCCGGAAAGCGGTCAAAGTCATCCGCAAAAGCGGCCTTGGAAACATCCAACCTGCAATCAGTGGCACGGGATTTTGCCTTCTTGATTGATTCTGACAAGACTGTGGCAAGTTTAATTAAGGCAGTGCAAGGCGCAGATAAAAATTTCATTAAAGGCGTTTCTGTTTTTGACATTTATGCCGGGAAAGGTGTGCCAGAAGGACAGCAATCTGTTGCGCTTTCCATTACACTAGAACCCAAGGCAGAAACCTTTTCTGACAAAGATATTGAAGCCATTAGTCACAAGATTGTTACTTCTGCAGAGAAATCTATTGGGGCTACACTGCGCAGTTAATCTACCTTAGCAGACAAAATCCCATCTAAGATTGTATATTTTTTACTCTTGGGTTTGGATTTTGGTAAATATTCTGTAGTATGTGTAGTGAAGCATAGGTAGACAGTGTATCGGATAGCGAATAGTGGTAGCTAAAGCAGAGAAGAAAAAAGGTAGCCCAAAAATCGGTGTCGGCCTCCGCTTGAAAGCGTGGTGGGAAGGCTATGATACTGATGAGATTGCTAAAAGGCTTCGAGACAGAGAGCCTGAAGACTTTGACGAGCCCACAGGGGAAAAAGTCGCGCAAGCTGCCTCAAAAGAATTAACGAAAGAAAACTTCGACCCATGGGACGACCAAACTGTAGATATCGCGCAGTATGTTTGGGGTAAGGGCTTCTGTGGCCCTGGCGGTCCTGACTATATTATCTCCTTGTCAAAACTGTTAGCCCTCAGCCCTGAAATGTCCATGCTTCAAATCGGAGCTGGTATCGGCGGGCCAGCTCGCGTCCTTGTGGACCGGTTTGGCGTTTGGACTACAGGCTTTGAAGCAAGTCAGGTGCTTGTCGAAAAAGGCCGAAAGCTGTCGAAAATAGCGGGTTTAGAGAAAAAAGCCGTTCTTGAGCAATACGATCCAACGGACTTTGATGGCTTCAGCCGAAAATTCGACAGGGCCATATCAAAAGAAGCTCTTTTTACCATCGAAGACAAAGCTGGCATGATCGCCAAAATAGAAGACAAGTTGAAACCCGGGGGCTTGTTCCTTCTGACCGAGTATGTGATCGATTCAGATTCTGTCATTGGTAAAGACAGCTATAAGGAATGGGCCGCAGGCGAACGTCACCGCCCTTACCCTGTTTTGGCTGATGATTTGCTCCAAATACTAAAAGACTCCCGCATGCAAGTGCGTGTTTCCGAAGATATCAGCCGTCAATATGTTGATATGATTACCCAAGCTTGGGCGGGGGCCGACACTGTAGCAGCCAAACTTGCCAAGCGCGAAGATGGCGCTACCATGATTCAAACATTGATGCGTGAAGCAGAATATTGGACTCGTCGTAAGAAAATGCTCGAATCGGGTGATTTAAAGTTATGGCGTATAGTTGCCAATAAAAAGCCCGGTGGCCCCGGCATGATGTCTGACTGGTAACCAAGCCATACTTATACTGTAATACATGTAATTAACGCCTTAGCGCCATCTGCTCTCTTGCATTTATACTCCAATACCGTAAAAACCAACCACACTTGCAACGCCTCCGCTGCTGGAGCATTATACGCGGCTAACCCCCCTTGGAGTATGAGATGAGCGAACAAGAGATTTTTCCTGTCCCTGCCAGTGCCCTTGAGCACACTTTATGTACCGACGAGCAATATCTGGAGAAGTATGCGCGCTCTATTTCAAACCCGGAAGAATTTTGGGCTGAAGAAGGCAAACGCATTGACTGGATAACGCCCTACACAAAAGTGAAAAACACTAGTTTCACGGGCGATATCTCCATCAAATGGTTTGAAGACGGCACCTTGAACGCGAGCGTCAACTGCATTGACCGCCATCTGCCTGAAAAAGCGAATGTAACAGCCCTGATTTGGGAAGGGGATGACCCCGCAGACGATGCGCACATCACTTACGGCGAACTGCTCGTTCATGTAAGCAGATTAGCCAATGTATTTAAAAGCCAAGGCGTGCAAAAGGGTGACAGGGTTACTCTCTATATGCCCATGATCCCCGAAGCAGTTTATGCCATGCTGGCCTGCGCGCGCATTGGTGCTGTGCATTCCATCGTGTTTGGTGGCTTTTCCCCAGAAGCACTGGCCGGGCGTATCATCAATTGTAAATCAAACTATGTCATCACGGCTGATGAAGGGCTACGCGGCGCAAAAGCAGTCCCCCTTAAGGCCAACGTGGATAAAGCACTTGAGCAATGCCCTAATGTGTCCAGCGTTATCGTTGTTAAACGTACCGGTGGCGAAATAGACTGGGTTGAAGGCCGCGATGTTTGGTACCACGATGAAATTGCCACAGTGTCAGACACATGCGTCCCAGAAGAAATGAATGCAGAAGACCCCTTGTTTATTCTCTACACTTCGGGGTCAACAGGGCAACCTAAAGGTGTGCTGCATACTACAGGCGGCTATATGGTTTGGGCCGCCATGACCCACGAGTATGTTTTTGACTATAAAGAAGGCGAAATATACTGGTGCACAGCCGATGTGGGCTGGGTTACGGGCCACAGCTATATTGTGTACGGCCCGCTGGCGAACGGTGCCACCAGCCTCGTGTTTGAAGGTGTACCAACCTACCCCGATGCAGGCCGTTTCTGGCAAGTTGTAGAAAAACACAAAGTGAATATTTTCTACACTGCCCCAACAGCCATTCGCGCGCTGATGCGTGTAGGCGACGAGCCTGTGAAAAAATACGATCGCTCCAGCCTGCGGCTTCTTGGCTCGGTAGGGGAACCTATCAACCCCGAAGCATGGCTCTGGTATTATAACGTTGTTGGCGACGCTAAATGCCCCATCGTTGATACATG
>JAESQS010000069.1 GCA_016765035.1 Kordiimonadaceae bacterium | reverse complement strand
TCTGCATTTTTAGGCCTTAGAGAAAATACATATAGTTGGACTACTTAGCATAAGGCAGTTGCATGATACAAATTATGCTAGGCAGAGTTATTCATGCATAGATGGCGACGCTAGCTTATGAGCAATTATAGGAAGCTTTTAGCAAAGTCTAAAAAAGTGTGAGGTTAGTTAATGATACTGCAAACCAGACGAATTCGTTGGCGCTTAATACAGCGTTAGAGGCTAACTGGGCGTGGGCGGATATGACTTTAATTAAGACGGATATGCCCCAAGCTGGGGAATTTTATCTGGTCTTTTCGCAACTTTACCAGTAGGTTGCCGCTGAAACGCAATAAGAGCGATATAAAACCATGTTGAAACACAACCATATCAACCGGCCCCGCCGCCTGCGACGACGATAAGAACCAGTTTCTTATTGCCTTTTGTTGCAACTGGCCCACCTCCATCCTGGGCCAATGATATGGATTTTGAGTGATGCTCTGTTTTGATTTTGAGCAGCCGACAGATACGGCTGAAATTGACACCCTTCTTGATATTGTTTTCGGTCCTGACCGGCGTGTGAAATCTTCGTATGCTTTGCGAGAGAATAACCCTGCAATCCGTGATCTGTCGCTTGTCGCTCGGTTGGATGGCCGGTTGGTTGGCTGTATTCGGTACAGTAAAATACATGTGGCAAATACCAAAAAAATACATATGGCAAGTGCCAAGCCGGGGCAAATTCAAAATCTATTACTGCTGGGGCCTCTTGCTGTTGCGCCAGAACTGCACGGTAAAGGCGTGGGCAAAAAAATGATTGAGCGCACGCTGGATACTGCAAAAAACATGGGGCAGGAGCGTGTGCTTCTCGTAGGGGACCTAAGCTATTATGGTCGGTTTGGTTTTTGCCTTGTTGAGCCGAACATAGTCACATTACCGAACGGAAAAACCGAAGATCGGCTATTGCTGCGGCAACCGAAGGCGGAGCCACCACTGCTGCCACACGGGAAACTGCTGCCGGGCTGGGCCTAAAGCCCTTTATTTTTACCAGAGCAGGCACGCTGTTTAGGTAGCTAGGCGGTGGTTGGGTGGCCCCCTGTGGTTCGTTAGTTAACAAGTAAATATATAACTCGTTTCAAAGACAGGGCTTTTCATTGCACAGGTAAACGCCATATAGTGTTTGCAAGGAGCACTATATGGTCGCCACTGCGCATTCCACGTTTAATCTCGAAAAATTACTGAAAGAAATTTCTGACCAGAAGTTTCCACCAGTGGAAAAGTGGAACCCTGAGTTTTGCGGCGATATTGATATGCGTATCGCGGTGGATGGCACATGGTTTTATATGGGCACGCCTATTGCGCGTGAGCGTATGGTGCGTTTGTTTTCAACTGTGTTGCGTAAAGATAGTGACGGTAAAACGTATCTTGTTACTCCGGTTGAGAAAATAGGCATAACAGTTGACGATGCGCCCTTTCTTGCCACCCAGTTAGACGTGGTTGGGGAGGCAGATCAGCAAATCCTAAGCTTTAGCACCAATGTGGGCGATAAAGTGGTTGCGAGCAAAGAGAACCCTATTCGTGTTGAAATAGATGCTGAAACGGAAGAGCCTAGGCCATATATTTTGGTGCGGGGTAATTTGGAAGCGCTTATTGCCCGCTCGGTGTTTTACGAGCTTGTTGACCGTGCAACTGAGAAAAAAGTTGATAGCAAAAGCGTGTTGACCATCAACAGTAGCGGTGAAAGCTTTTCCCTTGGTAGCTGGAGTGACACTGCATGAGAAGCTGGTTAGAACAGGCGCTCAAGGAAGGTAATCCTGCGGCGAGAGGCACTCGGAGCGATTATGACCTCAATCTGAATGTAAAGCTGGCAGACCTTAAGGGGCAAAAAATGCGTCCGGCGGCTGTGCTGGTGCCCATTGTCGACCATGCAGACGGGGCTACGGTCTTGTTAACCAAGCGCACTGACCATCTTTCCAAACACCCCGGGCAAATTAGCTTTCCCGGCGGGGCAGTTGACCCTGTTGATGTGGATTCTGTTGCGGCTGAGTTGCGGGAAACCGAGGAAGAAATTGGCCTTGATCGCAGTTTTGTTGATGTCGCAGGCTTTCTTGATGAATATCTAACAGGCACAGGGTTTGAAATAAAACCTGTTGTGGGGCTGGTAAAGCCGGGCTTTACGCTCGAGTTGGAAGAACAGGAAGTTGCAGAAGCCTTTGAAGTGCCTCTGGATTTCCTTTTGGATCGCAGGAACCACGCCAAGGAATCTGCCATGTGGCAGGGCGTTGAGCGCCATTATTATGCTATGCCGTATAATGGATACCGCATTTGGGGGGCAACGGCTGCCATGTTGGTTAACCTATGTGACGTGATGGAAGCAGCAAAGGTGCCGCGCTGATGATTATTCTTATACGCATATTACTCGTTATTTTGCCGATAGCCCTTCTAATTGTATGGATGCGGTGGCGCGCAAAGGTAAGTGCTGGTGGTGAAATGCCGGAAAATGAAACCAGAAGGCTGCGCCGGACGCTGATTATTATTATAGTGGCGCTTGTGGCTACGGGCTCTAGCCTTAAAATATTTGATGGTGGTGGCTCGGTTGACGGTGTTTATGTGCCCGCTAGAATGGAAAACGGCATATTAATCCCCGGTCATTTTGACTCCGTTCAGGAGGAAGCTAGCAAAAAGGCAGACCCTGCGGTTACGCCAGAGGAAAATGAGCCGAGCACAGATGGCTCCAGTAATGAAGGCTCTAGTAATGATGACCGGGCAGACAGTGAGCAAAATAAACCCTGACTGGCTTCGTACCGCTTTTACGCAAAAGCTTGTATCCGCCTTGGGCGCAGAGGCCATAAAGTTTGTGGGCGGGGCCGTGCGTGACACTCTGCTTGGCCGCACGGTGACTGATATTGATGCGGCAACAATACATAAGCCTGAGGAAACAATGCGTCGTCTTCAGAAGGCCGGCCTTAAAGCCATTCCTACAGGATTACAGCATGGCACTGTAACCGCGGTGGATGGTGATGGTAACACGCTTGAAATTACCACTCTGCGGCTTGATGTGACAACAGACGGACGCCATGCAGAAGTAGCCTTCACAGAAAGCTGGCTGGAGGATGCCAAGAGGCGGGATTTTACCTTCAATGCACTGTATGCCTCGCCAGATGGCACAGTATTTGACCCCTTTGGGGGGCAAGGTGACCTAAAAGCCGGGCGTGTTCTGTTTATTGGTAATGCTGAGGACCGCATCGAGGAAGACGCCTTGCGGATCATGCGGTTTTTCCGCTTTCTGGCACTATATGGTGCTGGGGAGCCAGACCAAAAGGGGTTGCAGGCGTGCGGTGATGGTCGGCATATGCTTCGCACTCTGTCGGTTGAGCGTATCCGTGCTGAATTATTGAAATTATTGGGTGCAGAAACGCCAGTGCCAACTCTTACTCTAATGCAAGAGCAGGGTATTTGGGGTGCGTTTGGCATTGAAGCTGTTGATATAGAGGGGCTGGGACGCTTTTTGTGTTCGGAGGCGCAGATGCGGGAAGGGCAGAAGCGGGAAGCGCAGATAGCTCAGGGGCAAGCACCGATAGTACGGCTTTATATTCTTTTGCAAAAGGCGTTCTCCGCAAAGGCGCTGGCGGATTGGCTAAAATTGTCCCGTAAAGAAAGCGTTCTTCTTAAAAGCCTAGAGAAGGTGCTGGCGTTGCCTGTGCCTAGCTCGGCTACTGCGTGCAGGGCGCTGCTTTATAAACATGGGGTGGCTGCTGCAACGGTTGCCGCTATACAGGCCGGTGCAAAAGAAGGTGCTCTGCTGCTAAAGACTGTTGGAAACTGGCAAGTGCCCAGTTTTCCTCTTCAAGGGCGGGATATGCTAGCTGCTGGGTTTGCTGCCGGGCCTGAAATGGGCCAGATGCTAAAAGCCGTAGAGGCAACGTGGATAGAAAGCGACTTCTCCCTATCCAAAGACCAATTACTTGCGACTATTGACCGTTAAGCTTTTTGTCTTTCCAATATTTGGTGCCATGCAGGGAAGCTTGCAGCACCAAGCCGTTTTTGGTGAATTGATACACACTTACCTTTTTGCGGAAAGACGCGCCTTCGCCAATTTCGCCACCTTTATCATCAGCACGGGCTGCGGCATCAGCCTCGCCTGAAAAATCCCAGCCCTTTTGAATGAAGCTATTCAGGGCGTCCCTGTCATGGAAAATAAATACAGCTCTAAAGTCTTTGATGCCGAGGCCAATGCCAATGCTGACAGTGGCCATTTTCATGAATGTGTCGATATCCCTATTGTTATCGTGCACCACACCACGGCCGCCGCCAGCCCCGAACAATAATATTTGTACCCCAACGTTGGAGAAGACAGCATAGCCTTCTGCGTCGTTTATCTCGGCTTTGGCTTGGGGGCGTGTTTCAAATAACTCCACAAGCACTTTTTGGCGCATATCCAGTATTTTCCCGCGCTTTTTCTCTACTTTGTCCGCATAGGCTGCGGGGGCAATGAAGAGCATAGTGGCGAGTAATAGAAAGGAAATTGAGTTTTTAATCATGACATTGCCCTCAGTTGAAACCTGTAATGTGTAATAAAGTGTGTGCGTAACTTTCAATGTAATCTTGGCATTATTACGGCAGATGCTGTGTGGTTATATAGTGTATCTACGAAAGGGTATCATTGCAGCAGATAAAAAGCCCCGATGATAAAGCCGTATCGTGCTGCTTTGCCCAAAGTTACGAGTACAAGAAACATTGGGAAGGGCGTTTTAAGGATACCTGCTACCAGTGTAAGGGGGTCACCAACCACAGGTAGCCATGCCATCAGCAACGACCATTTCCCAAAACGGTTAAAATGCCTTGTGGCTTTTTCAATATGGTCTGGCCGAAAAGGGAACCAGCGCTTGTGCCCATAGCCTGCAATGCCTTTCCCGAGCCACCAGTTAACGATGGACCCGGCAACATTGCCTGATGTTGCTGCCAGAAAAAGCAGAACAGAATTATTGCCTGCCTGTAATAAAGCGGCCAGCGCAATTTCTGAAAAGGCAGGTAAAAGCGTTGTCGCAATGAAGGCATTCCAAAATAACCCGCCGTATATGGCTATATCCGTTAACATGGTTGAGGCAAGCTGCTGCTACGGCCACTTGGCTTCGGGGGGGAGTGACATAAGAATTGCATCGACATTGCCACCAGTTTTTAGGCCAAAAGTGGTGCCTCGGTCGTAGACTAAGTTAAACTCCGCATAATAGCCACGATACTCCAGTTGCTTTTCCCGTTCTTCCGGGGTCCAGTTTGCATTCATATGTTGGCGCACCAGCGATGGGTAAATTTCGTTAAAGGTTCGGCCTACGTCTTGTGTGAAGGCAAAATCAGCATCCCAATCACCTGTATTAAGCTGGTCATAAAAAATGCCACCTTCACCACGCGGGCGATTGCGGTGCTTTATGTAAAAATACTCATCACACCATTTTTTGAATTTTGCATAATAGTCTGGGTCATGGCGGTCGCAGCATTCTTGGAAGGCGGCATGAAACTGCGCTGTGTCTTGGCTATTTGGCAAAGGGGCATTCAAGTCGCCGCCGCCGCCAAACCAAGATTTGGTGGTAACAATGAAGCGCGTATTCATGTGCACAGCGGGGACTTTAGGGCTGTTCATGTGCGAGACTAGGGATATGCCCATAGCCGCAAAACTTGGGTCTTCGTCTGCACCGGGAATATTTTTACGGAATTCCTCAGTGAAGGTGCCTTCTACTGTGGAGATGTTAACCCCCACTTTTTCAAATACTCTGCCGCCACGCATCACAGACATGGTGCCGCCGCCGCCCTCTGTGCCGTCGCCGTCGGTTTCCCTGTCCCATGTGGTGCGTTCAAACCTGCCCGCCTCGCGGTCGGCCATGGGGCCTTCATTGTCATCTTCAATTGCTTCAAAGCTTGCGCATATCTGGTCTCTCAAGTCTTTAAACCAAGCTGCTGCTTTTACTTTTTTTTCTTCTATGTCCACCGGACACCTCCGTATTAATTTTTAGCTGTATGAAGGACGGGCCTAACTGAGGGCCTGAATAAACTCACTACCATGAATAAACTACTTTTTTGGCCATCCGCTTGTTTGGCGAAGACCTTCGCCAAGAACCATGGCCATGGACACGGCAACATTTAACGAGCGTACATCTTCGGACATTGGGACAATGATGCGTTCGTTAGCGCGGTCATGCACAAAATCTGGTGCGCCGCTAGACTCGCTACCAACCAACAAGATATCATTTTTTTGGAAACTAAAATCACAATAGAGCGTTTCTGCTTTTGTAGATAATAGCACAAGGCGTCTATCGTGTTCTGTGACCCAGTCGAGGAAGGCGGCCCAGTCCAGATGGTGGTGCACCTCTACAAAGTCAGCATAATCCATCGCATAACGCTTCAAGGAGCGCTTGGAGAAAGGGAAACCACAGGGTTCAATGATATGAACGGGTGTTTTCAAGCAGGCACCAAGGCGTAATAATGTGCCGGTATTTGGTGGCTGGTCTGGTTGGTAAAGGGCAATATCCATGCGGCGCACACTATCCCCTTACTTGGAGTGGTTCAATGGGCTAGTGCTAAGGCTACACAAAATTAACGCATTTATTTTAATGTAACGCGCATAAAGGCTTGCCTCTTTGGCTGCTGACGATTAAACCAAACGCTATTCACTTAAGGCCTTAATTGGCGTTGAGTGTATGGCTAGAGTGTTTGTTTGAAAACTGCGACTTTGTGCCGCAGGTTTTTTAAACGTTGAACAGCTAGTATATGGTCTAGCAGGAGTAGGGCTGTGGACCTAATGCATATAGTTCCTGTCAGGGAAGATTAAATGAGCGCTATCAAAGATACACATGACGGTGAAGAAGCCACTAGACGTGACTTTCTTCATATCGCAGCGGCAGGTGGTGCCGCTGTAGGAACAGCAATGGTTATGTGGCCATTTGTTGACCAAATGAATCCGGCGGCTGACACGCTTGCCCTTTCCACTGTTGAGATTGACATTAGCTCAATCGCCGTGGGTGAGAGCATCGTTGTAAAATGGCGCGGTAAACCGATTTTCATTCGTCACCGGACCGCAGCAGAAATTGCTGAGGCTCGCACAGTAGATATTGCCTCATTGGTTGATAAAGAAACCGATGAAGAGCGCATCACTGAAGGTAAAGACGCGTGGCTAATTCTCATTGGTACATGTACCCACCTTGGTTGTGTACCCCTTGGTTCTAAATCCGGGGATGATAAAGGCGAATATGGCGGGTGGTTCTGCCCTTGTCATGGTTCGCATTCTGATACCTCAGGTCGCATCAGGAAAGGCCC
>JAESQS010000068.1 GCA_016765035.1 Kordiimonadaceae bacterium | reverse complement strand
TTCCAAACCGTGGGGCGAAGCGCATCAAGCTGTGTGGTCAACACAGAAAGGACCCGGCCTCGCTCATGTTCAGCCGCTATCGCCTTTACAACATCCGGCGTAATATATTGATCCAATAATTGTTCTAGCGGCTTGGTATCTGCCAAAGAAGACCCCCACAGAAAACCTGCAAGGCCCTTCAAGCGAAAAACCATACTACGGTCAATAGAGGTGTAGGCAGTTGATAGCATCTCATCATAGGCCGAGCCAAGAAAGGCCAGCGGTGCAATCAAGGCACCCGTGCTTATGCCTGTGACATAGTCAAATTCAGGCCGTTGCCCACTTTCGGTCCAGCCAGATAAAATACCAACACCGAACGCGCCGTCTGCGCTGCCTCCCGATAAAACGAGCATATTGACAATGGGTATTTCAGTTGTGGATCCAGATTGTATTTTACCGTGACGGGCATACTTTGCAGCGGCGAAAGATTTCAGGTTCTCTTCAACGTTTGGTGGCGGAAAATCTCCCCACCAGCGTTCAGGTACTAATGTCTGAAAATCGACCTGATAGAATTCTTCCTTTGAAAGGGGTCGATGATCAATGGTGGTTGCGCACCCAGCCAGACAAAAGGCCGCAAAAGTGGAAATCCAAAATTTCTGCATTCTAAGACTTTCACAACATCATGAGCGCGGGGGTCAGGGGGCTTGCGTTGGCGGAAAATTTGCAAGCACCATTGCGACAATATTGTTAACGTCTACTGTCGGCTGGTTTAGTTCTTTCTTTGATAGACGTTTTTTGGCTGTCCCATGCCACACAGGGCTTTTTCTTGCGACATCAAATATATCAATTGCCAAAGTACCTTCGGTATAAATATTAACGCTCGTTGTCGAATAGTTGCCGTAATATACACCTCCCCATCGCCAGTTACTGCGATACATCCAGGGATCAAGACTGCTGGAATTTGTATAGGTCTGTGCCTTATCTCGTGCTCCGACTGAAAATCCGACCGCAAAGTCAGCAGTGAGAACATTGTCGGTATACAGGTAACCCCTTGCTTCCAAGTTTGTGACAATGGCGTCCATAATGCGCTGCATAGTCAACGGACTCACCTGATATTCGCCAATGGCAACAACAGGTTTTTCACCCAGCCAGCCAAAGGATTTGTAGGTGCTGAAGTCTTGCGCAGGGTCGTGATCGGCATATATTTTTTCACTGGAACCACAACCACTCAATGACATGATAAGCGACACAGCCACTATAAAAAATTTCAGTATCTGCATATTTTGTTTGTTCCTTTTAACGTTGGTTGTAGGAACATATTAGAGTATCAACCACGCCTTCAATACTGTCGACTTTAACACACAGCCGCTGTAAAAATTACCAGTCCGCAATCTAAAAATTGCCATTTTGTAGCGGAATTTGTAACGGGATTTCTGATTTAGGGTGTCATGCCTTCCTTTGTGTGCGCCCATCGATACCTGCAGCAGCACTTGCCATAAATTATATGCTTGATATCTAAGCCAACACTGCATCCGTTTTGCGGACATAGTTTTAACTTAGACTACAAAACTTGGGTAGGTGAGTATCACCGGGCGTTAACTTAGTTGGGGATTGCAGGCGCAGCTAGTGGCGTTTTACCAACGCTACTGAGGCAGGCTCCAAACATGCGGGGTTGTGCTGAGTAATAGGGGCACCAGCCATTTGCCTGTGCCCCTTAAGTGCGGGCTATTTTTTAGTCTTAAGATACTCAGCCAATTGCTTTTGTGCTTTTTCAGAAGTCGGATAATTTGCAGCATTCAATTCGAAAAAGCCTTGTGCTAGATGCGGCTTGTCTTCTGTAAACCACTTTGCAAAATCACCAATCATTTCTTCAGGTGGTAAAAACACAGTATTACGAGCCTTTGAAAAAACCTCATAGTGCTTGGCAACTGCATCCGCGCCTTCTAACAACACATCCCTTTTAATCTTATACCCATCAAAAAGATTAAGTAGCCCGTAATATAAAGAGGGTAATGGCACAGAGCCATGGTCTTCATTTTTAAATGACTGCTGCGCCACATGTAAATTAGGGAAGCCACTGTTCTTTAGCGTTTCAAAAAAGGTGCGGTTTGGTACAGCCATCCCTTCACCATTGGGATCATCTGTCCGGTCGGCAGTGCTCATGAATATGCGGGCATTTGAATCCGTGTGAGTGCCGACAAATTTTTTGACGCGTTTAAGCATGATGCGATGGTCCCACCATAGGCTGGAATCAATTGCTAGATAGTTATCAAAGAGGCCTTGTTGACTAAGGAAGCTATGCAAAACCGTCAGGCCGCCAAACGAATGGCCAGCAAATGTCGTATAATCCATTGTGCGGTAATTTTTATTGATCTGCGGAATTAATTCCTGCTCAATAAATTGCAGAAATTTGTCACCGCCACCACTGGTTTCAACATCCGGGCTTCTTTCCCCGTCATACCCATAGATCGAATTGTTCGGTGTCAGATCACGGGTGCGGTCAGTCGTATTAGGAATAGCCACAACAATATGCTCAGGAATTTGAGTGCTTGTGGCCATGTCGCTGACAATGCTGCTGGCTATCACAAAGCTTGAGCTGCCATCTAAAATGTAAAGCACGGGGTATTTTTGGAGCTGTGACTTGTTGCCTTCATAACTTACAGGCAGATGCACCAAATAAGGTCGTTCTTCTTTTAATATAGCGGACTGGATCGTAAATTTTTCACCGATGGTGATGGGCTCAGCTTGCAGGCTTGTGCCTATAAAGAGCACTAAAAGGCTACAAATCAACAGCAAATTTTTCAATGGTATTCTCCTCAAGGTCGCACGCATCGCGCCCTACTTTTCTGAACAGCTAACTTGATTATAGACGACCAACAGCAGATTTAGGTTACTAAAGTATGCCTCCGAACAGGTAAAAACACCGTTGTGGCTACACATCGCAAGAAATATTTAGCTATTTGTAGCCTTACATATCTTCAACACGCTGAATGAGAGGTGGGCCGCATTGTTTGGACAGGTGCACAGCTTTGTAAAGGTAGGTCTGTTGTTTTCAATTATGGTACTTTTGCCCATATTGGGCATGCCTCAATATGGAATTAAAATAAACCTCGTCAGGCGGCGTCTAGCCAAGGGTTGAGTGAGATCTGGCGTTTTGACGGCGCGTCGTAGCCACCTCCCGTGGCTGTTACAACACCCTAAGTCCCTTCAGTTTACTCCTCAACATGCTATATCTCTCCGCTGCTAAGTGTTGTGTAATCGAGTCCACACTCTTGGCCTGTTTAAGGCCGCCGTGCCTACACCTTAATATCGCCCGTGAATGGCCGTGTTGTTTCCATTGCAGGGACTGCTATTGGGCGTAGCGTTCAGGCCGGGCAACCCCTTTTCTCTATTTTGCCGGAAGGTAGTGTCCTGGAAGCCGAGCTATTTGTGCCGAGCCGGGCTGTGGGGTTTGTAGAAGAAGGCCAAGAGGTAAGGCTGTTATATGATGCTTTTCCTTACCAACGGTTTGGATCCTTCACTGCAACTATAACCAAAGTCACAAAAACAATCCTCGCACCAAACGAAACATTTGCGCCCTTTGAAGTGAAAGAACCCGTCTACTGGGTTACGGCAAAATTAACTGCCAAAAATATTACTGCAAGGGGTAGTGAAATCGCCCTTCAAAGCGGCATGACCCTGCAGGCCAATATCGTGTTGGAACGACGTAGTTTTATTGATTGGTTACTTGAGCCACTTCGCGCCGTTGGGGGGAGAACTTAAATTTCATCAAGACTATTCCAAATTCAGAAATTCTACCGTCGGATAGCCCCGGCACAGAAGCAGGGGATTATCCTTCAAATACAATGGGTGCATGCACCACAGGCTAGAAAACAGGAGCTATGAATGAAACACAAGAAATAGATATCAAAGAACTATCTGAAATTGAAACATTGTCATCCACCCAGCTGACAGCTGTGCATGGCGGAAGCAAAGACGGGTACACTGACATGTTCGGAGTCCCACGCGCACGCCTGCCTTGGGAACCGATTTTGTTCGGAAACTTGTAAATAAAATAGCTGCTGGTGAGGGGCACAACCTTGTCCCGTACTCCGTTCTTCTCTGTGAGAAAATTGAATTTTATGTCGATATCTGCACTAAACCTTTCAGGCAGCGCACGCCTTCCCGCCATTCGTCAGAATGAAGCGGCTGAATGTGGCCTTGCGGCACTAGCAATGGTCGCTGGCTATTACGGCTTTAAAACTGACCTCGCCAGCTTGCGCCGCAAATATGCTGGAGGCCTGCAAGGCATGACTTTAAAGCATGTTATTGATGTTGCTAGAAAGATGCAGTTTGGCACGCGGCCTATTAAAGTGCCATTGCAGATGATCGGACAGGTTAAATTACCAGCGATCTTACACTGGGATATGAACCATTTTGTCGTCTTGAAAGCTGTGTCAGGCAAAAAATTTACGGTGCACGACCCTGCTTTTGGTGAACGCACCTATAACGAAGAAGAATTCTCAGGCCATTTCACGGGTATAGCGCTGGAACTAACCCCCACCAGCAATTTTAAAAAGCGCGAAGAAAAAGTCTCACTTAAACTGACAGACTTGTGGGGACGCATGTATGGTGTTGGCGCAGCATAGTACTTACGCTGTCTATCGTCCGACAAGCCCTTCGCTATAGTGCTAGGGAGCACAGAACTTTAAGAGCTTTGCACGTTTGGCAGAATCATTATGCCAAGGGCGCATCCGTTGGTGTGAATGGTTCACATTAGCAAAATAGGCCGGACTGACAAGTATAGTCACTTGTTCAGCTCCGGTTCTAAAACAGACTAGAAAATGGAGAAATAGTCATGAATGCTAATTTTACAATTACAGAACTCAACACATTTGAAATTGATTTCGTCAATGGGGGTTGGACATGGGGTGGCTTAGCCGGAGCAGCAACCGCCGGTGCAGTTACAGGCGCCTTGGGCGGCGCGGTAATTGGTGGCGTTGGCGCGGGTCCTGGCGCCGCAGGTGGTGCACTTCTGGGATCATTAGCTTATTTAGTAAATGACGTTGTTTCTGCGGCTATGAGCTAAATATGTCAATCAAGATACGGGGGATAATTCCACCGTCTCTAATATTGTAATAAGGACTAGGAAAATGACAGGTACGCTCAATATAAGTATAGACAATCCCAAATTTCTGTTAAAAAAAGAGAGTAATGTCGTCGACATTTTAGTCGATGGAAAAGTAGTTTCCAGCACCAAGTTTGGCGATGAAGTACAGCTAAATTATGATGAAGGTACCTACGACATTTCCACAATACTTCACAATGGCATAATCAGTCGAAAATCTCAGCCAATTACGGTCAAAGTACAAGATAGAACCCGCACGTTCATCCAAGCGAAATATAGTAAGGTCTCGGGTAATTTAACTCTGAAAAACTAATGTTTTGGTAAGCGTTCGCCGCTCCTTTCAATTACCCACAAGTCTGCAGCACTATTTTGCAGCGATTATAGAATTGTCTTGCCCTGCAGGAATCGGTTGTGATTCATTGTCCAGCACCTGAGTTGTATCAAAGGGGTGCTTGATGGGTAAGGATAACAGTAAAGTTGAGGATGTGCACCGCTGGATTGAGGGTGAGATAGCGGTGGATGCTTTTAAAGACGTGCGCTTGGGGCGCCGTTTCAAGTCCTTGCTGGAGCAGTTGGCCGCCGGCACCGGGGAGAGCATTCCGCTAGCGTGCCAAGACTGGGCCAATACAAAGACTGGGCCAATACAAAGGCAGCCTACCGTTTTCTGTCCAACGGCAATGTCAGTGAAGCCGATATTTTAGCGGGTCATTTCCGTGCTACTCAGGCTCGCTTTGCAGCCGCTGGTGACGGCCCCATATTAGTTCTTCACGATACTTCTGAGTTTTAATACCAGCGAAAGCGGCCCCGGCTGATTGGGTTCACAAAAAGCATCAACAGCGGCAGGGACAAACAAGGCCGTCTAGGGTCCATAAAGTTTGCGGCATCTTGATGCATGCGAGCCTCGCAGTGACAACGGATGGGCTTCCCCTTGGCTTGTCGGCGGTTAAGTTCTGGACACGGAAGAAGTTTAAAGGCACGAGGGCTCTCAGTAAAAAGATCGATCCAACCCGAGTTCCAATTGAACAGAAAGTGGACCTGCCACGGTTTAGTTCCGCTACTTTAACCACGTATTGTACGCGAATGGAGAACGACTATGGGTACGAAACACACGGCAGAATTTAGGCAGGGGGCGGCCATATCCTGGAGAAAACCTATGATGAGTTTGTACAGGGTCTTATCAATACCGCGGTTTTGGGTACGGACCTTGACCTGCGAAGATATGGACACGCTCAAGATGTTTGCAAGAAAACATGATGTTGAGCGTCCTCTATTTGGCCATTGGTGTAAGCATGAACAGATAGTGCCAGAAGTGCATGGCGCGTACCGGCATAAAGCTTTGCAGGGCGCACAGCCTAACAATGTCACTTAGTCATGCCAGATAAAGGCAAAGCAGAAGATACCCTGACCGATTTGGTCAGGGTATTTGAT
The DNA here is from genome assembly GCA_016765035.1 of Kordiimonadaceae bacterium. Classification (GTDB taxonomy): domain Bacteria; phylum Pseudomonadota; class Alphaproteobacteria; order Sphingomonadales; family Kordiimonadaceae; genus Kordiimonas. The sequence goes on along the minus strand of JAESQS010000068.1, from coordinate 3 downwards.
CAG
>JAESQS010000067.1 GCA_016765035.1 Kordiimonadaceae bacterium | reverse complement strand
CGACAGCATGGCAGAAACCTGCGCCGTTGCCAGTAAATAGCCCACGGAACTACGCTGAGTGGCTGCAGGCACAGCCCGGTCAAGGCTTGGTGTTACAGCGCCTACTACACCACCGTCTTTCAAAACAAGTATTTTGTCTGCCAGATAAACGGCTTCATAAATGCTGTGCGTTACAAACAGGGTTGCTAGGCCCAGTGTGTCCCGAAGCTGCAACATCAATTCATTCATTTTAAAGCGCAGTATTTCATCAAGTGCTGAAAAGGGTTCATCCAGCAGCAGCAGTTTCGGCTTTGAAACCAGCGCCCTAGCAAGAGATACGCGCATTTTTTGACCGCCTGAAATTTGCGCTGGGTAACGGTTCGCCAAATCAGCTATTTCAAGCAATTCCAACGCTTCCAGCACTGCGGCAGCGTTACTTTCCCCGGTGATATCCAGAGGCAGGGAAACATTTTCTGCCACTGTTTTCCACGGCATCAAAGATGGTTCTTGGAAAACAAAGGCCACATCTTCGCTTGGTGGCAGGCTGTATGTGCCTTGCTGGCGCTCAATAAGCCCAGCAACAAGCCGCAGCAATGTTGATTTACCGCACCCGCTTGGACCCAGCAAAGCTACAATTTCACCTGTTGCCACTGATAGAAATAAATCATCAAGAATGGGGGGCTCGCTATCAAAGCTGTGGCTAATATTTTGCGCCTCAAGCATTAATTCTGCCCTTGTGTGCTGGTAATAAAGTCCAGCGTATAGGCTTTTTTCACATCTAGGGCGGGGTCAAATAACCCTAATGCTGACATCTCGCTGAAAAAAGCCCCCCAGCGCTTGTGGCTCATCTGCCCTACCGAGGCCCGAGGGCCTACCATGTTGTTGTCTTTCATCGCTTTGATGGCATAAGCCAGCAACTCAGGCGTCATTTCCCTATTATCATGCAATATCAACGCATTCCCTGCGCTAGGGTCGCCCCAAATATAATCCTGCCAGCCTGCAATAGATGCTTTTACAAAAGACCTAACAAGCGCGCCATTCTCTCGCAAATAAGCACCGCGCACCATAACCATGCCCGCATAGCCGGGATATCCCGCATCAGCGAATAACAGTACATCTGGTTTCACCCCTGCCTTTTGCGCAGAAAAGGGTTCAGACGACAAATAGCCTTCTTGCACGCTGTTTTTATTCACGAGCCACGGCGCAAGCGAATAGCTGTATTTTCTGATCTGTTTATTGTCATAACCAAATCGTTTTTTGAGCCACGGCCAAAATGTTGCCATAGCGCTGTCCGACATAAATATAGGCATCCCTTTTAGGTCGGCAAAGCTTTTTGCCCCTATGTGCGGATGCACTATCATAACCTGAGGGTCTTTTTGAAAGCTTGCCATGACCACTTTTACGTCAGCGCCAGCAGCCAATAGGTTAAGAGGCTGAAACCCATTAGAGGCCATTGCCACATCAAGAGCACCTGCTGCAATAAGGCGTGGATTATCGCTTTGTGGCCCACCGGGGCGAATAACCACCTTTAAGCCCTCCCGCGCGTAAAAGCCTTTTGCGATGGCCTGATAAAAGCCACCATGCTCGGCTTGCGCTTTCCAGTCTGTCGTAAAAATAATTGTTTTTTGGGAGGGGTCCGCCACGACAAATGCCCCCACGGGGCTTTGCAGTAACAACATTGATATCAAAAGGAAAAACCTGTTCATGCTCAGACTATAAAGCCTGAACATGAAAGGTCAAAAACTAAGCAGCCCAAACTACGTATTTAAACCAGTAAACCGCAGTTTTTATACAGCTTATCCTTTTTCTTTATCTTTACGCTTAGATGACAATGTCTGATTTCTACGGCGACGGCCCTCAAAAGGATTTTCCCCTTTTTTGAGCGTTACCCGAAGGGGTACACCGGGCAAGTCGAAATCACGGCGCAATTCGTTTTCAAGATAGCGAATATAGCTATCAGGCAACGCAGTGGGTCGGTCACAAAACAGCGAAAATGTCGGAGGCCGCGTTTTAATCTGCGCTCCATACCGTATTTTAATCCGTCGACCAGAAACAGACGGCGCAGGGTGTTTTTCGAGCGCATCCGCCAACCAGCGGTTAAAGGCAGACGTTGGAATGCGCGCATTCCAAATCTCGTAAACCTCTTTCACGGCAGGCATCAAATGCTGTGTACCCTTGCCTGTTAAGCCAGAGAAGTTAATAACTTTAACGCCCTTAAGCTGCGGCAAGCTGCGGGTTAGAACATCCGTCAAATGGCGCTGGGTTTTCATGCGGTCGTCGACCAAATCCCACTTATTCAGGGCAATAACCAAAGCCCGACCTTCAGAAACTACATGCTCTGCAATTTTAAGGTCCTGCTTTTCAATGCCCAGTTCCGCATCCAACAACAACACAACAACTTCAGCATATTGCACAGCACGTAAGCCATCGGCCACAGAGAGCTTTTCAAGCTTCTCGGTCACACGGGCGCGTTTACGCATACCTGCTGTATCAAATAGCCTTACAGCCAGACCGTCCCATTCCCAATCAATGCCAATGGAATCGCGTGTTAGGCCCGCTTCGGGGCCAGTGATCATGCGATCTTCACCCAAAAGGTGGTTGATAAGCGTTGACTTACCAGCATTTGGCCGGCCAACAATCGCCAGTTTTAGCGGGCGTTGGACATCATCTTCAACAGCGTCGGCATCCTGAAATTCATAGTCTAAATCGCCTTCCTCAGGGCCACTCGCCGCAGCACGGCGGGCAGCAGCGGCTTCAGCAGCGGCGGCCTCAGCAGTTTCATCTTCATAAGGGTCAATGCCTAATTTACGAAGCTCTTCTACAATGGCCTGATACAGCTCTGCCAAACCGTCCCCATGTTCAGCAGACAAAGGCACAGGTTCCCCTAGCCCAAGGCCATATGCTTCAAAAATGCCAGCACTGGCAACTTTACTTTCGCATTTATTAGCCACAAGAATAACAGGCGTATTCACCTTGCGCAGCCACGCAGCAAAATGCTCGTCCATCGGGGCAACGCCCACACGGGCATCATACATCATCACTGCAATGTCAGCTTCTTTTAGCGCAAGCAGTGTCTGTACCTTCATGCGCTCGGACAATGATTCAGGTTCCCCGTCTTCAAGCCCGGCTGTATCAAACATATTGAACTTCAAGTCGCCGATATTGCCTTCGCCTGCCCTACGGTCACGCGTTACACCGGGTGTATCGTCCACTAGCGCCAGCTTTTTGCCCACCAAACGGTTGAACAAAGTGGATTTGCCCACGTTGGGTCGTCCAACAATGGCAATTGTAAAACTCATTTTTAGTCACCTATTCCAACCATATCGCCTATGCAACATGGTGTTATTTCTCGGGTATTTTTTAACGGTAGGCTACAAGCTCGCCTTTATCCGTTAGAACAATGAAGGTGTTATCCACTACAATTGGCGCTGTACTAGACCCTGCTGGCAGCTCAACGCCACTAAGCACATCTCCAGTGTAAGGGGAAAGTGACAGAGCATAGCCATGTGTACTGGTCACAAGCAGCCTGTCCCCTGCCAAAATAGGGCCATTCCAGCTAATTAAGCCTCGCCGTTCTTCTTGGTCAGTAAAACGTTGGAGTTGCTGAACCCAGCGCACCCTGCCGTTGCTAAGATATATACAGGCAACTTCCCCATCAACCGTTGTTACATAGCCATATTCGCCAGCGACCCACGGTGTGCTAACACCAGCAACATCTGCTTCCCAAGCGCGTTCACCTGTACGCATATCAACAGCCACCATACGGCCAGCATGGCTTACCGCATAAACGCGACCGCCATCGATCACAGGGTTTCCGTCAATGTCTGTAAGCGTTGCAAGTGGTGTTAGGCGCTTGGAACTTGTCAGGGCGTCTTGCCATAGAATACGGCCATTCACGCCGCGCATCGCAATAAGTTCCCCAGAGGATAAAGCAGTTACAATGGTATTGCCATCATATGCCGGGCTTGCAGCCCCCAGCATACCAGCGCTTTCCGCGATACCAACCTGATCCCATAAGAGGGAGCCATCGGAGGGGTCAAACGCCAACATTTGATTGTCATGAGTAACGGCAAAAAGCCTGTCTTTAGATGCTGTTGGTGCACCGCGAAAAGGGACAACACCTGAATAGCGCCATTCTTCCCTGCCGGTGGCTGCATCAAGTGCAACAATAATGCCGTGCCCAGATGTTACATAAACCGTGTCACCGTAAAGGGCAGCACCGCCGCCAAAACCAACATCACTGCGCTCGTCAGGGCTTGTTACTTCTTGAGACCAAATTACCTTGCCAGTAGAAAGAGATACAGCGGTTACTGTACCTTCCACATCCACAGCAAAAACACGGCCTGAGCCTGAAATCGGCCCTGCAACCATGCGTTCATATTTTTTATTGCCGACACCAATTTTACGACGCCATGCAAGTGATAAGCTGTCACTAAGTTCCAGATGCTGTACAGAATGGGTGCTATTACCACCCACTTGTGCCCAACTTACATTCGCGTATGGCTTTGGCAGCACAACAGCCACCCCAGCTACGGAAACATCAACTTCTAGTGCCTGCCCAGAATTCAAAATTGAAATCCGTTCCCGGCCCTCATCATCATATGCGGACTTGCTTTTTCCACTGCCTTTAAAAAAGCTACACGCGCTGAGAGAAAGGGCTGTGACCAAAATAAGGGCAACCCGCGCCACCTTTGATGGTGTGCTATTATTCATCATCTTTTGCTGCACCTTCTTCAGTTTCCATTTCTGCTACGGCATCTGCTGTTGCATCTGCACTCTGCATCGGTAGTGCAGCCCTAGCTTGGCTTTCCAGCATATCCCTAAACTGGATTGCGCGTGTTTGAATGGCTCTTGGTGTCTGCGTATCACCTGCTAGCAAAAGAAACTTGCTTAAAGCTGCGTCAGGCTGGTCTTGTTGCAAATCAATAAAAGCCGATTGCTCAAGCGCACTAAAATACCAAGGCAGACCTTTTATTGCCAACACCGACAGACGGCTGAGGGCCTCATCAAGGTTTCCTTTATGCTCAGCAATCAACAAAGCAGACATAAGTTGAGCAAAGGATTTCAACACATCATCATGCTGGTTGCTGGCAGCAATTTTATCATATGCAGCAATGGCTGCATCAATATCACCGTTTTTGGCTGTTACTTGGGCAAGGCGCAATTCCCCAAGGGCAACATACCCGTCCGTTAGCTGTGGCAGTGCATCAGCCCATACTTGCGCTGCGTCAGCGCCCTCAGTTACGCTTTCTTTCTGCGCAACTTCAAAAGCAGCAGCATTTGCCTCTTGGGCGCTTATCACACGGGAACTGTAGACTTCATTCCCGGCTACAGCCAGAACGATACCAACAGCACCCCCAATGATATATTTGCCATACGCCTTCCAGACAGCATTCAACTGGTCACGGCGTAGCTCTTCGTCAACCTCTTGTGCAGCGAGGTCTGGGTTGTTGTCCGACACACGAAACTCCTCAGACAAGCCAATTCAGCGCAAGGCATGAATGGCTTTATATTATTCTCTTGGGATATATCCCATTTTCGCGGCTACCATAGCCAAAGCTGCGGCGATAAGCAAACCCGAACACACCAGTAAATTATGGTTATATTTCGGCAGCGGTTAACTGTTGGATTTCGCCATCTTATATGTATGCTCTTCCGCAGGGAATTTGCGGCTTCTCACTTCGTTTGCATAGCTTTCAATTGCAGTTTCAATGTTGTCACCAATCTCGGCAAACCGCTTCACAAATTTTGGGTTTATGGTGAAAAGCCCCATCATGTCTTCCGTTACCAAAATTTGGCCATCGCATTGGTTGGATGCACCAATACCAATAACAGGGATAGAAAGCTCCTCTGTAACTTTGCGCCCAAGCGGCTCGGCCACCCCTTCCACAACAACAGCAAAGGCTCCTGCCGCTTCTATGGCTTTGGCATCATCTAAAATTGGCTGCCATTCATCAACTTTACGGCCATGAGCACCGTATCCGCCATAAGAATTGACAGACTGCGGCATAAGGCCAACATGCCCAAACACAGGCACCCCGCGGCGGGTCAAAAACTCAACCGTTTCTGCCATTTCAACGCCGCCTTCTAGTTTAACGGCCCCTGCCCCCGTTTCCGACAGCACGCGCGCTGCATTGCGAAAAGCTTGCTCTTTCGATTCTTCATAAGACCCAAAAGGCATATCAATAACCACCATGGCCTTCTCTGCACCCTTGCACACAGCCCGGCCGTGCCTGATCATCATATCAAGGTCAACACCCAGTGTAGAATCCATGCCGTACAGCACCATGCCTACGCTGTCCCCAACCAGCAATAAATCACAGTGTTTATCAAGCCTAACAGCCATAGGCGTTACATAGGCAGTTAGGCACACAATCGGCGTGCCGCCCTTCATGGCGCGTATCTGCTTTACAGTTGCTTGACGCTTTGGCCGTGCATCAACAGAAACATTTTTACGGGTGGTGGACATATAGGTGCCTCCAGAGGGGGTCATAAACTGCTGTTATATTTAGGGGCTAAGGCCAAAGAAACCAATGACTTTCCTGAGAGCACCCATCAGCAACGCCAAATATTATCATTCTATGATGTATATTCAGGTTACAGAATCAAAAAAGGCCCAGAAACCTGAGCCTTTTTTTATACACACTTCTTACTCTTGATCTCATTTTTGCCAACGAAACTGAAACCTTCGGCAACAACTATTTTACCGCACCTGCCCTGGAAAAGTAACAAGTGCACCATCTCCATCATAACATTTACCAACGAATAATCGGTACATAATCACGACAGTATGAATAACATCAAGAATAAGTAAAAGAGCTCCAAAAATCTGAAAAACTGGATCTACTACAAAAAAAACACAATAAAAACCAACAACTGAAAGGACCAAGTCAATCAAACCATGAAACCAGTTTCGTAAATAGAAATGGTGAACACCAAGCACTCCGAATACACCGCAGAGCACAACAGCTAATCCATAACTCTTATCACTTACACCTAAGCTATTCTCAGGATTACAGGCGGAGCAGGCTAAAACAGCAGCCTGCATCTCCCTGCCACATGTCCGGCAAAAGGCCATAATATTTGCCTCTCAAATACCGTTAATTTTTAACAGTAAGACCTTCAGAATCTTTGAAGGACCCGATAGCAATCCTGATAAAATCTATCATAGACCAAATACCGAAGCCGCCGAGTGTGATAACCATCAAAATACCGGTGCCTATTTTACCGACATAAAAGCGGTGAAATCCCAGTATTCCAAAGAAAAAACATAAGAGCAACGTTGGTACAAAACCTTTTTCGGACTTTGGACCTGCCTGAACAGCACCACATTTTGGACACGACAATGCAGTGTCTGCAACCTGTTCACCACAGGCAGAACAAAAAACTAAACTCATGGAATCCCCCTAAGAAAATGATTAGGGTGTAACTATTCCACCAGAGGTTAGTCTTGTCAAATATATAAATGCACACCAATCTTTATAGGGGCAGGCATCTTTTAGTGTCAGGCTATTCCCACTCAATGGTGCCTGGTGGTTTGCTGGTGATGTCATACACCACACGGTTAATGCCGCGCACTTCATTGATGATGCGCGTGGCAACACGGCCAAGGAAATCATGGGGGAAGGGGTAATAGTCTGCTGTCATACCGTCGGTAGAGTTAACAGCACGAATAGCGCACACATGGTCGTACGTGCGGGCATCGCCCAT
>JAESQS010000066.1 GCA_016765035.1 Kordiimonadaceae bacterium | reverse complement strand
CCCCCTACCCAACTACCCCCTAGGATACACTGTGGGGTGGTTGGGTAGGGGGCGTGGGCAGGTGTTATATATTAAACCGGATACGCTCTAATTCCCGAAAGAAAGGGGAGTGAGCAGACCTGTAACAAACTAAAACGGACACGGTCTAAACATTGAATCGCCCAGTGTTTAGCCGCCCAACATTCAAGCAACCAGTGTTTAACCACCCAGTGAATAACTAACTGATTTCAACTGGTCTTTCGCCCCCTGCACCATGCCCTTCAGCAACTCAGACATGGTTGGCACATTATCAATTAACCCAATGGATTGCCCCACTGTGAACAAGCCGGTTTCATGGTCACCGGTCACATAGGCTTTCTTGGCGCGCTTACCGCTTAGAAGAGGCAACATCTCCTTGAGGCCCCCGCCAGATTTTTCCATTTCTACAATTTCTTTTAGCAAATCATTATTCAATGCACGAAACTGCAAATGCAGGCTTTTACCTGCAATAGTTGTATCAGTTTCCTGCGCGACGACCAATGCTTGCTTGATATTCTCATGAATTTTGCATTCCTGCGTCGCCATGAACCGTGTCGCCATCTCACACCATCAGCGCCCAGCGTTAGGGCTGCGGCCATGGTTTCGCCATCTGCGATACCACCAGTGGTTACAACAGCAATGTCCAGTTCCCGTGATAATTTGGGTGTCAGTATCATAGTACTAACATCGTCATTCAGCGGGTGCCCGCCTTCTTCAATGCCCGCAGCATAGACACCATCATACCCAACCTTTTGCACATGCAAGGCATGCCGAAGCGACCCCACTTTTTGAAAAAGCAAGACACCTTTGTCTTTCAGCATTGTAATAAATTCTTTGCCACAAGCCGTATCAATTGGTGCACCGGCTATTTCCACCCCCGGCACTGCCCTTCCGCGCACACCCGAAGATACATTTTATAATGCTCGTCGGTTATGGCGATGGACGGTAATATTGTTACCCCCACCATAAAGGCTTTGTCTGTTAGTTCACGCGTGCGCTGAATGGCTCCACGGAATTCTTCTTCCGTTTGGAAAATGGCCGCTGTAAGCGTGCCAATACCACCAGCGTTATTGACGGCCGCCACAAGTTCAGGCACCCCCAACCACATCATAGCGCCGCAAATTATGGGGTATTCGCTGCCAAACATCTCGGTGATTTTTGTTTTAATCATGAGAAAATTCCTGTTGTTTTACGGTTTTGGTGCAGGATGCGTAGCCATAGGGTGAGGGCAAAGTTATCATCTAACCATCCTCCTCAAACTGATAGGTTTTAAAAGGCGTTGTGCAAGGTGTGCCCGGTGCCAGATGCATCAGCGGTTTTTCCCCCAGTTCCATGATGATGCAGCCGAGTGTAATAGCATTGCTGCCATCGTCTGGGTGCCTGCAAATAGGGCCTTTGTGGCTGCTAAAGGCTGCTTTCATATGCTCAATTGTTACTGGCGTGGCCTTATCTGAAAAACGAGCTGCCAATTCTTGGTAGCGCGGCTTTGTGCTAACACTGCCGGGTACTGCCTGCCCTGCGGCCACCTGCGCGGTTTGAATGGAATGGTCTGTATTCCTAAAAGGGTGGTTGGTATGGAACACTCTGTCCGCCTCGGACGACAGTTGGTACTCAGCAATGCTTTTTGCTGACACTTCCAAATTGATCGCTCGGCTGCCCTTCCCCGCTACGGTGTAATTCTGCCCAGACGCGTGCTCTATATCATGCATGAAGGCCAAGCCGTCTTTCAGGCTATGCTGCGCCAAAAACCCTCTAACGACAAAGTCTTCCGGTAATCCGTTCCGTGAATAATCAAGCTGCGTTAATGAGTTACAACATACAGCCAACCCATGGCTGTTCATGCCGCACAAATTTAATTTCCCTGCCAAAGAAAAACTCATAACCTCTGCCGCCAAGTCTGGGCCTTTATGGTGGAACAAAAACTGGTGGCCATCATACCATGTAGGCGTATCCATATTTTGCCCAATCATCGTGACATCATCATCACTGGCATCTCGCCCAATAGAGCTACAGCCGCGCCCTCTGGTCTGGGGCAATTTTTTTTCTGCCCGGTACCATGGTTCTTCATCACTCAATTGCCGCGCAAACATATAGCGGAAATCAATATTTGCGCCTTCGGCCATGCCTCTCACTTCTTCTAAAAGAAAAGGTGTCCACCGTTCGATGGCAGGCATAAAATTTGTCTCATTCAGAAGGCCATCAAGATACGCGTCAGGGTGCAATCCTGTACTACGCACGACATCCTCTTCCCACCGGGTTTGATGTTCTATGATCAAACCACGCAGCATTTCCCCATGGATCTGCCCACGCTTGCGGAAAGTTGGTGCCTCTAGAATTATCTTTTTAAATGCTTGAGTGTTCATCTACTAACTACCTATGGACCCTGAGCACTTCCCCATACATATCGCGAGAAGCTAAATTGGCTTTTACTGACCAACAGGTCATATTGCAAGAAAATTATACATATCCTCATGGAAATATCCCGCAAGGCTTTCCATAGCCTATCTTAATATCTAGAAGACGCTGCAAGCCAAATACGTATTAGGCGCTTGACATCTCATTTTAAATATATCTAATATGACCCATTGGTCACTATTTTTGGGTAATAATAATAAATTGAAAACTCAGACCTAAGCTATTGTAGGATAAACTTTACGGGAGGAATTAATGAAGAACGCGTCACCACGCTGCTATAAGCCGGCTAACCTTGTTCCGGCTATCAGTGCTTTGATTTTTGCACAAGTATGTGCACCAACCGCCATGGCTGCAGACGAGGAATTCGTCCTTGATGAAATTATTGTAACAGCCCTTCGGCGTGAACAACGCCTGCAGGAAGTCCCCCTCAGCTTGACCGCCCTAAGCGGTGATCAAATGGCGGCACTGGGCATTGATGATTTTCAAGACTTTGCCGCTCGCGTCCCCGGCTTTAACATCCATGGCCGTTCTTCTGTTGAAAACAGCATAACCCTGCGAGGCATTTCCCCCATGGGTGGTAGCGCAGCGCCTGTTGCTGTTTATATTGATGATATGCCCATTTCCGGTATCCAGCAAAATGGCCAGCCAAGCATAAAAACCTTTGATGTAAGCCGGATAGAAATTCTGAGAGGCCCTCAAGGTACTCTGTACGGAGAAGGTTCCCTCGGCGGCACCATCAAAGTAATAATGAACAAGCCTGATGTTACAGGCTTTGCTGCCAAAGTGGATGCAACGCTGTCTTCTACAGCAAACGGTGGCACTAATGGCGCGGTCAACCTGATGGTTAACCTGCCCCTAGTTGAAGACAAAATTGCCATGCGCGGCATTCTTCAATACCGCGACACATCAGGTTTTATCGATGCACCTAACTTAGGCCTCGAAAATGTAAACCGGGAACAGCTTTTAAATGGTCGCGTTAGTCTACGCATGTTAGCGTCTGATAAACTCACGCTTGATATGACAGCTATTTTTCAAGACATTGATTTAGACGGCAGAAATTCCAGCTATATTGACGCTGCAACTGATCCTGCAGGAACGATTGCAGGCACATACGATGAGCGGGAAACATCTATCTCAATCATCGAGCCCGGCACTGCAAATTTCACTCAGTATAATTTCACTGCCACCTATAATGCAGAGAATTATCAGATTGTTTCATCCACATCATATTATGACCGTGACACTGAAATTAATCGTGACCTTGCTGGCCTACTCCCTGCTGCAAACAGCATTTTCCAAACCGACTTAGGCGGGGGTTTCAACCCCTTTCTTACCACAATCACATCTGTTGATGGCGTGGGTAACCTGCGCGAATCTGATGAAAAGATTTTCACGCAGGAAGTGCGCTTTTCCTATGATGGCATTGAAGGTGTGAACATCCAACTTGGTGTCTTCTATAAAGACAGGGAAAACTTCATCAGTGACAGAGGCTTTTCAACACCAGATGTTACGTCCTTTATCCGCCCTGTGGTCGATTTGGGCGCGGGGGGTGCCATTGGTAGCTATGTACAAGACATAGACGGCCTTGTGGCGGTTGAAGAACAAGAGTTCAAACAAAAAGCCATTTTTGGTGAAGTTACATTTGATGCCAGCGAAAAGCTTTCTATCACCCTTGGTGGTCGTTACTTTGATGAAAGCCGCGATTCAGTTGCTCTGAACGGTGGGTATTTCATTCAGGCATCTGTATTTGGTGCGGTGTTTGGCGGAACAGGCAACCCAGTTGCTGCCCTTGCAGCAGTGGATGCTCTTGGCTCGCCCATCACCACAACAGACAAAAATGACAATAGTGAATTCACATGGAAAGCAAATATCGCTTACCAAATCGATGATAACCGCTTGATTTACGGCACAATCTCCAGAGGCTTCCGTGCAGGCGGCGTGAATACATTCTCGCTGGCAAATGAAGGCCTAACAGGCGCACCTATCGGCTCGCTTCCACGGTCCTATAACCCTGATACATTGATCAATTATGAAATTGGCGCAAAAACAAGCTTTGCTGATGGCAGAGTTATCCTAAACGGTGCTATCTTCATGATGGACTGGAGCAATGTGCAGGTAAATTATGACCCTTCAGGTTTTGGTTTTCCAACAGTTTTCAATGCTGAAAAGGCCCGAAGCCAAGGCTTTGAAATTGAAAGCACTGCCTATCTGACAGATGCACTGAAGATTAACATCAGCGCAGCCTATACAGATGCAACATTGAACGAAGACGTTATATTCCCAAGCGGCGCAGTTGCCTTTCTTGCTGGCAGCCGCCTTGCACAAATTCCAGAGTTCACATTCAACGCTGGCGTAGAATATAATGTTGCAGTAGGTGACAGCTTAGACGGTACTTTCCGGGCAAATTACAGCCATATTTCTGAATCTGTAAAAGACCCAACCGAAACAGCGGCTGACATTGCACCAGGCTACGGTATCGCTAATGCTAGCTTTACCATCGCCTCTGAGAATGGCTGGAAAGCCAAATTGTTTGTCACAAGTATAGGCGACAAACATGCTGCCATTTTCAACACATCAAGAGCCGAGTTTACCACTATTCGCCCAAGGACCATTGGGCTGAATGCAACTTTCGACTTTTAAAGAACCCGCCTGAAAAGAGGAAAGAGGTCTTTGCTTTCGCGCAAAGGCCTCTTTTTTATACATGAAGAATAGCCGTCAAGAAACACGACCTCCGCAAGTAAAAATACCCGGCGTTATTGGCGGCATGGGCCCCGAAGCCACTGTGGATTTTTTAGCAAAAATTGTCGCCAGTGCAGGCGCAACATGTGACCAAGACCATATCCGTATGTTGCTGGACCACAACCCAACCCTACCAAGCAGGCAAGTTGCCTTGGCATCAGACCCGGCCCCTGTGGGCGAGGCCATAGCTGCCATGGCCAAAGGGCTGGAAAAATCGGGTGCTGATTTCATTGTCATACCCAGCAACACCGCCCATGCATTTCTACCTTTCATCAAAGCAGCAATTAATATCCCAATAGTGGATATTATTGAGGAAACTGTCAGCCAGATACAAAAGGCATCCATAGGCGATGACACCAACCAGCAGGTTGGCATTATGGCGACACCAGCCTGCCTTACTGCAAACCTATACCAAGCAGCATTAACGGCAGAGGCGTTGCACCCAGTTGTGTGGCCTGAGCAAGAAGAGGCTGCCTTTATGGCGCTTGTCTACGAGGTAAAAGCAGGCACTGCCCACAGTAAAATTAAACCTGCCATGAAAAAACTGGCACTGTCCTTAGTAGAAAAAGGGGCTACTGCGCTTATCGCTGGCTGCACAGAAATTCCCCTAATTTTGGAACCAAGCGATTTACCTGTGCCCTTTTTCTCATCGACTGATATTTTGGTTGAACGCACGCTGTGCTACGCACTGGGGAAGGAACCGTTGCCCTCAATGGAGCCAAGGCCCATCAATCTTTAGGGTATATCTGATTTAATTAGTACCATTTCCACCCACTGCCACTACACCAACTATCCCCACAGTGTAACCTAACGGGTGGTTGGGCCAGAGAGTAAGCGGGGCGTGAGTGGAAATGCATAGTAAATAAGATAAGCCCTAGGGCTTCTCGCTAAAGCGTATCTCAGTCTACTTAAAATAAAATCCGCCGATCACACGCCAGCAACATCACGCATTAACCAAAGCACCCACAAATTCAAACTCAACGCCTTCAGGGTTACGGCCATAAATAGCGCGGTAAATAAGCAAGCTATGCAGCTCCATAAGCAGCTCTGGCTTATGCTTCTTTTCCTGACTGTGAACGGCCCCAATGCCGTATCGGGAGAAAAGGCTTTGGTCCATAATCGACCCAACAGAATGCAACGCCAAGTCCAGCAGTTCCATGGCTTGGGCTGAGTTCGGAAGGTTTTCTTCTACCAAAGGCAGCCACCGGTCAATCAAGCGCTGGTTTCGTGTACACCACAGGTCATGATTCACTTTTTCTTTGCTGCTAAGCTGCGCCATACAGTTGATCAAACCATGGTTCACAGAGAATGTTTTTTCGTACCATTCCCCCACGGCTTTAGTCGTGTGCCAGCTACCATCTTTACCATCAAAAACCGGCATTGTTCTATGCTCAAACTCAATATAGTCCTTCATCAAAACTTCGATGAATTCCTCTTTGGTTTTATAATGGATGAAAAAAGTCCCTTTTGCCGTCCCTGCCCTTTTACAGACATCCAGCACTTTAATATCGTCATAAGACGCTGTTTCAAGCAACCGTGCCATAGCGGCCATCAGCCGTAAGGCCGTGCGTTTTCCGCCACTGCCCTTTTTCATTTCCTGGACTTCAGCTTCTATATAAGTGGCGTATCGAATAGGTTTAAACATAGTCAACTTATCAATCAGTGAGGGAAATTGCGGGAAAAGCTAGAGTCATACTTGCCATATTTTCTAGCAGTATGGGCCTGTTTTCTCAATAGTTTCCTAACCTAGCCACTTGCAGCAGCAATTCGCTGGTCTTTTCTGTCAATCCGACGGCGAATAATTTTATGGCGGCGCTCATCAATTGGGAATTTCATTAAAAAATAAGCTGATAGAGCGAACAATATATTCGGCACCACCACCACAGCAATCATCAACCCCATGGAGGAAAAATCGCTATGTGTTGCGCTTTTGGCGTCATACTCAAATATTGCCAAAATATAAAAGCCCAACGCAAACCCAACGGCATGAATAGCTTTGTCCACAAATGTAAACACACTCATATGCACGCCAGACCGGCTAAGGCCGGTTTTCATGGTATCGTAATCAATAATATCATTCATGATTGAAGCAGGAAAAAGCATGTGCGCGCCCTGCAAAATACTCGCCACACAGCCCACCGCCATAAAGAGCAAAAAGCTGTCAGTATTCTGATCGAATAATAAGATGATGGGGCCAACAATCACATGCAACATCCACGAATAAGCCCACACTTTATGCTTAGGGTACCTGCGTGCAAGGCGCTCAATGTAGGGGATAGTCACCACCTGCGCGAATATCACAGCAAGCATAAACAACGGCACTTTATCCGTTAGCCCAAAATAGCTGGTCAGCGCCACAATGATAACCGAATAAAAAACACCAAAGCCCAAAGCACTGGCCCCGTACCCCCACAGAAACACCTGAAACGGCTTATTGGTTTTCAGAATAGTAAAAAACTCTTTGTACGTGGGCCGTTGGCCAACATTGCGGGTGCCATCAGGAGCCCACTTAATGGAACCCCATACAGATATAAGAAGCGCAACAGCCCCAACCTTACCCAAGAAAGAAACCATCTCACGGTCAAATTCCGAGCTTTTAAAAAATGGAAAAACAGAAGAGGATAACAGAATGGGCAAAAGCATAATCAACACGCCACCGATCAACAACCCTATGACATATTTGGACCAAATGCGGGAACGCTCTGCATATTCAGGGGTTAATTCTCCCAGCCATGAACGGGTCGGAATGGCAATAAGCGTGTAGGCAATATAATAAAAAATAATGCACACAGCGAAATAGAGATTGCCTGCCCCCTCTGGCGGATCAAAGAAAAATATAAAGGTAACGGCACCAATGATGGCCCCAGCTAAAATCCACGGCTTTCTGGCCCCCCAACGGCTGCTGGTATGGTCAGACATATAACCAACCGGGGGGTCAGTGACCGCATCCAGAATTTTTGAAACCAGCATGGCCGTGCCAATGCCCGCCGCCGTTGCCTCGGTATACCGCAAGTAAAAATCAGCCAAAATCGCATACATTGGCGGGATGAGCCAAGCAACAGCAACGCTCGGCAGGGCAAAGGCCCAAATTTGTTTTGCTGAAATTTTACTATCCATAAGACACTGATCCAAATTTGGAATTTATACTTTTATATAAACGTTCTGCTGCGCCAATACAGGCCCGCGCAAGCGCTGTTTCCATCGGGTTATGCCCGGCCCCCGGCACAATGGTTAGCACTGCGTTTGGTAACTTTTCTTTTAAATCAAAGGCATTATCGGGTGTGGTGCACATGTCATAACGCCCCGTCACCATCTCAACTGGCAAGTCGGCAATAGCCATGGCATCCTCCAACAATTGTGCGTCTTTTAGAAAGAAACCATTGCTGGCATAATGGGCAAAAATCCGGCCATACCGGATGGCATTGTCCTCAGGTGGTGGTGCCATGGGTGCTTCGAACCGCATGAAAGCCTCTTCATACAGGTAAAGCTGTCGCGCCATCTGGTTGGCTTTTTCTGTATCAGTCCCATGCAAAATGGCGTCGCAGTAACTCGCCAAAAGATTGGGGCGCTTGTTCGCGGGCACACAAGATGCAAACTGCTCCCACACCTCAGGGAAAACAGTCCGCACACCCTGAAACCACCAATCAGTATCTTTCGCGCGGCAAAGCCATGTGGAAACCAGCAGCAGCCCCAAGCATCTGGCGGCATGGGCTTCGGCATACGCCACAGCAACACAGCTGCCCCATGAGCCTCCTGTCACGGCCCATTGCTCGATACCCATTAAGGCGCGAAGCCTTTCAATGTCAGCCACCGTATGCTGTAGGCTGTTACCTTGTAGTTTGCCTGCAGGCGTCGACTTTCCGCAGCCACGCTGATCAAATTGAAGGATGCGAAACTTCTCAGGGTCCGTAAAAACCCTGTGCCATCATTACTGGCCCCGCCCGGACCGCCGTGCAAAATAAGCAGCGGCATACCCTGCGGATTACCACTTTCTGTCCAGTAAATTTGATGCCCCTCTCCCACATCAAGCAAGCCGGTTTCCCGTGCTGGGCTTACTCTGTAATAGGGATCATCAAGTCTGCGCATTGGTTTATCCTGCTGCCTGCTTTTTCGCGAGCATTTGCATCACCATTTTATCTTCAGTTTCACCAATCGCTTGCAAGGCGCTTTCTGGCCGTATCGTCACGCTCAGTTCAGTTATTTTACCAGCTTCATTCAGCGTGAAAATATCAATACCGTGCATTTCTATTTTCCCGACTTTGCCGCGAAATTCAAAAACCACATCATTGCCGCTTACCCAGTGGCGCTGGTCTGCATAGGTTAGGCCTTCGACCAAACTAACAAATGCCCCTAAAGCTGCTTTCATATGGGTGCGGTTGGTAATCGGCTTAAAGAAACGCGGCGTGTGCATAGTCACTTCTTCCGCCAGCCAATCCTCTAGCCCACTAATGTCTTTCGTACTTGTCATATGGAAGAAGGCTTCCACAAACGCGTCCATTTTTTCACTCATTATGCTCATCCCATGTTTTTTTGAGAATTTCGAAAAACGGCCAGTGCCAGTTTGGCTCGCCCATTGCTTGATTAATTGTGCCTGCAAAAAAGATATTCGCTTCTGGGTCACAGACCATTTTAGCGCCCCACGCGCCAGCGTGTCCCCACAGCTCACCGTGCGGATATTCTGTTCGAAAAATACCAGTTCCGATCCCTGTGCGCGGTGCGGCAAGGCCCGATAAAATTTGCCAATCCAGCATTGTTTGCAGGGTTTCTGCCCGTTTAAACAACTTGCCAGACAGCAGACCTTGCAAGAAGAAATTCATGCTAGAGGCCGTTGAGACAATACCGCCGCCACCCCAATCAAATGACAGATCCATCCCGCTGGAAAAACAGGCCTGTTCCCCAAAGTAAAGCTCTGCCTCAGGTGTACGCGACAAGCCAAGCTGTGGGTCAGACCTATAAGCCAAATAAATAGTATCGAGTGCGAGCGGTTTAAAAATCCGGTCCTGCAAATTTTGGTGCAGCGGCTTGCCTGTTATAGCTTCTATCACCAGCCCCAAAAGAACAAAGCCTGTATCTGAATAGTGAAACTCTGCCCCCGGCGGAGAAAGCGCGGTTTTCGCATAAGCATCTTCATGACAATAAAAATTCAAAACCCCGGCAAAGCGCTCGCCCGCGGCTGCGGCATCCCACGGCACCATCGGGCGCGGGGCAGATGCACAATTTTCAGGCGCAAAAAACATTGCCCCAAAAGCGAGCTACTGGCCAAACCTGCTGTGACAGTATCTTCAGGAGTGGCGCTATCCTCCATGGCATCTTTCATACCGCTTGAATGCTGCAACAAATGTCGCACGCTTATCAACTGCCCCTGTTCAACCCCTCTAAAAAGGTGAAGCTTTCTAACCATAGTTTCAGGCAAGCCTACCACTTCTAACAGAGGCACATCCAACCCTGCCGCACCAAACCGGCCTTCTTCCCATAGCTGGAGGATCAAAACAGCCGTTGCAGTTTTGGCAACACTAGCCCAGTGAAAGCAATGGCTATTTAACATCTCTTGGCCTGTATCAGGCCGCGCTTGCCCCACTGCTTTTGTGTATGTAAACCCCTTATCCGGCGCATGGATGGATACCACAGCATTTCGAGGCGCATTCGCCCCCGAATGCAGCAGGCCTTCCACCAGCGTATCAAGGGCTTTCTCAAGCATTTTCGGGGACCACCTGTTTAAATTTCTTGAGCCATCCAAGCGTCTCTAAACTGGGTTTTTGAGGAAAATATTCGGCACCAAACCACCCAGTATACCCCTGCTCAACAAGGGCAGCAAAAATGCTTTCAAAACCTAAAGTGCCCGTGCCGGGTTCGCCCCTGCTTGGCACATCGGAAAATTGCACATGCTCGATCAACCCCGCGTGAGCTCCAAAAACAACCGAGGCATCCAAGCCATTTTTGCACACATGGTAAATATCAAATTGCAGCCCAACAAACCCCAGAAAATCAGACTGGATAAAGCCAGCCACTTCAGCAAAATCGCTGAAAAGCGCATCTGGCATATCCACAGTATTCATTGGCTCTATCAAAAGTTTTGCAGCAGATGTTTCCATCACGCCAGACGCTTGAATGGCCTTCAAATTCTGTAGGAACACGCGCTTGCAATCTGCTCGGCTTACCCCTTCAGGTACTTTGCTGGGGCCAAGGTGAATATAGCTGGCTTCCATTGCATTAGCGGCCGCCACCGCCTTTTTTACAGCCTCTAAAAAACGCTCTTCTTGCCCCGGCACGCCTGAAAGGCCCGGCCCCCCTTGCAGTAAATCACCCATATCTACATTGAGGAGCACAACTGGAATGTCTGCGGCTTTTGCGCGGGCGGCACAAGCATCTGCATCAGCTTCTAAGAGTTGAATTTCAACACCAGAAAATCCCGCATCTGCCGCCGCTTGAAAACGGTCCAGAAACGGCACTTCACGGAATAAAAAATTGATGCTGGTACTAAATTTCATGGCAGTGCTTTCGTTCAAAATTTTAAAACCCTCTTGGCGTCATGATGCTTCGTCGCGCAGTAATAGCCTTCGCTTCCACCCAAGGTCAGGCCCCGCAAATAACAGAACTGCAAGCGCCGCCACCAACCACATAATAGGGGCTTCCATGCCAAGTTCACTGCGCACACCCACAGTACCGGTCGAGAACATACCACCCACCATATTGAAAGTGCCATGCACCATAATAGCAGGCAAAACACTACCGCCCGTAATGTTAACAAAATAGGAAGCAACCACACTCATGCTGCAACAGCTAAGGATAGATAGCGCTTGCCCCGACACAAGGCCTGACAAGCTTTGTTGCCCAGAAAGAAGCGGCGCAATTTCACGGGGGAAATGCCATAAAGCCCAAGCAACCCCAACCAGCAACACAGCCACCAACGGGCTTTGCAAACGCCGGGTTAAAAGTGGCAACGCATAACCGCGCCAACCAAGCTCTTCCAGCAAACCACCTTGATTAAGAAAAAGCGCCATCACCCACGCAGATAGAAACACCTTTACGTCTACAATACCAAGGTGCGTTAGAAAACCAGCGGCTCTTGCCTCATCACCAAATTGATATTCACGAAACCAGACAAGCACTGTCATCGCAGCAATGAAAGCCAAGATGCCAGCATAGATTTTGAGGCCTTCTTGCCGCCCTAGGCTGCCCTGAAAAGGCCGGTATAAGGACAGTAAATTTTTCACTGCCTGCTTGCCACTCCCCAAGGCTGTTACCACCACGGCAGCAACCGTTGGTGAAACGGGAAAAACAGCATAGGCATACCAAGCGGCACCAAAACATAGGCCGACATATATAACACCACACTGTCTTTATGGTGGAACAACACCGGGTATCTTTCCAGCAGGCCCGCTTTGAGGGTCATAAAATTTGCCAGAAAGGAATAGTCCGCACCATTGAGCCCTTGGAAATATATTTCCAGGCTAATCACATAGGTGAAAAGCACAGTTGGGAATGAAATCGCCACCACGTAAAACGCCCAAAAGGGGTGTTTTAAAATCCATTGTTTCATTACCTAGTGTCTCCCCACACCTATGGCCCAAGGCCTCTTAAACATCGTGTCTAAACTTTTTAAAAAGCGCAACACTCTGGCTCAATTTTCTGTTCAGTTATTATAGCGCTTGCATCTGTGTCAGCGCTTTTGAAACGCCCTCCAGCGTAAAATCAATATCATCATCTGTCATGGCAGTAGACAGGATGAAGCCCCCCCGCATTGTGAGCAGCCTTTGCTCTAAAAGCAACTGATGGAAAACCTGTATCCGGTCCAAAAATCCGGCTTGTACAGCCCCAACAAATTCCCGGTAATTTTTAATCGGAGCCTCATGCATAATCAGCGCATTCAACGAACCAACACCTTCTACATGTCCCACCACACCGAGGTCGCCAGCAATTTTTCGCAGGCCTTCCCTCAGTTTTTCGCCAAGCCTGTCCAGTTCAGCAAAAGCTTCCGGTGTCATCAAGCTCATGCCTACATAGCCCGTTGCCATAGACATTGGGTTGGCTGTGAATGTCCCGCTATGTTTCACTTTCGGGTCACCATCATCCAGCGCAAAAACAGACATAAATTCTTTTTTACCGCCAAGGCCACCAATAGGCATACCACCGCCAATAATTTTACCCATGGCTGTTAAATCAGGCGTAACACCACGCAAACCCTGCGTGCCGCCATAGCTGCTGCGCAGACTAAAGACTTCATCAAAAACCAGCACCATGCCCAGCGCTTCGGTTTCCTCGCGCAGCATTTCCAAATAGTCCAGATCAGGCTCGACCATGCCTAATTGCAGGCGCAGTGGGTCAATAATCACAGTGCCAATATCGTCAGCATTCGCCCGCAAAATTGCCCGTGCCGCTTCGATATTATTAAGCGGTAATATAACAACTTCGTCTGTTACGCTTTTTGGTGTGCCCTGCGTATAAGCCACAGAATTCGGCGCATTTTCGCTGCCCCAATTGCCGGGGTTCGGCTGAAAGCTGGTTTCTGTAAGGTCAAATTGACCGTGATAGCCACCTTCCATTTTCGCAATTTTCGATTTACCGCTATAGGCGCGCCCTGCTTTTACAGCAATCATCACAGCTTCAGTGCCGGAATTCATAAAGCGCACTTGCTCACAACTTGGAATGCGCGCTGTGATTAATTCAGCTAATTTTATTTCCCATTCAGATGGTAAAATAGCCGAAATAAGGCAGCTCACTTGCGAGGTAACAATGTCCGTAATTTCTTTTTTATTATGCCCATGAATAAGCGCGCTGAAATTATTTACATAATCAATGCGCTTGTTTCCCTCAACGTCTGTAATCCAGCAGCCGTCTGCCTTTTCAGCATAGACAGGGTGCGGATTGGTAACAGCCATGTGCCGGGTGTAACCCGAAGGCATAACTTGCTTCGCCCGTTCAAACAGCAACGCTGAATTTGGCGCATAAGAAGCTTGAGTACTCATTCATTCAATCCTAGAAATTAGTGTTTTCTTTGCCTTTGGTTTGCAAAATTTCGCGTGCGTCATCAGGGCTTGCCACTTCAAGGCCAAGCTCTGTTAAAATGCGCACCATTCTGCCCACTTGCTCGCCGCTGTTTTTGGCAAGCTCGCCTTTGCCGTACCAAAGGCTGTCTTCAAGACCAACACGGAAGTTACCCCCCAGTAGCAAGGACTGTGTACATACTTTGATCTGGTCTTTTCCGGCTGCAAGCACTGACCAGTAATAATCGTCACCAAACAAGCGGTCAGCCGTTTCTTTCATATGCAAAATATGGCTAGGGTGCGTGCCCAATCCGCCCGGAAACCCAAAGATTGACTGGATGAAGAAAGGCGGTTTTACCCAGCCCATATCTGCAATGGCCCGCAGCATATAAAGGTGCCCAATATCAAAACACTCATACTCAAATTTAACGCCGCGTTCCTGCCCCAATTCCTTGGCAAAACGCTCAAGCGATTGCCCTGTATTTTGAATGGTCACATCCTTGCTGGCATTCATCATATATTCTTCCCAGCCACCGGGGCTGACCATACCGCTTAATTTTTCAGCCATCATCCATGTCCCGGGGTTCATTGGCCCCATATTGAAAGAGCATACTTCTGGTGACAGCTCACAAGGGGCTGCGAGGCGCGCATCTAACTGCTCAGGCCATGTTTTGGCATTAAAATCAGGCTGTCCTGTCGTGATATTAATGATCACATCAGTTTGGGCTGTAATCTCTTGTACATATTCCCGGTATTGGGCCGGGTCTGTTACAGGGCGGCCATCTTCCGGGTCCCGCGCATGTAAGTGAATGATAGCGGCCCCAGCTTTTGCCGCAGCCACAGAATCTTCAATAATCTGCTCGGGCGTGACAGGCAAATGCGGCGACATGCACGGCAAATGCATTGCCCCTGTAGTTGCGCTGGTGATAATCACTTTTTTCGTTTGTTTCATGGGGAATATCTTCTCTTAGCTATTAAGATAATTCAGCTGCAAGCCCCCTTGCGGCCATTCAAACGCCACAAGGCGCCCACTGGCAGACAAAGTTGCAAATGCCGTTTTCAGGTCAAGGCCACCAAAGCAAATATTGGTGGTATATATATCTGGAAGTGGATGGTGAGTGCGCTGTTGGCCGTCTGGCGAAATAACCCAAATGCCGCCATTAATCAGGGACCCCACACAAATATTCCCGGCGCTATCTACCGCCAGTGAATCGAGCATATTATCGTCTGGCAAGCCTGCCAAACGTTTGCCGCCATTTTGCGAGGGCCAAGGAAGCGGGTTTATTTTTCCCGGTGCGGCAATATCAAACGCCCACAGGCTTCGTGTCAGCGTTTCAGCCACATACAGCGTTTTTTCATCCGGCGAGAGGCCAATACCGTTTGGCGTATTCATCGGGAAAATAACTTCTTCGATAAAAGAGCCATCTGCCGCAGCATAATAAACACCGGTTACATCGCGCAGGCGGCCTTCTCTTTTGCCGTGGTCGGTGAACCAAAAGCCACCATTCTTGTCAAAAACAATATCATTTGGGGACCGTAGCGGCTGGCCGTTCGCGGTTTCATACAGCCGCTCAATTGCGCCTGTATGGATGTGCACACGCTCTATCCAGCCATTGTCTGAGCTTTGCCCCACAACGCGGTGACGGCCCTCCACAATTTCATAGAACCAACCCCCGCTATTACATATGTAACACCAGTCATCCGGCCCCATCGCAGCACCATTTGGGCCACCTTCCAGTTGGGCGATGGTGGTTTTGCTGCCGTTCGGATGAACACGCGTAAGCCTGCACCCTGCGATCTCAACAAGAATAACAGAACCATCAGGCATTGCGATCGGCCCTTCTGGAAACTCTAATCCTGTTGTGATCTCTAAAAACTGCACTTGGCGCCCTATCCTCTAGTCAGAAAGCATATTAGTCATTTGATTGCTAATCTTATGACCCATCGGTCATATCGTCAAGAGAAAATGTTTATACAGGGCAACTCAATCAATAGCGCGATAAGTGACGGCTTTATTGCCATCTTCATATACTATTTGTTCTTTAATATATATGACCATTGGGTCATTTTACTTGCGATTTTATATTCTTTTAGCTAGCGTGCAGCATGTTAAGATTCGGAATATAAGGATTTTCCATGCCTAGCTTTTTACCGCAGGAATTTGAACGCCTCACAAAGGTCTATATAGAAAAGACACCCAAAAGTGCTGCTTTATATGAGGCTGCGAGGCAGGCATTACCGGGGGGCAACACGCGTAATAACCTGTATTTCGCCCCTTACCCGCCCTACTTTGAAAAGGGTGAAGGCTGTTTTTTATTTGATGTGGATGGCAATCGTTATTTTGATTTTTTAAGTGACTTCACTGTCTCCATATGTGGCCATTCAAACCCCACCCTCAAGGCAGAAATTCTGAAGGTGCTCGAGAGCGGTACAAATTTTGGCGGCTGTATCGAAGCAGAAACAGAATTGGCTACTGCTATTCAATCCCGCTTCCCATCCATGGAAAAACTGCGCTTTGTTAATTCGGGAACAGAAGCCAACCTTTATGCCCTGCAAACGGCGCTGGCCTATTCGAAAAAAAGCAAAGTGATCGTATTTTCCGGGAACTACCATGGCGGCGTGATGAATTATAATCAGGCGCATTCTCCCATAAATGTGCCGTTTGATACGCTCATTCTGCCCTATAATGACACCGCCGCTTTTGAAGCCGCAATTACAGAGCACAACGCAGAAGTTGGTGCCGTTGTTGTGGAACTGCTTATGAACAGTGGCGGCTGCATACCAGCAGACCCTGCTTTCATACAATCAATTCGGGCGCATACGGCCCAATTTGATATCCCCTTCATCATTGATGAAGTGATGACAGCGCGCCTCAATTATAACGGCTTGCAAAGCCAGTATGCCGTTGAGCCAGACCTAACGACCTTAGGCAAATTCATCGGTGGTGGCTTCTCTGCTGGGGCCTTTGGCGGCAAGCATAAATATATGGAAATTTTTAATGCTGAACATGCAGATTTTATCGCGCATGGCGGCTCCTTCAACAATAATGTTTTTTCCATGAAGGTGGGGGCAAAAAGCCTGAACACAATCCTCACCAAAGAGGCAATGACAGCCCTGAACGAGAAGGGTGAGGCCCTTCGCATACACTTAAACCAGCTATTTGATACAGCGAATGTACCACTGGTTTTCACTGGGGGAGGCTCTGTAATGAATTTACATTTAGCCCGCACGCCCCCAACGCAAAAAAACACCAATCCACTTTCAAAAGAACTCTGCGCGCTATTCCACAAGTTTCTTCTGAATGAAGGCATATGGGTCGCCACCCGCAGCCTGATTGCCCTGTCGCTTGAAACCACAGACCAAGCTGTATCCGCCCTTATAAAGGCCACAGAAAAATTCATTGATAGATACGCGGCAGAGCTGAAAGCACTGGATGTTGAAACAGAGAGTAACGCCAATGCTTAAGCCCGCAAAGATTGACGATATTCAAACCTATATTGCTGGACACTGGGTTTTTGTAACCGTGACCACAAGCACGGGTATTACTGGCATTGGCGAAAGCACCTATTTTACCCACCCGGTTGCTATTAAAGCGATCATTGAAGATTTAAAAGAGAACTACCTAGGCCAAGACCCTTACCGGCCTGAATTCCTATACCAACGCACACTGAAAAAGCACTGCATGATCGATGCCGCAGCCAGCAGCGCCATGGCCGCCATCGACCAAGCCTTATGGGACATAAAAGGCAAAGCGCTAGATGTCCCTATTTGGCAATTGCTCGGCGGAAAAGTCAGAGATAAAGTGCGGGCAATCATCCTCATTCAGGCCCCAACCGCCAATGAATTGATCCAAAAAGCGGTTGAAGCAAAAGACGAAGGTTTCACTGCCTTAAAAATCAAACCTTTCATGAGCGACTGGAGCATAGCCAGCAGCGCGCGTACCTTACAGCAAGTCAGTGACACCGTGAAAGATGTACGCCTCGCCCTTGGTTGGGATGTAGATTTGGCCGTTGAAGTGCACCGTAACCTTGCGCCAGACCAAGCCATTCAATTTGCCGACATGGTCCGCGATGCTTCCCTGTATTTTATTGAAGACCCCGTCCAGCCGTTTAGTGCCACAGTTAACAAGCATGTAGCACGCGGCATGCACACACCCACGGCCCTTGCAGAACGCAGTATCAATATCTGGGAGTTCCGCGAATTTTCCGATGAACCGCATATTTCCATCCTGCGGCCAGATGTTGGTTTGGCTGGTGGTTTTACCCAGATGAAGAAAATAGCGGCCATTGCAGAATCGCGCCACCAGCGCATTTTACCGCATAATTTCACCAGCCCGCTTATCACCGCCTGCCATGTGCAACTGGCAGCCTGCACCCATAACTGGGATGTGCAAGGCTATGTCCGCGAAACCGTTTCCCCGTGGGTGGATGTGGTAACAGCCATCAATAAAGTGGAAGACGGCTTTATCCAGATACCGGATACACCGGGCATCGGCATGTCACTGAATATGGACTATGTGCGCAGCGCTCCCTACGAACCCTTCGGCAACAAATTCGGCCACACTGCCTATTTGGCATCTGATGGCGGCGTAAAGCAGCAATAAGAGAAAACCATGAATGAACCCTACATCCTGAATTTACTAACCAGCGGCTTTAAAGATGCAGTTGTTGTGGTTATTGGCGGCAAAGGCGGCATAGGAAGCCAAGTGGTTAAGCAGGCCAAAGAATTGGGGGCCACCGTTATTGTTGGCTCGCGCACAGCCACAAAGCCAGACACTTCTGACGCTGTAATAGCAGATGCCTATATCCCCATTGATATTTGCGATACCGCTTCCATTCAAAAGTTTGCCGCCACACTGCAAGAAAAATATGGCCGTATCGACATTTTGGTAAATACAGCCGGGCTTTCTTACCAGATACCTCCCAATAACCTTGAGCTGCTGACAGATGAAATGTTGACTGAAGTATTAGACACCAATGCCAAAGCGCCGCTTGTCATCATGCGGGAACTGGCCGGCTTACTACAAGCCGGACAAGACCCCGTTATCGTCAACCTTTCCTCCATTGCGGCCCATACTGGCGGCGGTAGCAACCTTGCGTATGCAGCCTCAAAAGCGGCCCTTGATACAGCGTCAAAAGCAATAGCCCGCGCGTTGGCACCCAAAGTTCGGGTTGTGAATATATCCCCAAGTGCGCTGGACACAGACTTTGTGCGGAACCGCAACAGTGGCTTTATTGATGCCACCATCAAAGCAAGCGCTTTGAAGCGGCTGGCATCTACGACCGAAGTGGCCACAGCAGTCCTGTGTGCTGCACGCCTTCTAACAGCAACCACTGGCACCAATATTTTTGTGGATGCCGGCAGGCACCTATAGCGCACCGTACCATGCAGCCTACAGACCAAAAAAATATAGCCCATAGAAAATTAGGGAAAAATAATGCGTGATGTCATTCTTACCTGTGCGGTTACGGGCAATTTAACCCGCCCTGACCAAACACCCTATTTGCCCATCTCCCCGCAAGAAATTGCCACCGCATCGCTAGAGGCTGCAGAGGCAGGGGCTTCTATTGTTCATATTCATGTGCGCCATGCAGACGGTAAACCCTCGATGGAATTAGACCATTATACCGAGGTGGTTGAACGTATCCGCGCACAGAATAAAGACTTGATTTTAAACCTGACCACAGGCCCCGGCGGGCGCTATGTACCAGACAGCAATGACCCTAAAATAGCCGCGCCTGAAACCTCCCTTTTGCCGCCTCTTGAGCGCCTTCAGCATGTGGTGGACCTAAAGCCAGAAATTTGCACGCTGGACTTTAACACCATGAATTCTGGCGACATGGTGGTGATGAATACACGGCCCAACACCCGCATTATGGCGAAAGCCATTCTGGCAGCAGGCGTAAAGCCAGAGATTGAAATATTTAATCCCGGCGACATGATTTTAGCCAACGAGCAAGCCGAGGAACTGGGGTTTGCAGCCCCTGCTATGTATAGCTTTGTAATGGGCGTGAAATATAGCTGGCCTGCCTGCGTTGAAACAATTCAGCTTGGTAAATCTATGCTGCCTAGCGGCGCTGTGTGGACTGGCTTTGGTATTGGTCGCCATGAATTCCCCATGGTGGCGCAGTCCGTTTTACTAGGCGGGCATATACGTGTTGGCATGGAAGATAATCTGTTTTTGGAAAAAGGCGTGCTTGCCAAAAGCAACGCTGAATTATGCACAAAAGCGTGCCGCATTGTCCGCGACCTTGGCTACACAATCGCATCACCCGCCACAACGCGCAAAATGCTGGGCTTATAGCCCCATGATCACAGGACAGGGTCAATGAACAATAAGAAAACTGACAAGAAATGCATCAGTGATGTGGTTGACCGGCAAGTCCAAGCCTACAACAAGCGCGACATTGATGCCTTTGCAGACACCTACCATGACGATGTTGAGCTTTTCATTTTTCCGAATGAGCAATTTTGCCACGGCAAAGAAGACTTACGCCGCCAGTTTAGCAAACGATTTGCGGAACGGCCAAAGGCCCATGCCACCATCGCGGCGCGTATTATTTTAGAGCCCTACGTGGTGGACAATGAAATTTTAAGCGGTGTGCCCACCATAGGCACCCTCCGTTTACTCGCAAAATACGAAGTCAAGGGCGGGCTGATTACCAAGGTTTGGTTCACCTATGAAACACCCACTGAAAATTGAACAGCAGGAGCAACCCACATGAAAATATTTATCTCCGCAGATATTGAAGGCGTTACAGGCATTGTGCACCGGGACCAAATTTTCCCCGGCGAAGCAAATTATGCGCAAGGGTGCCGCCTTATGACGCAAGATATTAACGCCGCCATTGAAGGGGCCTTATCAGCAGAGCCATCCGCTAAATTTCTAGTGTGTGACGGGCATGGCACCATGCGCAATATTTTGCTGGAGCAGCTAAACCCTGCGGCGCAACTCGTTGTGGGGCCTGCCAACAGGGATAATAAACCCCTGTGCCAGTCAGAAGGGGTGGACGACAGTTTTGATATGGCCTTCCTTGTGGGCTATCACAGCCAAGCAGGCACGCCGGGCGGGGTTTTATCTCATACCCTCCTCAGCCTTCATGTTTGCAACTTCCGCATTAACGGGGACATTGTTGGCGAAGCCGCCATTAATACAGCCATATGTGGCAGTTTTCAGGTGCCTGTTACAATGATCTCAGGCAATAGCGAAGTTTTACCAGAGGCCACAGCCACCATGCCCGGCGGCTTCACCTTTGCCACCACCAAAAAATCAATTGGCTATACCGCCGCCATTTGCAAATCACTGCCTGAAAGCCACGCAGAAATTAAAACCGCAGCCCATGACGCTGTCTTAAACTTTTGGGAAAATGCTGTATCGCCCCTCACATACCAAGGGCAAGTCACCATGGAAGTTGAAGCATACAGGCGCGAATTTGCAGACAAAGCCTGCGTTGTTGCAGGCATAGAAAAAACTGGCGAAAGAAGTTTTG
>JAESQS010000065.1 GCA_016765035.1 Kordiimonadaceae bacterium | reverse complement strand
TGGGATAAAAGCCCCAACAATCCAGTTTCAGAAGCGGACATCGCCGTTGATACCTTTCTACGCACGACCCTCATGCAAAACCGCACAGGCTATGGCTGGCTTTCTGAAGAAACAGAAGATCAACCCGAACGGCTGCGGTGTGGCCGACTGTGGATTGTTGACCCCATTGACGGCACTCGTGCTTTTCTGGCGGTAGGTGACGATTGGGGTATTTCTGTTGCACTGGTGCAAGACGGCAAGCCCATCATCGCAGCCTTTTATGCGCCTGTGAAAGATGCCTTTTATTTCGCTGAACGGGGCCGCGGCGTTACCAAAAATGGTAAAAACATTACAGTTTCTGACCAGTCCGTTTTAACCAATGCCCGCATGATGGGCGACCCTACAGCCTTTAAAACCCATGAATATTGGCCTCTCCCCTGGCCGGACACTATGGTTGCCGAACATGCCAACAGCATTGCTTTGCGCATTTGCCAAATAGCAGATGGCCAATTTGATTGCTGCGTAACGCTACGCCCAAAAAATGATTGGGATGTGGCTGCCGCTGACCTAATTATTGGGGAAGCAGGTGGAGTGCTAACCACTGGCGAAGGCAAAAAGCTGGTTTTTAACCGCGAGCACCCCCTGCATGATCATATCGTTGCCACCTGCCCTGAGCTTTTGGCACCGGTGATGGACCGGGTTGAACCAGCCCTTAAACGCTGGACACAGAAACAAGGCAACCCCTGTTAAACACCCTCAGCACACAGTCTGAATTTCTACCCACATAAAATACCCCTTGGACACAAGGCTTGATTAAGCTCTAGTGTAGCCTACACATTTTATGATGAAATTATCTGAGCGAGCAGCGCCATGATACTTGATATAGTCAAAGCCATCCTTCTGGGCGCTGTGCCTGTGGCACTATTCACCTTTTTAACCTTGCAATGGTCAATCGCAACAGGGCGGCTGAATAAATTCTCAGATAAAGACGACTTAAAGAAGCAGTTTAAAAACATATCTAAAGCCAGAACGGCAACCAAAGCCCAAACCAAACTAGACAATATAGCCCTTAAATTGGGTGCAGAGCCAGCCGTTGCACAAGCCCCCAAAAAACCACTGTTTGATAGAAGCCGAGTGGGCGACTTTTTCCATAATAAAGTGATGTCTTTTGGCGGGGGCTTTTATGGCACCATGGCGCTTTTAACATATGTATTAATCGAGCTTGGCGAAATATTGAGTTTCCTCGGGAAATTAC
Source organism: Kordiimonadaceae bacterium (assembly GCA_016765035.1). Taxonomy (GTDB): domain Bacteria; phylum Pseudomonadota; class Alphaproteobacteria; order Sphingomonadales; family Kordiimonadaceae; genus Kordiimonas. The sequence goes on along the minus strand of JAESQS010000065.1, from coordinate 12,918 downwards.
TCCAACCCAGTACATGGATTAACAATATTGGCTTAGATCTGCTTATTAATTTTATCATCAATTCCATCAAAAACCTGATTGCTGCCTTCCTCTGGTTCTCAACTTTACCCGACTTTATATACATGCAAAATGGCTTTATATGGCTGGGGGCAGCCTATGTTGGCTATTTGGCAGGGCTAAGGGCCACACAGGAAAAGGGCGATGAATATTGGACCAAACTTCAGGGCTATACGGGGGCAGGCAAAATCTTTTTAAAGGACACGCTGAAAAAACTCCCTTTCCGCTCAAGCCCGAATACGAAAGACACCAAATAGCCCCCTGCCCATACGCTTTTGGAGCAAATCCGTCTTACATTAAAGTCATCACCGGATACACTCTAGGGCGTGGACGAGCCTGTTTCTAATACGAGCTAAGGCATCAATGTAGGGTGATTTTATTTTGTTTATATGCAGTCACAACACAAGCGCCACCCAGCCCCATGTTATGGGCCAGTGCCGTTTGCGCGCCTTCAACCTGACGCTTACCGCTTTCCCCTCTCAATTGGCTAACAAGTTCAAAGCATTGAGCTAACCCCGTTGCCCCCAAAGGATGACCTTTGGAAAGCAAGCCACCTGAAGGGTTTGTGACAACCTTGCCGCCGTAGGTGTTATCCCCATCCCATATAAATTTTTCTGCACCGCCTTCAGGGCATAGGCCCAATGCCTCATATGTAATCACTTCATTGGTGGTGAAGCAGTCATGAAGCTCAAGCACATCAACATCTTGCGGGCCAATGCCTGCCATTTCATAAACTTGCGCGGCCGCTTCGGCTGCCATGTCACTACCAACGGCTTTGATCATGCTGCCACCAAAACTTGAGGCATAGTCCGTTGTCATTGCTTGCCCCGCAATCACAACATCAGTTCTGAGGCCGTGCTTTCGGGCAAAATCTTCTGTGCAGATAACCGCAGCACTTGCACCGCAGGTAGGCGGACAACACTGGAGGCGTGTTAAATTAAGAAAGAGCTTTGGCCCCGCCAGCACCTCGTCGACCGTTAGGGGGCTACGGAAAATGGCCCGTTCATTATGAAGGGCGTGCTGGGCCGCTTTTGTCCGTACTTTGGCAAAGGTTTCTTCCCGCGCGCCATATTTTTCCTGATATTCAAACCCAACACCACCAAATAACCGCAGCGCCATAGGCACAGCTTCAGCGCCTTCAAACTTAGCGTTTGCCACTTTCAAAAATTCATCGAGCGGATCAATACGGTCAGGAAAGGCCTGCCGTAACGGCCCCGGTGCCATCTGTTCAAACCCCAGAGCCAAAGCACAATCTACGATACCCGCTTCAACAGCTTGGCGCGCCAAAAACAGCGCCGAAGCCCCTGTGGAACAATTGTTATTCACATTAATCACAGGAATGCCCGAGGTACCCACCTTATACAGCGCTTTTTGGCCGCTCGTGCTGTCACCATATACATGTCCCACATAGGCTTGCTGTATTTTGCCATAATCAAGGCCAGCATCCTTTAGCGCCATCCGCACAGCATCAGCCCCCAGATCATCATACATCGGGCTGGTGCTTGGTTTAACAAACTTGGTCATGCTGACACCAGCAACAACAACATTCATAGCCATACCATCCGTCCTCGCATTTTATGCATCTTGCCCAACGGGCTGGTTCATAAAACCGCTATCAAGATCGTCTGAGCCTGCCACAATCATGGCCTGCCGTTCCATATCTCCAAACATAAATCTTGGTTTGAAAATATACGCAAGAGCAGGCATCAGGAATAAAGCACACGCCGCAGAAACTGTCAGCCACAAGGCAATCAACATACCCATTTCCGCCTGAAACCTAAGCGAAGAGAACAACCAGACACAGATACTCGCGATTAACACCACTGCTGTTACAAGCACGCCTCGCCCTGCACAGTGGAGCGATATGGAAATGGCTTCAAGAGGGTCTTTACCCAACTGATACTCGCTTTTGATGCGGTCACAGATATAGAGCGCATAATCCACACCCAACCCAATGCCTAACGCAGCTACAGGCACAGTGTTAATGTTCATGCCAATATTCTGCCATGCCATAAAAGCGAATGTTACCAAATTGGAAAGCACAACAGGCACCATGAAAAACATGCCTGCAATGCTGGATTTATACACCACGATACACATCATCACCAAAATAAACAAAGCCAGTGCGATCGACTGAATTTGACCAGACAGGATGACTTCATTCACTGCCGCAATAACACCGATAACGCCGCCAGCCAGATGAATTTCCGCGTCTTTAACCTGCGGGTTATCTGCTATAAATTGATTAATTCTGGCAATGGCGGTGCGGATTGTTGTGCCCTGCCGGTCCGTAAAATACAGCGTGACAGCAGCATTGCTACGGTCCGTATCAACAAACCGGTCCAAGTCTCCCGGCTCTGAGGCGTTTTCGAACATATACATAAGTTCGCCGTTCATCAGGCTGTTTTGGCCCAATTCAGAGTATCTGAAACTCCCTTCCCGAAGTGTCATATTCACTGCTGGCAATATGTCAGCAATTGATAGTGTACCCCCAATCTCTTCCTGTGCCTCCATATAGCGCTGGAAACGCAGCATGGTATCCAAAACCTCAACATCCTTTGCCTGATTTCTGTGCGCGCCCCCAACAACAACAAACATGCGGTCTGCGCCGGGAAACTGGTCATTGATAGTGGCAGAATCCTGATTATAGGTTGCTTCAGGCCAGAGAATTGGCGACCCGGGGTTAGCATCCCCCACTTTCAGGTTTAGCGAATATGTGCCGCACACAATAAAAATAACGGCTGCAATCCCCACTACAAGATACCGGAATTTTGTAGCAACAATATTCACACACACATTGAGGAAAGGCCGGATAAGCAACACATCTAAATTCAACCCATGCGCATAGGCTTTAGGTTTCTTCACCCATGACAATAATACTGGCGTTAAGATAACAGAACTGATTGCAACGGTAGAAACCCAGACAATTGCCAGCACCACCAGCTTTTGCAGGAGCGGGATAGGGCTAATTGCCACCACTGCAACGCACCCGGCATCTGTGGCAATACCAAGGAGGCCCGGCCGCAGCAGGTCTTTGAGCGTCCGCTTTGCCGCATCTTTGGAAGAAAGCTCTTCGCCATCCGCTACATTGTCAATTTCTTCGTGAAACCGCGTAATCATTTGAACAGAATGGGACACTGCCCGCGCTGTAATCAGCATGGCAATAACCACAACCAGCGGGTCAAAGTTAATACCGCTAATCTGTGCAACGCCTAGCGCCCATATAGCGCTGATAGCCGCTGATAAAAGCGGCAAAATAGTCCCGCGCCACGTTCTGTTAATGATAAACAACATGCTTAGAAAAATGGCGAGTGCAATCAAAACCAAATCCATCGTTTCCGGTAGGAAATGGTTCACCCAGCCGTACAGAATTGGGTTGCCAACAAGGCGTATTTCAACTGTATCGTCTTTCACCCGGTTAATCAGGTCATAGGCCTGCTCGTAAGCCAGATTATAGTCCAGTAAATCATCAAAAAAATCGACTGTCACCAGCGTTGATTTCAAGTCTTCTGAAACATAAGGGCCATAAACCAGCGGGTTGCGCAGCACAGACTGTTTAAGCTGTTCAATTTCCAGTTCAGATTTTGGCAGGTTGGGCCACATGTAAGGGCGGCTTTCAATGCCCTCGGTGGAGGCCCGTACTTCCTTCAGTTTTTTACCCGCTAGAGAATAAATCTGAAATTCATTGATAGCATCAATTTTCAGCAAGCCTTTTGTGATCTTCTGGGCTTTCTCCAGCACTGGCATCTGAAAAATATCACCTTCTTTTGCTTCAATCATAAAAGTGATGATATTGGTGCCGCCAAAGGTTCCTTTGAAACGTTCATGAACGCTGATGTAAGGGTGGGTTGCAGGCTGCAAGTCTTCAAAGACTGTTTTGACTTCAATGCGCTGGGCAAAAAATGTCAATATCGCAGTAAAAACCAATACGAGTGTCAGGACTATTTTCCTGTTTTCAACACACAGCCGTGAAAATTTCTCTAACATTTAACCTCCTATATCGACCCGGCAAAAGCCTCACACCATGAGGGGCTGGGGACATATATTTTTTGATCTTCTAGTCGTGTGTGACCCTATTTCCCAAGCTCAGTAAACTGATCTGACCCATAATCCATAAAGCCTACATTGGCTCCAACAGTGATAAAGCCACCCTCAACGAAGGCCAGTTCCGTATGCGAAGAAAGATCAGTTTTTGAAAGCTGGTTTGGGTAAAACTTGTCTAAGTCACCGGAAAGTTTAATCCATTTACCCTTGTTGCCAACCGCAACCCATTGCTGAATTTGGCCTGACCACTGAACATCCATCAAATGTTCGGAAATGCCAGATACTTTGTCACCAATTAAAGACCACGTTTCACCAGCATCATGGGTTGCTAGAATGACACCATCCAAACCCACAATGATGCCATTTTCAGCGGTATGAAAATCGATTGCTGTTAGGCTGCTAGGGCTTTCTGTATACCTATCGTTCCATGTTTTTCCACCGTCCCTGCTTCGAAACAAACGGCCATATTCTCCGACCACAAAGATATTATTGTCATCCAGTTTGAACAGGTCGTTCATGATAACATCTTCTTCTTCGCGCATTCGGGTCCAGCTTTTGCCTCTATCTTTCGACAATAAAATCATGCCCAATTCACCCACAGCCCAAGCTTCGCCATTCTCATAGGTATGAATGCTGATTAATTTATTGGCTATTTCTGATTTAGGGGCCTCAACTTCAGTCCATGTGGCCCCAGCGTTGTCTGTGATTAATATAATACCGCCATTACCAACAGCCACTGCGTTGGTTTCATCCCACGCCGAAATATCCTGCAAATGATTTTGCGTTGGTGTTGTCTGGCGTACCCAGCTTTTGCCGCTGTCTGTTGAAAGAAGGATTTTTCCGTAATTACCCGCGAGCCACATTTGCTGTGGCGTCACGACAGAAATGCCATAAATATTATCTCGTTTTTCAATGGCTGGAGGAATAACCACTTGCACAACAGTATGTGGTTTTACAATATACCCGCCCATAAAAGACCTGCCACGATACCCCATGGTAAAATTGACAAACATACCGATATTATCTTTTGTGCTCGTGAAGTGTCCGGCTTTCCAAGCTCGGTCATTTTATTTTCTCCAGACTAAATCATGCGTAATTTTTACAAAAAAAGGTGTTTTCCATTGGCCAAAAGGCCTACAGCGAAGGGGGTTCAGACGACGGCCTACTCCGGGGTTTCAAAGCTGCTGGTACAGTTTTGAAAAAAGGTAAAAGTAGGCAGACCATCGCCTGAATAGCTTGGTTAGCGGGCGCGCCTGATCAACTGTTTAAGGGTCACATCATCCGCTTCCACACCGTCCGGGTTGGACTTCATGTTAGAAGACCAAGTTGTGGAGAAATTCGCCTTATAATCAATCACATGACCGACCACGGGCATCACGGCTTTATATCCGTCATCGCCCACATCAGGGCGGTTTTGGAAGATAAAGAATTTCCAAAATTTACCGTTCTGATCATAAGCTTCGCCTAAGTATGGGCGTGGAAAATCAACTTCCATATAAACGATTTTTTTGCTGTATGGATGGCCATCAGGTGGTGTTCCTTCAACCACAAATACTTCACGTGGTTCCCACTCAATATGCTTGGCAGGGTAAAAGTAAGGGGCCTCATTCAACCCAACGCTTGGAAATTCTTCCAAGTCGCCTTTATTAGCCAGATCCACACTAACGTCAGGGCTGTGAGCGATTGCAAATACCCAACGTTTTTCTAGCAGCTTGTTGGATTTATATTTAGTAGGCACTGCATCCCAAATATCCCAATCATCATAAAGCTGTACGGTACCGCCGATAGGGTCCATCCAGGCACTGCCTGTCAAGCGGCGGGCACGGCGCACAGATTTCAAATACGCCCATGTATCATCAGGTCTTTTTGCACTGGGGTCATTATACCGGATGGAATATGTTCCCAGTCCCTTAATATCCTGAGGGCTTGTTGCCACCAGAATAGTTTTCTGCATGATATCGCCCTTGCCTTCCTGCACGGGGCCACCATCAAGACGCCCTTCCATATAGTAGCGGCGAGACCACCAACGCTGGATGCGCTCAACACCGCTTTCGCCGTCAATGAAGACAAAAGAAATGTTACGCAAATCCATAGTGGCACCGTAAGTTGGCCCTCGAAGGTTCCAAATTACTTTATCGCCCGCATGGGGGTCGTTGATGTCAATATCCTGCGGATCAAAAAACATTCCCGAGGTCCAGCCTGTTGCCTGACGGGTGCTAGGGTCAAATGTTACTTTTCCCTTTCCGTCCTGCGTTGCCTGCATGTATTTTTCGTCCATTTCAATAGGTGCAGAATGGCGAATTTTCATGGTCAGATTACGCTCACGGATCATCCATTCCATGCGCTCGGGGATCATGTCCCCTACCCGTTTGCCTTCAAACAACTGATCTTTAACATCGTCATAGTTGGCCGCAGATATAACCGTACCAGGGGCCAGCTCTCCAGTAGCAGCTATCGCCCCTACAAAAGAACCCAGCACCAAGCCAATAGAGGCTACTGGTGCAAATAATAGTCTTTTCAACATACTTATCCCTCCTTATTAAAACTGTCTTGTTACTTTGACGACCAGTTGGTTGTCTTTTGCGAACCAGTCAAAGAATGACGCACTGTTTTCACTGATCCCCAAAGGATTTAAATGGGCACCACTTTCCAGCGCAGCAGATGGTTGCTTCTTGTCACCACCCCACCATAGGTCTGCTTCAAATTTCACACGCCAATTGTCACCCATGACAAATTCAACTGCGGGAATTAGGAATCCGCCGCCATTGCTCAAATCACCGCCAATAACGAAAGAAGGGTTAATGGTGTCATGTTTGAAGTTAAGAAGGGTGAAGGCTGTCAGATAGACAGTGTGCTTTTTCTTTGGGGCACCGAACGAGAAGAATTCAACAACATCGTTGCTGCTCTCATAATCAACGATCCAAGTATCAAATAGCTGAATACTGCTCAATGACGGACGGTTAGTACCGAGCCATTCCGACAGTTTCAGTTCTTTATCCACCCGCAGCATAATTGCCAGAGTATCTTTCTCAACAATACCGCCCCAACCAGGTAATGAAGATTCCAATTGGCCAAAGTTAAAGGGCTTATTTGGCGTGAAGGCTACTTCGGCACTCAATGTTGCATCTAGCGCAGACACAAAACCATTCACACTTGCGCCAAAGACATCAATTTTTGGATAGATCCAATCCCCAAGAACCTGATTGCTTGCCACTTCCCCATAGGGAGTGGTTGACGTTACGCCAAAGGCTTCAAGAACGCCCAAGTTACCTATCGTAGCAGGGTTGACAATCGGTGCCGGGTTGAAGGTTTTCAAATACGCCAGTGAGTAGCCAATGGAGCCAAGGGAGCCAGTCCAGCGTGCGCCGAAGGTTACGTCATCCCAATCCCCTCTATTGTGATCCGTGTTGTAGGCCGTATTGAAGGCTGTGAAATCAACACCGCGGTATGGGTGTGGAATCCAGCGGCCTCCTTCGAGGTTGAAGTTACTCCCCATGTCTTCCGCACGGTCAAGACCTGGCCGTATGAAGAAATTAAGGGCACCATCCCATTCTGAAACGTCGAGATTGAAATTTGCCAAAACGAGAGGTTTTCGCCAATCTTCGTTATTCTCAAAGAACAACCGCCAGCGATAGTCAAAGCCGTGGATAAGGTCCATAGCTTGGAAAAAGTCACTTTCGCCCCAAACAAGCTGCTGCTTGCCCAAGCGAACATCAAGTCTATCAAACAGGGTGAAATCTACATAAAACTCCCGAAGGAATTCCCAAACATTGCTTGTGTCATACTGGTCCATGAAGTCATCGGAGAAATTACCACCCGGCGACTGCAACTGCGTTAAAGCCTCCAAGTTTTTCAAGTAGCCCGTTTTTACTTCCTTATCAAAACGGCCAACTGCTTTCCATGTTAACGGCCCTGTAAAGACATCCAAATCCAGATAGACAGTGCCTCTGGCCATGGGAATATCCCACTTGTCGTTGGAGGCTGTTTCAGGGTGGTCAGATAAACTGGTGGCAACAATTGTCCGCACATAGCCACTTAGGTTTACACCAAAATCCTCGTCATCAGCTTGTGCTGTAGTTGCAGCCAAGCCCCCGCCCAAACATAAAAGTGTGCCTGCAACGGTAGCAACTGACGAGCGTAATCGCCCTTTGGTCGCCAACCCTTTGCCGCATCCTAAACTATATATTTCTTTATGTTTCACTATTTACTCTCCCGTTTTATCACTAAACAAAATTGGGTTTCATTAACTCCAGTCTTTAATGAATCAAGTTAGCAAAGCTTATAATTTCGCCGTCAATTTGCAGCGATAGTCGGGAATATGGCAATATCCATGCCAGAACATAATACTAGCATGGATGCTGTTTAATGCATTGTTTTGTAAAGGTTATTTAAAAATCATGAAGATTAATACTGATGAGAAAATCGTATTATAATCGGTCACACCAGCCCCATAATCGAACGGTATAAAACAACAGATCAGGGCGTATCTGGCTCTAATTAGAACAGATACGCTCTAACGCATAAGAAGCCATATCCAGATGTTCCTATAGGGGACTATGATATTGAAATGAGAGACGGCATTTGTTCGTATAATACAAGCAATGCGCCAGAGCTTAGTTTGCTTTAACCAAGCCGTATTTTTTCACTTTTTGATACAGCGTGCTTTTGGCAATGCCGAGAATTTTTGCGGCTTGGGTCATATTACCCCCAGATTGCTCAAGTGCATTCCGGATAACATGTTCTTCAGCGCCGTCAAGACTATGCGATACCTGTGGCGCAAGGGACGGCGCAAGGCCGCTACTCAACGCAAGATGCCCGGCCTTATATTCGTCTGGGAAATCATCCACTGTCAGCATCTCATGCTGTGACATGAAACACATATATTCAATAACATTGACCAATTCGCGAATATTGCCCGGCCACTCAAGGTCTTTCAGCGCCTCAATAAGCGACGGTGAAAGATATTTAGGGATAACTGTATGGGCTTTTCTAACTCTGTTAAGCACCAGCAAAGCAATACCTTCAATATCTTCCTTGCGGCTGGATAAGGGGTCTAGGTTGATTGTGACAGTTGACAGGCGGAAGTATAAATCTTTTCTAAACCGTCCTTCTTCAACATCTTTCCTTAAATCCCGGTTCGTCGCAGCAATAAGCCGAAAATCAACAGGAATAGGTTTAATGTCGCCAATGCGATAGATTTTACGTTCCTGCAATACCCGCAGGAAAATAGGTTGAACTTCAAGCGGCATCTCGCCAATTTCATCAAGAAATAATGTGCCGCCATTGGCCGCTTCGATTTTACCCTTAATGCCGCCTTTTTTAGCCCCTGTGAAAGCGCCTTCCACATGGCCAAATAATTCACTGCTCAACAAACCTTTATTGAAACCACCGCAATTCAAATCAACAAACTCACCTTTTGAATAATTGCTGGATTCATGGATTGCATTGGAAAAACCTCTTTCCCAACCCCGGTGTCGCCTAACAACAACACGGGCAACGGAGAACTGGCCGCAGTACGGGCTTTTTCCACACTGGCTTCAAAAGAGGCTGTTTTACTATAAATACCACTGAAAGGATCAAGGTTGGTCTTAGGTTTACTCGCCACATCATCAGATTGCGGAACCTGACTTTTGCTACCCCCCCTTTTTCCCGCAGGAATAAGAACCTGAAACCCTAGTATTTCGCCATTGTGAAGGATTGGCTCTACCCAGTCCCCCAAAATCCAACTGCCATCATCATGGGGATAAATAATTTCCTGCCCACCAAAACCTGCAAGCGACAGCCTGCGCTTCGAGACTGGGTCATAATCAATACCAAGGGACTTTAAGACAGGCCGAACATTATCAGAATAGCTGATAAGCCGCCCGCTACTATCCAGCAAAAGCTTTTCGCAATTACCGTATCTTGCCAAATTCTTATTCGAGTGCTGCTGAATAGTTTGCCACTGTTCCAGAGCCATTTTACTTAGGTTTAAATGGATTTCACTGGCCCATGACAAAACCAAAGGTACATGAAGTTTATTGAATTCGTTAGACAGGCCGGAAAGATCAATCACACCGATCAATTGGTTGTCATAAGGGTCACGGATTGTAGAAGCCGTGCATGTCCAAGGCTTAAAGCCCTTACAGAAATGCTCTTCCCCATGCACTTGTGTGGGCTTGCCTGTGGCAATTGCCGTTCCCACTGCATTAGAGCCTGAAACGTCTTCATCCCACCCACTGCCGGGCACAAGGCCAATGCCATTTGCTTCATACAGGGTTCTGGGGTCGCCAACAACTTGCAGGTTAACACCTTCATGATCTGCCAAAAACACAATGGTTTCCAGATCCTGAAGCATAAATTTGGACTGTTCAAGAACAGGGCGCGCGCATTCAATAAGGGAGCTATGCTTATGGCGTTTTTGATATAACGCGCCCCCTGAAGCCAGCAAAGGCGCAGCCATCTGTTCAGGGTTCACGCCGCCCGTTTTGCAGCGGCCCCACGAGCTGGTGATGAGGTTACGAACTTCGCGTTCATTAAACTCACCGTCCCCCTCAATGAAATTTTCCCAAGCTTTTGTAACCCTTTTTCTGGAAAAAGGCTGATGTTCAATCCTGGAATCTAAATCACCCATGTTCACACTTACCCAAAAGCAGGCTTGCCTTTGCATCGATCATGTAAACACCACAACCGGATCCAACGCAAAACCCTAAGTTCTTTGCATTCAGATGCCAGTCGTTTCCATAAGTTGGGCACCTATAGGTTTGCATTCCCACTTATTAAACCTCCCACAGCTATTTCGGAATCCAAGACATCTATGTGTCGATATAGATTCCTCAGTTAATAACACTGGGCAGCTTACTTTACTGCTGACTGTTCAATCCTGTGACGCGGGGAAATTTCTAGAGCATCCCCTAAATTGAATAGCTACTATTAACTGTTTTTGACTCAGGAAATTTTCTAAATATTTCTCTATCGAGCCAGTTAATTTTTATTATTATTTTATAAGTCGCCTACAAGTTTAAATGTAAAAATTGCAAGTTTACTTATTGTCACCCTTGTTCTCCACCGCGTTATTCATTGCATAAAGGCTAATACAGGTCAAGTTTAGGCCCCTCCAACACCTATACTTTCCCTTGTTTTTCGAGATAAAGCGGCCCGAAACCGTGCCCATATCCGCTTATAATAATACAACCCAAAACATGACCATATTTCAGAAAAACTGAACAGCCATAGCATTATAGTGATTTCATGAATGCAGATGTGAATAGCGCCCTCCTCAAGTGCCTTAATCCTACCAAGTCGGCTTGGTTATACCGCTCTATATTTTACGTCCGGCTTTGTCCCAGAACACTTTTCGGAGTTCTTTTTTCAGCACTTTCCCAACAGGGCTGCGGGGTAATTCGTCCCAAATCAGAATTTCTTTGGGTGCCTTGATACTGCCAAGGCTTTTTTTGCAGTAAGCGATAACTTCCTGCAAATCCGGCTTGGCCTGTTTGTCCTTCAGTTCGATTATAGCTGTCACTTGCTCGCCCCATTTAGCGTCCGGCACACCGATGACGGCGCAGTCCTGTATCAGAGGGTGCCCCCAGAGCAACTGCTCTATTTCACCGGGGTATACATTAAAGCCGCCTGAAATAATCATGTCCCGTTTGCGATCAACAATCGACAAAAAGCCTTGGTGGTCCAAGACACCAATATCACCAGTTTGTTGCCAACCATCCATTCGAATTGCTGCCGTTTCGGCCGGATCATTATAATAGCGGCTCATCAACAAGCCGCCTTTTACAACAATCTCCCCTTCTTGCCCGCTGGGCAGAAAATTGCCATCGGCGTCTACAATCGCTAGCTCAACATCAGGGGCTATTTTCCCACAGGACCGCAGGCGCGCAGAGTTTTCTTCCTTCAAAGCCTCAACATGGTCTTGGGTTGACAGGCAGGTGCAAACCATTGGGGCTTCTGCCTGACCGTAGGTTTGAATCATAACCGGACCAAAAACCTGAATCGCTTCCTGAAGTTTATCCGCCGACATCGGTGCCGCCGCATACCAGAAATATCGCAGGCTGGAATAATCAAAACTCATAACATCTTTATGGTTTAGCAGCATGTAAATTGCTGTCGGCGGCAAGAACAAATGAGTTACTTTATACGCCTGAATGGCAGGCAACAGCACCTCTGGCATCAGCCCGTCCATCACCAATATGGTTGCCCCCTGCAACATGGGTACAAAAGATGCCACCCCCGCCGCATGGCTCATGGGTGACGAAACCAAATAACAAACCGGAATATCAGGCTGGGGCATCAATGACATCTGAATAGACGCCATCGTCTGCCATGTCAGGCTGCTCCATTCCGCTAGTTTGCTATCCCCTGTTGTGCCACCGGTGGACAGCAGGCTTATAGTTGCCTGCTCGTCCCCGGCTTGCTCGCTATCGCCCTCACTACAATCGACGGGCTCAAAGGCAAACGATTGCAGGGCCTCGCCGTCAATCGATTGCCCCGTAAAGACTATACAGCGCCCTTCTGGAATATGACTTTCCAGTTCCGGCACGCCTGCCGCAATAGTTTCATCAACAAACAACAAACTAGTCACTGATTTTTTGAGTAATTTTAAATTGGATTCTGGCGTGTTCCGGGCATTAAGTGGCAACCAAACAGCGCCTACCCGGGATATGGCAAAGATACAACAATAGGCAGCCACAGAATTAGGTGCATAAGTTGCGACCACATCTTTTGGCTTAATGCCTTTATCAAGAAGCAAGGCCGCAATCCGATTAGAGGCGTTTACAACATCCTGATAGCTAAAGGACACTTTGTTGCCAAGGTCTATAAACCGGG
>JAESQS010000064.1 GCA_016765035.1 Kordiimonadaceae bacterium | reverse complement strand
CCCCCTACCCAACCACCCGCTAGGATACACTGTGGGGTGGTTGGGTAGGGGGCGTGGGCGGATCTGTAACCAATTAAACCGAATACACTCTAGGCAATAAAGTCGCTGTCTTTATAGCCTTGGAAATACAGTAAACTGGTTAAATCGCCGTAGCGGACGGCGGCTGAGGCTGATGCCTGCGTTTTGGGTTTGGCGTGATAGGCAACACCCAGGCCTGCGGCTTCGATCATGGGGATGTCATTGGCCCCGTCACCAACAGCTAGAATGTCGTTACGGCTAAGGCCGCGCTCTGCTGCAAGCGCCTTTAATGTTTCCAGTTTGGTGTTAGCCCCGCAAATGGGCATCGCAACCTTACCTGTGAGGGCATCATTTTCCATCTCAAGGATATTCGCGCGGTCCATATCAAAGCCAATTGCACGCGCGACCTGTGTGGTAAAATACGTGAAACCTCCAGAAACCAGCGCTGTGTATGCGCCATTAGCTTTCATTGTATGGATCAGTGTTTTTGCACCTGCCATCAGGCTAATACGGTCTTTGTAGCAATCAGCGAGCTGCGCTTGTGTTAGCCCTTCTAGGAGGGCGACACGCTCGGTTAGGGCGCTTTCAAAGTTTAATTCGCCGCGCATGGCGGCTTCGGTGATTGCAGACACTTTCTCTTTCAGTCCGACAAAGTCAGCAAGCTCATCTACACACTCTACAGGGATCATCGTCGAATCCATATCTGCGAGCAGGAGTTTTTTCTTGCGGCCTTCAGCAGGCTGTAATGCCCAGTCGAGCCCTTCAACGGCGTTTAAAGTGTCGGTCACTTTGGCGGCTGCGTCTTCGACTGAAGGATAGGTAAACAATAAATCACATGCATGGTTTGCCGCAAGGTCGCTGTGGTTATGGCTGGATATGCCAAGCGCTTTAATCGCTTTCGTTTCTATCTGGTCCAGCGAGGTGGTAAGCTTGGGGTTGACGACAAGGGTCAAAGCGATATTCATGGGGTGATATCCTGATAGCTACGAGGTACATGTGAAACAGGCGCTTTTTATTGCAGGTCCAACCGCAAGCGGCAAGTCCGCATTGTCGCTAAAGCTCGCGGCAGAGATGAATGGTGTTATCATTAACGCTGATAGTATGCAGGTGTATGACACTCTGCGCATTGTCACAGCGTGCCCCACTGCGGCTGATGAAGCCGCTGCACCGCATAAACTATATAGGTTCCTTGATCCATCAGAGACATGCTCTGCGGTTTTTTGGGCAACGCGAGCAATGGCTGAAATTGAAGCTGCTTGGGCAGCGGACCAAATGCCCATCGTTATTGGTGGCACGGGCATGTATTTTAAAGTGTTGCTGGAGGGAATTGCTGAAATTCCAGACATTGATACTGATATTAGGGCTGAGGTGCGGCGCACATGCGAGGAAGCGGGTAGTGCGTCCCTCCATGGCGATTTGGCGCTATATGACCCTGCAACAGCCGAACGCCTGTCCCCGAACGATAGTCAACGGGTTTGCAGGGCTGTGGAAGTGTATCGGTCCACGGGTAAAACGCTTACAGGGTGGCATGCAGAAACTGCGCCGGGCCTGATGCAGGCAGCAGATGAAGCCGGACTGATTGAAAAAATGGTCTTAAGCCCTGACCGGGATATTGTATATGACCGGTGCAATAGGCGTTTTGACCATATGATTGCGGACGGGGCGCTTGAAGAAGTTGAAGCCCTGATGCTGCGGGGCTTGCCTGATACCCTGCCTGCTATGCGGGCTTTAGGGGTGCCATCCTTAATGGCCTTCCTGCGGGATGAAGTGACACTTGAGGAAGCTGCTGAAGAATCCAAAACCCAAACCCGGCGGTTTGCGAAACGGCAACTCACTTGGTTTAGAAACCAGTTTGCGGGTTGGAGTCGGGTTTCTGCGCAACATTCGGAAAGTTAATTCCTAAAACTATTGCATAAAAATCTCTATTTTTTGGTTGACTGTGTAATTATATTACAATAAAACGCCGGTTCCTATAAGGATATATACGCCTTTTTTGGAAGGGTCTTGCGTGTTTAGTATGGCTTAACCTGTTGGTTAAACGTTTGATATATCTTTATTAGGGGTGTGCAATCTTGAGCTTAGGCTATAGAATTCAAGCTTAAGTTGCCAAGTATATGATAATTTTGCCACTTTTTTGGCGTTTTTTAGGTGTTACTGCCTGATAATAGGCCCTTAAGTGGAATGGATAGTAAGCATGACCAAAACGGATACTACAGCAGCAAGTGCTGCACAAAATGATACCGCTGAGATGAACGGTGCAGAGATGATTCTGAAAGCGCTCGGGGATCTTGGTGTTGATGCCATTTTTGGATATCCGGGTGGCGCGGTCCTTCCTATCTATGATGCGATTTACAAGCAGGACCGTATTCGGCATATATTGGTGCGGCACGAACAAGCTGCAACCCATGCTGCTGAAGGCTACGCACGGTCAACCGGCAAGCCGGGTGTTGTGCTGGTAACCAGTGGCCCCGGCGCTACCAACGCTGTTACAGGCCTTACAGATGCGATGCTTGATAGCATCCCGATGATTTGTATTACAGGGCAGGTTGCGCGGCACCTTATTGGGAATGATGCGTTTCAGGAAGCTGATACCGTTGGCATCACACGGCCTTGTACCAAGCATAATTATTTGGTGCAGGATACGGCGGATGTACCGAGCATTATTCACGAAGCTTTTTATGTTGCAACGAACGGCAGGCCCGGCCCTGTTGTGATTGACATGCCAAAAGACGTGCAGGTTGAAACGGCAAAGTATGAAGTGCGTGGTTCTGCTGTGCACCGCACCTACCGCCCGCAGGTTGATGGCGACGAAGCGGCTATTCATAAAGCTGTTGAAATGATGGCAAAGGCTGCTCGCCCCATTATTTATTCCGGGGGTGGTATTATTAATTCTGGACCGGAAGCATCCAAGCTTCTTGTGGAATTTGCGCAGATGACAGGTATGCCTGTTACCAATACGCTTATGGGGTTGGGGGCGTACCCTGCTAGCGATAAACAATTCCTTGGTATGTTGGGTATGCACGGGACATGGGAAGCAAACCACGCGATGCATGACTGTGATGTTATGCTGGCCATTGGCTCACGCTTTGATGACCGTGTTACAGCACGGTTGGATGGTTTTTCCCCTGATTCAAAGAAAATTCATGTTGATATAGATCTCTCCAGCATCAATAAAAATATTCAGGTTGATATCCCGATCGTTGGGGACGCTTGTTCCGTTCTGCGACGCATGATTGATATCTGGAAAGCGGAAGGCTACGGAAAACAACAACCTTCTCTGGATGCTTGGTGGGACCAAATTGCTGAGTGGCGTGCTGTTAAAAGCTTGTCCTATACAGATAGCGATACAGTGATTATGCCGCAAAAGGCGCTGGAGCGTTTGCAGCATTTTATAAAAGATAAGACCCTGTTATTTCCACGGAAGTGGGCCAGCACCAGATGTGGGCTGCTCAATTCCTTCATTTTGACAGGCCTAATCGCTGGTTAACATCAGGCGGCTTGGGCACTATGGGCTATGGTTTACCGGCTGCTATGGGCGCGCAAATTGCGTACCCAGATAGACTTTGTATCGATGTTGCCGGTGAAGCATCTATCCAGATGAATATTCAGGAACTGGGCACGCTTGCGCAGGATAATCTCCCTGTGAAGATATTCATTTTGAATAATGAATATATGGGCATGGTGCGCCAGTGGCAGCAGCTCAACTTTGAAGACCGTTATTCTGAAAGCTATTCAGATGCATTGCCTGACTTTGTGAAGCTTGGTGATGCTTATGGCATTAAAGGGTTGCTGGTTGAAGACCCTGCTGAACTGGATGCCACGATTGAGGAAATGATAAACCATGATGGCCCGGTGATTGTTGATTGCCGTGTTGCCAAGCTTGAAAATTGTTTCCCAATGGTGCCTGCGGGCGCAGCGCATAATGAAATGCTGCTGCCGGGGGATGATGTTGATAAAGTGAAAGGCGATGCCACACTGGCCGTTGTTTAGTGTGCATCTGTCGGGGTGTGTTGATTTTAACAAGGGTGTAAACACCCAATTAGGAATTTAGAGTTAGTCTGAGGGCAGTCGTTAAACATACAGAGGCAGAAT
>JAESQS010000063.1 GCA_016765035.1 Kordiimonadaceae bacterium | reverse complement strand
TTGGTTCGCACACGGGTAGAAAAAATTGCAGAGCTGTTGGCCATTGGCCCCATGCTGAACCGAAAGCCACTTGAGCTTTCCGGTGGGCAGCAACAGCGCGTTGCACTGGCGCGGGCCTTGGTGCGTGAAGCAGACCTTGTTTTGCTCGATGAGCCACTTGCCAACCTTGATTATAAACTGCGCGAAGAATTGCGGGCTGAATTGCCCAAATTGTTTGCTGAAACGGGCTCAGTTGTTGTGTATGCCACGACAGAACCCGAAGAAGCGCTGCTGCTGGGCGGTAATATTACCTTACTGCATGAAGGGCGCGTGATGCAGTCTGGACCAACGATGGACGTGTACCGTACCCCTGCCTCCATAGAGGCCGCGCGGACATTCTCTGACCCGCCGCTTAACGGCCTGAATGCCGTTCGGCAAGGCGGGAAAATGCAGGTGCAAGGGGGCAGCGCAGCCTACGAGGATGGCCTCACTTTACCAGATGGGGCTTATAGCCTTGGGTTTAGGGCGCATCATCTGTATGTGGAAAAACCCTCAAAAAATGCGCTTGAAATAGCAACTAAAGTGGCTGTCACTGAAATTACCGGGTCTGAGAGTTTTATCCATGTGGATATAGAAGGAGAGGGCACGCGCTGGACAGCCCTTGCCCACGGTGTGCACGCTTATAAAGCGGGTGATGCCCTGACGCTTTATCTCGACCCGGCAGATTTTCATGTATTTGGTGCTGACGGGGCCTTGTGCGCTGCTTCAACGCCAAGGGGGCAGCAGCATGGCTGAAATCCATTTGAAAAAAATGGCGCATTCCTATGTGGCTAACCCGCACGGCCCAGAAGACTATGCTTTGAAGGCGCTAGACCATGTGTGGGAAGATGGTGGTGCTTACGCGCTTCTTGGCCCGTCAGGCTGTGGTAAAACCACCTTGTTGAATATTATTTCCGGTTTACTGACCCCCAGCCAAGGGCAGGTTTTATTTGGTGATGAAGATGTGACAGGGCGTGATACGGCTGACCGTAATATTGCACAGGTTTTCCAGTTTCCGGTTATTTACGACACAATGACAGTGCGGCAAAATCTTGCATTTCCGCTTAAAAATCGTGGTATGGCCCCGGCTGAGATTGATGCGCGTGTGGCTGAAATTGCCGATATGCTTGATTTAACAGAGCGGCTGGACGAACGAGCAGCCGGTTTGTCTGCTGATGCAAAGCAGATTATTTCATTGGGGCGTGGCCTTGTGCGCAAGGATGTGAATGCCATTCTGTTTGATGAGCCGCTTACAGTGATTGACCCCCATAAAAAATGGGTTTTACGGTCAAAACTAAAAGAGCTGCACCAGCAGTTTGGCTATACAATGGTGTATGTCACCCATGATCAAACCGAAGCGTTGACCTTTGCTGATAAAGTTGTGGTGATGCATGACGGTGCTGTAGTGCAAATGGGCACACCGGAAGAGTTATTTTTGCGCCCCGCCCATACTTTTGTTGGCTATTTTATTGGGTCGCCGGGCATGAATATAGTGCCTGCCTGTGTTGAGGGCGCGGTGGCTACCGTTGCTGACATTAAAATTGATCTTGGTGTGTCTTATGGTGCCCTTGGGTCAGAAGCGGTGGAAATTGGTATTCGGCCAGAGTTTTTAACGTTGGGAACAGGTGGCGGGTTTGCTGTCGAGGTTCTAGCGGTTGAGGATTTAGGGCGCCACAAAATTGCTCAAGTTGCTTTTGCCGGGCAGACACTTTCCGTATTGGTACCAGAGCATACGCTTGTGGCTACGGGGCCTGCGTCTTTGACTTTCGACCCAAAACGAACGCTGGTTTATAAAAATAGCCTCCTGTTAGAGGGGCAAGCCGATGCAGCGTAAAACCAACCAAAAGGCATGGTTTTTAGTGCTGCCTGTGTTTTTACTGGTGGGCTTTTCTGCCATTATTCCCTTGATGACTGTGGTGAATTATTCGGTGCAGGATAGTTTTGGCAGCGGTGAATTTTACTGGGTTGGCACTGAATGGTTCATTGAGATTTTAAATTCAGAGCGGTTTCACTCAGCCCTTGGGCGGCAGTTGCTGTTTACCAGCATTATCCTTGCCATTGAAATTCCGCTCGGCATTTTAATCGCTTTATCCATGCCTAAAAAGGGGTGGGGCGCGTCTATTTGCCTTGTCTTAATGGCTTTGCCGCTTCTTATTCCGTGGAATGTTGTGGGCACTATCTGGCAAATTTTTGCGCGGGAAGATATTGGTTTGCTTGGGCATACATTGGCGGCCATGGGTGTTGAGTATAATTATACCCAGTCTGCATTTGATGCATGGGTCACTGTTATTGTTATGGATGTCTGGCACTGGACCAGCCTTGTGGTGTTGCTATGTTATGCAGGGCTTTGTTCTATTCCTGAAGCTTTTTATCAGGCTGCGAAAATTGACGGTGCGACCCGGTGGGCTGTGTTTCGGTATATACAATTTCCCAAGATGAACCGTGTGTTGCTTATTGCTGTGCTGTTGCGTTTTATGGATAGTTTTATGATCTATACGGAGCCATTTGTTGTGACTGGTGGCGGGCCGGGCAATGCCACCACGTTCTTGTCAATCGACCTTGTAAAAATGGCCATTGGGCAATTTGATGTTGGGCCAGCAGCGGCATTTTCGTTGATTTATTTTTTAATAGTGCTGCTGGTTAGTTGGGTTTTTTACACAGTGATGACCGCCCGTGACGGGGAGGCAGGCTGATGCTGAGTAAAATCCGTATAACGCCAACGCTTTATATTATTTTTCTAATGGTGCCATTGTATTGGCTGCTGACGATGGCGCTTAAAACCAATGCTGAGATTTTGGGTGAGTTTACCCTGTGGCCCACAAACCCGACACTGGCTAATTTTAAAACCATTCTGACGGACCCAAGTTGGTATAATGGCTATATTAATTCCACTATTTATGTGGCTTTGAATACGGTTATTTCACTAACAGTTGCGCTGCCGGCTGCCTACGCTTTTTCCCGCTACCGATTTGTGGGGGATAAGCATTTATTTTTCTGGTTGCTGAGTAACCGGATGGCCCCGCCAGCGGTATTTGTTCTGCCGTTTTTCCAGCTTTATAGCTCGATCGGGTTGTTTGATACACACATCGCGGTGGCCTTGGCACACTGCCTGTTTAATGTACCTTTGGCAGTGTGGATCCTTGAAGGCTTTATGTCCGGTGTGCCAAAGGAAATAGACGAAACTGCACAGATCGACGGTTATAGTTTTGGTGCCTTTTTTGTGCGTATTTTTATGCCGCTTATTGGGTCGGGCATTGGGGTTGCAGCGTTTTTCTGCTTTATGTTTAGCTGGGTTGAGCTGTTGATTGCCCGCACGTTGACATCTGTGCACGCCAAACCCATCGCTGCGGTTATGACACGTACAGTGTCTGCCTCTGGGCTTGATTGGGGCGTGTTGGCAGCGGCTGGGGTGTTAACAATCGTGCCGGGGGCTATCGTTATTTGGTTTGTGCGTAATCATATTGCCAAGGGCTTTGCCCTAGGACGGGTGTAGGAGGCGATGATGGATTTATCCTGGATGGGTTGGACACCGTTTACTGCCACTTTTTTTGTGGTCATCGCCAGCTTGATTGTCAGCATGTTGGTTTGGGAAAAACTTGTACCCGGCGGCGCACCCCGTGACGGTATTCTGGGGTTTGAAACCACGCGCGGCGATAGGCTTTTTGTGTCCTTGCTAGGCAGCGCCTTTATCCATATTGGCTGGCTATTTTTTATTGGGGATATGCTTTGGTGGGCACTTATCCTATCGTTCTTTTATGCACTGGCGGTTTTTCGCTGGGTTTAACTTTTTTTATGACTGAAATTTCAAAGGGGAGTGGGCAATGAAGCACTATTTTAAGGCAACAGTTTCTGCTGTGATGCTTTTGGCCACGGCGGCGGTCAGTGCAGATGATGCAGTGGCAAAGAAATGGGTGGAACAGGAGTTTCAGCTTTCGACCCTGACTAAAGAAGAGCAGTTGAAAGAGCTTGCTTGGTTTGCCAAAGCGGCAGAACCGTTCAGGGGCATGGAAATTAATGTCGTTTCAGAAACGCTAACGACCCATGAATATGAAGCCCGTGTGCTGGCGAAGGCCTTTTTTGAAATTACGGGTATTAAAGTCAACCATGACTTGATCGGCGAAGGCGATGTTGTTGAAAAGCTGCAAACACAAATGCAGTCAGACCGTAATATCTATGATGCGTATATTAATGATAGCGACCTTGTAGGCACCCATTACCGGTATCAAAAAGTACGTAACTTGAGTGACTGGATGACGGGTGACGGCGCGGCAGTTACCCTGCCAACATTAGATGTGGATGATTTTATTGGAAAATCATTCACAACCGGCCCGGACGGCAAGCTGTACCAACTCCCTGACCAGCAATTCGCGAACCTTTATTGGTTCCGGTATGACTGGTTCACTGACCCAGACATTAAAGCACAGTTTAAAGCTAAATATGGCTATGACCTTGGTGTGCCAGTTAATTGGTCAGCCTATGAAGATATCGCGGCCTTTTTCACGAATGATGTGAAGGAAATAGATGGCAAGCGCGTTTATGGCCATATGGATTACGGCAAAAAAGACCCATCCCTTGGCTGGCGCTTTACAGATGCGTGGCTCTCTATGGCTGGTGCTGGTGATAAAGGCCTGCCAAATGGTATTCCTGTGGATGAATGGGGCATTCGGGTGGATGGTTGTTCCCCTGTTGGCTCTAGCGTATCACGGGGCGGGGCCACCAATGGCCCTGCGGCGGTATATTCTGTAACCAAATATGTGGACTGGCTTAAAAAATATGCCCCACCAACGGCTGGCGGCATGACTTTCGGAGAAGCAGGGCCAGTGCCTGCTCAAGGGGCCATTGCACAGCAGATTTTCTGGTACACAGCCTTCACTGCTGACATGGTAAAGCCGGGTATTGCAGTGATGGATGGGGACAAGCCAAAATGGCGCATGGCCCCATCGCCGCGTGGCGCTTATTATGAAGATGGCATGAAGCTCGGGTACCAAGATACAGGTGCTTGGACGCTGATGAAATCAACACCAACGGTAAGGGCGCAGGCTGCGTGGCTCTATGCGCAGTTTACAGTGTCTAAAACCGTGTCTTTGAAGAAAAGCCATGTGGGCCTTACGTTTATCCGCGAAAGCGATATTTGGCATGAGAGCATGACAGAGCGTGCGGCATCGCTGGGTGGTCTTATTGAATTTTACCGGTCTAACGCACGGGTTCTCTGGACACCAACTGGCACCAATGTCCCTGATTACCCTCGCCTTGCTCAGCTTTGGTGGCAGGATATTGGAGATGCTATCTCTGGCGATAAAACGCCGCAGGAAGCTATGGATAGTTTGGCTAGGGCGCAAGATAAAGTGATGCACCGACTGCAACGCGCTGGCGTGCAGGATAAATGTGGTCCTAAGCTGAATAAACCACGGGACCGTGACTATTGGCTTAACCAGCCGGGCGCGCCAAAAGCCAAGTTGGCAAATGAAAAGCCGCAAGGCGTAACTGTGGATTATGACGAGCTGATCAAGTCTTGGGCCGTAGCGCCAAGGGCTGACTAGTTTGGCGTAAATGTGTTGGCATCATCGGCGCACGCCCCTTTTGCAATTATTTGGCCCAACCACTCCAGAGTGTATTCTAGTGGGTGGTTGGGCCAAATGCTAAGCGGGAAGAGGGCGGATATGGCCCTCCCTAAAAGGGATATGTCTTACCGAAAATAACACAGGCTAACCTTAATAAAAGTGGCCGTTTATTTTAGCCGCAGCACCAATAAGCGCAGGCAGTTTTTCCTGTATCATTAGGGTGGGAATGTCTTTTACGTAACTGAGGCGGCCTTTGTTTTCAAAGCGTGTGCGAAAGTTGCTACTCAAGAAAAAGCTCTCGATTTTTGGCAGGATGCCACCGGCCAAATAGACACCGCCTATAGCATTGAACGAAACGGCTAGATCGCCTGCAAAGCTGCCCAAGATGTTACAGAAAATATCTGTGGTTTGGCCACAGATGCTTTCCCGATCTTTAAGGGCTCTACGGGTAATTTCTTCTGCGGATAAAGCTTCGGGTGTTTGCCCTAGTATGGCGCTTAAGGCACCATGAAGTGTGCTAATACCTTGCCCGGAAACCAAACGCTCAATGGAAACGCGGGGGTATTTCCGCTGCACTAATTTGGAAATTTCATGCTCAATGTCTGTTTCAGGCGCAAAACCAATATGCCCCGCCTCACTGGTTAGGGGTTTCCAGCCATCAAGCACGGGCGTTAAGGCGGCAACGCCAATACCTGTGCCTGGGCCAAGCACGACTTTATTGCCCTGACTGTGTATTTCCCCCGGCCCAACCTGGTGTAGCTCTTCTGTGTTTAAATAGGGGAGCGCGCATGCAATCGCTTCAAAGTCATTCAGGACAACAACCTTTTCCATGCCCAGTTCATCGGCCAATGTTGACTGGCGGAATGACCACGGGCAATTGGTCATTTCAAAAAAGTCCGCAGTTAAGGGGCCTGCCACGGCAAGGGCCGCCACTGTTGGTTTAGAATTTGGTGTATCTTTTAAATAGGCAGCGGCAGCGGCTTGCAGGCTGTCATAGTTTTTGGTTGGTAGTACTTTAATGTGGCTTAGTACAACATGCGCTTGCGCCCCTTTTGCAGCAGATGCCATATGGGCCAAAGCAAAACGGGCATTTGTGCCGCCAACATCTGCAACCAGTGTGGGGGTGTTGGGTGAACTGCTTGGCGTCATCAAGTATCTCTCATGGAATGGGGCTTATGGAATGGGACTTAAGGGCGATTGAAACTATAGTGTATTGTATGTCTGCTGCACTTAAATTTTGAGCACCGGAAGGCCGGTGCTCAATGGTTTTAGGGGTGGGTAGCTTTTTATATTACCACCAAGTGATGTACAGGGCCGCTACGATAAGAACAATCAAGCCAGCCTGAATGTTGAAAGAACGACTAGTTGAAAAGTCGAAAGTTGCAACGTCTACAGCCTCTTTATGGCTTTCCGGCTCTCCGCTAAGGGAAACCCCAACGGCAAGCGCTGTACAGATAAGGAAGACAAGGCCAACCCGGTCAATGAACGGGAAATTTGGCAGCAAGTAATAGAAAGCACCTGAAAGCAGGAAGGAGCCAATAGCTGCTGCGATGGCACCCCGTGCTGTGGCGCGTTTCCAGAACAAGCCAAGGATAAAGATAACCACGATACCGGGCGTGAAGAAGCCTGTGAAATCTTGGATAAATTTAAAGCCTTGGTCAAAGCTTCCGAG
>JAESQS010000062.1 GCA_016765035.1 Kordiimonadaceae bacterium | reverse complement strand
TAGGATACACTGTGGGGTGGTTGGGCCAGAGAGTAAGATGGGCGTGGGCGGCTATGGATCTAATTAAGAGGATAAAGCAAGATCAACCCGTGTTAGATTTTATCGGCAAACTAAAAATTTGCCCGGGATAAATAAGGTCAGGGTCCCGTATTTGCTCGTTATTTTCTCTAAAAATCAAAGTATAGCGTACACCAGACCCATATAGCTGACGGGCGATTTGCCATAAAGTATTACCCGGCTGCACAATGACACCGCCAGTTGCTGCAGCAAGATCAATCGGCACACCTGTTATAAAGGGTTGCTCGATCCGTAACTGAACTTTACCTTCGCCAATTGTTTGGTCCAGCCGGATCACATGCTCTCCTGATGACAAAACTTCCACAGGATATTCAACAATCCAGCGGCCCGTATCATCCGCCCTTGTGGTGCTGATAAACTTGTCATCCAAATAAAGCCGCACTTCAACACGAGGCAACGAACGGCCAGAGAACACAGGGTTTCCGCCCTGCCCGTAATCAATAACATCAAGGCTCAGGCTTTCGCCCACCTCGGCAAAAGCTGCCACACCGGGTTTTTGCAACACGCGGCTTCCGCCAACGCCGTTCTTAGGGGCTAAAACCGCAACAACACCATTTTGTTGGCGCTCAAGGAACCGGTCACTTTCACGCTTTGGCACAGAGACCACAACCACATTCGCGGCTTCTGCAATTTGCGACCGACCATTTTCAGTTGCTTTAAGATTTAGTTCTACCGAACCAGCTTCAAGTGGTTCTTCCAAAATCATCACCCACTCACCGTTATTATCAGCAACGACTTCGGCAATTTTTTTGTTATTTGCATGGAGTTCAACATGAGCGCCCGGTGCCATACGCCCGGCAATAACACCCGTGCCCCCCCGTGAAATACGCACAAGGTCAAACGCAGGGATGGATATATCCGTTGTTTTGGCTTGCTTGGTTGCTGTGTCACTTTGTGTAGGAGAGTTAGCGTTTTGGACGGGAGACGTGTTTGAATCAGCCCAAAAGACATAGGCTAGCGCAACGACTAAAATCACCGCACCTGCGCCAATCATTAATCCTTGGCGTTTATCGTCACTCTCACTTTCCAGCAGCCTCATAAAACTCCACTCGACTGGTTATAACTAAGACTTAACAATCACCATGGCATAATAAAAGATGATTTTACAAAAAAACGTGTCAAAATTTTGGCATGTGCTAGTTTTGGTAGAAATTATTTAAGGATTTAACAAACAGTGACTGTAAAAAAGATTAAATCAGTATGCGTATATTGCGGTTCCCGCATGGGAAATAAGCCAGCCTATGAAGAACTGGCAACAGAGGTTGGAAAGCTCCTTGCCAGTAATGACATGACACTCGTATATGGTGCAGGAAGCATTGGTTTGATGGGCGTTGTTGCCCGCGCTGCAAAAGATGCTGGCGCCCCGGTTATTGGCATTATTCCTGAGCACTTGGATGCCATTGAAATCACGCAGGAGGGCTTAGAAGAATTGCATGTAACAGACGACATGCATGAGCGCAAAAAGATGATGTTTGATAGGTCTGATGCTTTCATTGTACTACCGGGCGGGCTTGGTACACTTGATGAAACCATGGAAATGCTCACTTGGGCGCAACTCAGCTTGCATAAAAAACCTATTATTCTTCTAAACTATAAAGAATTTTGGTCACCCCTTGTTGGACTTCTAAAGCATATTACCGATGATGGCTTTGCATCTGAAGAACATACAGACCTATTGACCATTGTAGAATCAGCCGAGCAGGCCTTCGAACATTTGACCTCATAAGAGGGGTAATAGGCCTCTGGCGGGTTATTGTGCAGGATAAAAACGGCTAGACTGGGTGAAATCACCGTTTGAACGGACAATTAATTACAATTTCCGCCTAAAAGCAGCCACAACACCTGTCTTTGCTCTTCAAATCTTAAGATGTTGGTGATAGTGTGCGGCCAAAATCAGCAGGGGTTCTCCTCGGCTTTCATAACGCTCCAGGAAGTTTAACCATGGGGCAAACACCTTTTCTTTAGAGGGACACAATGAGCAAAATTAAAGTTAAAAACCCAGTCGTTGAAATTGATGGCGATGAAATGACCAGAATTATCTGGCAGTGGATTCGTGAACGGCTAGTACAACCCTATCTCGACATTGACCTTCTATATTATGATCTCTCCGTTACAAAACGGGATGAGACGAATGATCAGATTACAATTGATTCAGCAAATGCCATTAAAGAACACGGTGTTGGCGTAAAATGCGCGACCATCACACCTGATGAACAGCGTGTTGAAGAATTTGACCTGAAGAAAATGTGGCGTAGCCCGAATGGCACCATCCGCAATATTCTTGGTGGTACTGTGTTCCGCGAACCTATCATCATGAAAAATGTGCCTCGGTTAGTACCTGGCTGGACACAGCCGATCGTTATTGGCCGTCACGCTTTCGGTGTCCAATACCGCGCAACTGACTTTTTAGTACCTGGCGCTGGCAAGCTCACAATGAAATTCGAGCCTACTGACGGCGGCGAAGCCATTGAACGCGAAATATATGAATTTGAAGAAGCTGGTGTCGCAATGGGCATGTATAATGTTGATGCATCCATCCGCGATTTTGCGCGCTCTTGCATGAATTACGGACTTGCCCGCAAATGGCCTGTTTATCTTTCCACTAAAAACACAATTCTTAAGGCCTATGATGGCCGCTTTAAAGACCTGTTTCAGGAAATATTTGAAACAGAGTTTGAACAGCAATTTAAAGATGCTGGCGTAACATACGAGCACCGCTTGATCGATGACATGGTTGCTTGCGCCATGAAATGGGCTGGTGGCTTTATTTGGGCGTGTAAAAACTATGACGGCGACGTGCAATCAGACACTGTGGCACAAGGCTTCGGCTCTCTCGGCCTGATGACATCTGTTTTGATGACCCCAGATGGAAAAACTGTTGAATCTGAAGCCGCACACGGCACGGTAACGCGCCATTACCGCCAGCATCAGGATGGTAAAGAAACATCCACTAACCCAATTGCTTCTATTTTCGCATGGACACGCGGCCTGAAGTATCGGGGCCAAATGGATGGCACACCTGATGTTATTCGTTTTGCTGAAGCTGTTGAAGCGGTGTGCATCAACACTGTTGAAACAGGTTCCATGACAAAAGATTTGGCACTGCTAATTGGGCCAAACCAAAGCTGGATGACAACAGGCCAATTCTTCGACAAAGTCGATGAAAACCTGAAAGCTGAGCTAGGGTAACACCTCGCAAACAAGCAAAGAAAAAGCCGCTCATTTTTGAGCGGCTTTTTTTGTGGCTTTAAAGCGCTATCACTATAGCTGGGCTTCATATGTAAATCCGTCCACTCCCCACTTAGTCTCTGGCCCAACCAGCCCACACTGTAACATAGCGGGTTGTTGGGGCGGATTTGTAGCTACAGGCCTGACAATGCCTTAGAACACCAAATCAAGGCCTGTAAAAGGTCCAGACTTAAAGGTCGCTTAGTAACCCTTCAATAGCGGCAATAGCGTCTGCTGCCTTAGACCCACTTGGTCCTCCAGCTTGCGCCATATCAGGTCGTCCGCCGCCGCCTTTTCCGTCAACTGCTGCTGTACCGGCCCGCACAAGATCTACAGCGCTTATTTTATCAACAAGGTCGT
>JAESQS010000061.1 GCA_016765035.1 Kordiimonadaceae bacterium | reverse complement strand
TTGATAAGCTTGCCGCGCTGCCGGGCTCGCATTGCCGCCAATTGAAGCTTCTCTTTTTCTTTTTCACGGTCATCGTGGGTCAAAAGTTGAAAGCTGTGGTCAAGTTGACGTTCAAAACTCTTTGGTTTTGGCCATTCCCTCACCAGAAATTCATCGGCAGTAAAGCGAACGCGGGTGGTTTTCTTTGATAGGCCGCGTGTGACCCATTTAAAGGCAGGCTGAAAAACGAATGGCAGGGTTAGAGAGGCGAGCCAAACTTTCCAATCGGCGCTGGGCATACTTAAAGCTTCATTTACTGCAAGGCCCAAAGTGGCCCAAGAGGTCAATGTCGCGATATTGTCAGCGGATTTTGCGCGAAAGGGTGTTAATTCTTTTATAGCCACATCAAATTGTGGGCTTCCGTCCTTATCGTAGCTCAACCGGGTCTTGGGTTGGCCCTCAAAGGGCTGTTTCAATATTTGGTTATTCATGTCTTTTCTCCAAAATCTTAATAAATCTGCTATGGTGTTTTCCAATTGCGGATTGATTTAAGGATGCCAGACGGGGCGCGGGATTTTCCTCGTGTGTTCCTCGCGCATTTTCAAAAGGATTAAGACATGTAGTCAGGGGAGGGAAATGGCTTACACGGAAGGACAGATTGATCGTATCAGATCAAGGCTTTGTGCCTACCGCGCCCAACAAGGCGACGGTGGCAGAGCGCGTCCGTGGAAGGCCGTACTTAATGACATTCTGATGTCAGAGGAAACCGTTCATAACTACCCTGAAGACGGCTCAAATCCCGAGTTCAAAGAAGAAGCGCTTCGTCGTTTCGCTTCTGGAACAAGTCTCCCCAGCCAAGACAAACTTGAAGATATTCAAACCCTGCTCGTTGAGGCCCGCTTCTTAAGCCATGAAGCGCTAACGGATGGTGTCTGGGATTATGCAATTGCTCTTTCCCTTCGCTCGCTTTTTGGGGAAGCGACGAGAGGAAAAGATTTATTAAAAGCCTTCAGTGGTGACTACCGTTCAGAAATAGCGGTGAAGAAAGGCGAACTAGAAGGCACAGCCAGATATGATCTGTCTATAAAGCCAGTTGAAGATGAAGGCATGATGCGGCTGCGGCAAAGCTGGTTCAAGTGGCTCTATGGTGATGTGGCTGAGATGGAAACACAGCGCAAATACGATGACCAGATTAGGTCACAAAATGGCTTTGGTTTTCCAGCAGACAGCGGCGAAGTAACCCTGTTTTTCAAAGACGGCTTAACCGGCAAAATGGATATCCTCACACTGACTGATATGGCGGTCTATGATGGTGAAAACAGTGTTGATTGGTTCTTCGCGGCCAAGGTTAATCAAACCATTCAACCCGCCCATAAAATGCCTGAAGGCAATATCAACAGCTTGACGTTGGAAAAACATCACTATCAAAACCGCGCTTCTTTGGAAAAAGGAGGCAGTGATGGCGATAGATAAAAGCAAATATGAACAGACCCGCGACTTGATCCTGTCAGGCCAAACGAGCAATTTGGATATGAGTGCAGATCAAAAAGTGATCAATACGCAAATCCTGATGGATAGCTTGAAAAGCGGCACCATCATTGACCCTGAATATTTCTTTGGGGCAGGCGTGGATGTAACCCACCGCGATGCTGAAACATATGGAACACTGCTTCATATTGCTGCCGCTTACGGTGTGCGCTCAGTCATTCGATTGATCCTGAAAGACGTAAACACCAATTATTTGATACAGGACTTTAAGAAACGCTATCCGTCAGAGCTCGCCTATGAAGTGGCACGGGATTTCACCGTTGGGCGGCTACTGCTGAAAAAAGAAATGAAACAAGCAGGGCGGCGCATCATCTATGGACCGGATGCAGGTAAAATAGTGATTGGTAGATAATGGCAAAACAGGAATACAAAAAAAGCGATATTGCCAAGCAACAATTAGAAACAGCGATTGGGTTATTTCTTAACGAGGTTGATTATGCATCAGCTATCACGCTAGCTGGAGCTGCGGACAATATATTACACCAACTCGTTTTGAATGAAGGTAAGCAGCCCTTTCTGGACTATGCGAGAGATATTCATAATGTTCTTAACGGCTTTACGCCCAAAAGAGGCAGCTATAAGCATCACATTGATAAAAAAATGGGCATAGCAAACCTCAAACATATGGGGCCTAACTGTAGCGCTGTCATTGAAATTGATCTTCTTCAAAACGCCGCTAATGCAATCAAAAAAGCCATAGCAAATTATACGACTCTATATGGTGATAAAGAGCCGATGGTTGTGGGTTTTTTAAAATGGTGTTGGGTGAACGAAGATGGTGAAGCAATAATGAAAGCATATAATTCTTTGCCAAAAGGTGTGAAATAGGATGGCAGTTGAGAAACATGAAGTGATAGACCTCGCTGAAAATCAACTTAGATCGGCTATTGGTCTCTTTGTGTCAGAACAAGATTTGTTTTCAGCCATTACTTTGGCTGGCGCAGCAGATACCCTTTTGTGCAGGCTGGTAAGTAATCAAGGGGAAGAAAATTTTACACAACATGTTTTAGAGTCAGAAAATGATCCGAATAAAACTATCGCTGAGATGGGTAGAGAAATAAACGATATGTTTTTCATTAACGCTCTTAAACATATGGATGCGAATGATGATGGCATTGTCGTAATGGATGTTAAGGAAGCTGCTATTGGGGCCATTCTAAAAGCGCTACCCAATTACATCACTTTACGAGGAAACAATGTTGATTTTGTCCAAGCATTCTTAGCTTGGGTCAAACTCAATCTTGACCCAGCTATTTATAATATTGATTGTGACCCTAAATGGGAACCTACCAAAGCCTGATTACTAACATTCAATCTTCCCTGCAAACAGATGATAGAATGGCCCATTGCGGTCATAATATTCCACGCGCTGTAGGATCATCGGATGAGTGCCCGCATAAATCACCAATTGACGACGCAATTGGTCAGCGCGGCTGAAAAGTCGGGAGACCTCGTCAGGCGTTAAAAGATCATAAAGCTCATTCGCGTCTGATTTTCCTGATAAGCCTTTTGCACGCTGGTCAGCGCTCACTTCGCCGTCACGAGTGCTTTCAATGCGGGTTTTACCAAGGCGTTTTGAGATATATTCGGTTGTGGTTAGGTCCACATTTCCGAAGGCCTGAAAAACGCCTGCGTTTGCCGCAAAGCTTTCCCAGCGTTTGCCGTAAAGCTCTTCACCTTGCCCCCAGTCTTGCAATACCACCCAAAGCTTGACGCCAAAGCCTGCTATTTGCCCGGCAGCGTCTTGCAGTTGCTTCATGAAGCCCAGCACAGGGAATTCATCAAGGCAGATAAGAACAGGGGCTTCAGGTTTGCTTTCTTCCAGCTCCATAGCCTCCATCATCTGATTGAGGATAATACGTATCCAGCGGCTGCACATGCTCATGCGTCCAGCAGGGAGGCAGAGATAAATGGTCACGCCGTTCGGCGCACGCTTAAGATCACGTAGATCAAAGTCATGCCCCGTAAGAACGGATTTCATGGATTTATAATCCAGAAAGTCTGTATGGCGGCGCACGGTAGAGAGCACACCTGCGCGTTCATTTTCTGATTTTTCAAAGAAGGCACGGATGCTGCCTTCAATCGCAGCGGCGATTTCGTCGTGACCGTCAGCTTCGAGCGACCGAGCGGTTCTTGCGACTTCACGCGCCAAAATATATTCGTCCGTATCAGGGTCAGCGATCATGCCAGCAGAAATGATATGCCGCACTGTAATCAGATGCCGTTCGTCATCCTTGAACAGCTTAGACATAGCTACATAAAGCAGCACACCCATGATAAATGTCTTGGACGTTTCGTCCCAGTGCGGGTCTTTTTCTTGACCAGAGCGCAGTACCAGCCCGTCAGCGATCAACGCTGCATCTTCGATAATATAAGGGTTATCCAATGTAAGCGTGGTTAAGGGATTATAGGCGGCGCGAAATTTCTTGGCGGCTCCCTTGGCCTTCCCAAAAGGATCAAGAACATAAACCTTTTGGCCAAGCTCAGCGCGTCGCGCAGCAGTTTTGCTGGCAAGCTCGCCCTTGGGGTCTGTCGCCAGCACGCTGCCACGGTAAAAGGCCATGTTGCCGATAAGGGAGACGGACTTACCCGCCCGGCTTCCAGCGATGGTCATAATATGGCGGTCATCCTCAATACCAATAAGCTTGTCGCCAAGCGCACCGATCAGGATTTTTGCGCCCGGATTGTTGGGATCATAATCAAGAAAGGCGCTGTCCATTATCTTGTCCGGCGACATCCACTGGGATTGTGGTTCCGATTGAGACTTTAAAAAGCGAGACGTCAGGCCGCGTGGTACGTCCTGCGTCAATTGTTTGAGCATTTGGCTCTGAGTATGTTTGTTTCTGTTTTTCATCATGCCATAAGCATAGCTTGGCAAGACCCGTGTTTTCCTCGCCTGTTCCTCGTGTCAAATTCTCCTGTTCTTGGTGGCGGTTTTCACTCCAGCCAACCCGTGAACAATATACGGACAATCCGCCGATCCCCTGACGGTCCGTCAATGGTCTGCCCGCACCAAGTGACCGTGTGGACCATGACAGGTCGGCCTCTGCCCGCTTTTCTATTGTCACGGCTGGAATGAACCGGCCAAAATTTTTAGGAGAAATAAAATGACTGAAACAGCAAAAATAGAAAACACAGAAGCCGCAAACAACTTACCTACACATGTTGCGAAAACCCGCACAGGCTACGGCAAAAATGTCAGCTTTGATCAGATTGGAGTTGCTTGGCAGAATGACGATGGTTCTTTTTATATAAAGCTTTATGGCACCCAAGTGATCAGTAATTTTACACTGTACGCCATTAAGCCAAAAGAAGAGCAAGCCGCAGCTTAACTTAAGGCTCACTTCCAAAATCGGTCGGGATCAAATTCCCGACCGATTTTTGTGCTATAGAAAAATGATGGAAAGAGCTTTCAATATAAATCCTCCATTATACGGAATGGAGAAACTCATTTTTAAATTGGTAAATATCCGATTTGAAAATGAGATGGAAACAAACGTCTTTTCCCACAAGAACAATAAGTCTTTAGCCGAGACTGTTACGCATAAGCGTTATAGAAAATTAAAAGACCGCGTTTATTCTGATTACTCCGAGAGCCTTGAAATTTCCCTAGGTAAATTCCTTTTAGATTGCAAGCGATCTGGCGATCCATTTTATCTAGATTTTCTTAACAAATGTGGTGATTTGGCCTACTCGAAATTCTGGATTGATGATGAGTATTTTATTAATCAGAAAGGGGTTTACGCTTATTTTGAAGGCGAAGAACTGAAATATATAGGCAGGTGCAAAGACACCCTTAAAAAACGGGTAAATCAGGGCTACGGGAAGATACATCCTAAGAATTGTTATATTGATGGTCAGGCAACAAATTGCCGTATAAATGCACTTGTTTCAGAAAAGACAGATGAAATTACATTCTGGCTTTGTGCAATAGAATCTATTGATCATATCGAGGCTATTGAACGCCATCTTATTCAACAATATTTGCCACCTTGGAATATCCAAAAATAGCAGTACTGCGTTATTTCTGCGGTCCAAATTACTGAAAATGTAACAGCCAGACCGCATGGGGTTGTGGATAAAAGAACGGAGAGTTTTGCAAATGTCAGGGATAGTCTGGTAAAATAGTAATATAAGGGGCGTATAGAATTAGAGATGAGTGCAAGGTGTGCGTGGTACTACCACATGTGTGGTAGCACAGACCACGCGCACCTTGTAGGGGGATTTCCCATCCCCCGTTTACACCCCCTTGGTTTCCCTAAACTCACTCGTCATTTATGACGTGCTTGTTAAGGGATTGTCAGCCCGATACCCCATTGAGGGATATTCGGCTGAGTGCAACATTTCGCTGTTGCAGCACGACTGGGAGACTTCGCCTCTCCCAGACCCATGGAACTAATGGCCTTCGATGCCCTTAGTAAACCACGATCAGGACTTCCGCGTCCTGAACCACGACCGGGACTTGCGCACCCCGGACCCGCGTCTTTTTTCGGCGCGAGGAAAGCGCGAGGAGGAACCGGCATACCAACAACTAAGGTAATGGTATGACGGACCGAAAAAACAGAAAGCGTTCAGCGCCAATTTCCTACCGCCCGCCGCAAGGCTTGCGCGGGGAATTTATGGCACGGCACCTTAGGTCAGGTTTGCCAATGAACGCTTTTATCACCGAAGCCATCTTTTCCCGTCCTGCACCGCGCCAGACACGGCGTCCCCCTATTGAAAAAG
>JAESQS010000060.1 GCA_016765035.1 Kordiimonadaceae bacterium | reverse complement strand
TAGGATACACTGTGGGGTGGTTGGGTAGGGGGCGTGGGCCGGTGATGTATAGTAAAACTGTATTTGGGGGTTAAAGCTTTGCTTCTATAGCGTCCCAAATAGTGGATTCAAGCCTGACACCATCAAACTTGTTAACGGCTTGAAGCCCTGTTGGTGACGTTACATTAATTTCGGTCAACCAATCACCAATAACATCAATGCCAACAAACAACAGGCCACGGGCTTTAAGTTCAGGCTTTAGCCTCTCACAAATTTCTTTTTCGCGGCTTGTCAGGCTAGATTGTACGGCTGTACCGCCAGCTACAAGGTTTGAGCGAATTTCGCCATCTGCGGGAACTCGGTTAATGGCCCCAACGGCTTCCCCGTCTACAAGGATAATACGTTTGTCGCCCTGCACGACTTCTGGTAGGAATTGTTGAACCATCACAGGCTCTCTGCTAGAGGCCAAAAACATTTCCATGAGGCTGCCAAGGTTGCTGTCAGTTTCTTTCAGGCGAAAAACGCCTGCTCCCCCATTGCCATATAAGGGTTTTACAATGATATCCCCGTGGCTATCCCTAAAGGCGCGCACATCTTCTTCCCTGCGGGTGATAAGAGTGGGCGGCATCAGGTCTAGGAATTTGGTGACAAACAGTTTTTCTGGGGCATTCCGTACTTCGGCAGGGTTGTTAACCACAAGTGTATTGGGGTGGATCAGTTCTAATAAGTGGGTGGCTGTTATATAGGCCATGTCAAATGGAGGGTCTTGCCGCATCCAGATAACATCAACTTCTGCTAGGTCGAGCAGACACTCTTCGCCTAGGTCAAAATGGTTCCCCATTTCTCGCCTGACAGTAACAGGGCGCGCAACAGCAGTTACTTTGCCTTCAAGGTAAGAGAGGTCTTCAACAAGATAGTGCCATAGATCATAGCCACGGGCTTGGGCTTCGAGCATTAATACGAAGGTACTGTCCCCATCAATATTGACGGTTTCCATGGGGTCCATCTGAAAGGCGACCTTAAGGGTTTTCTGTACCATGTTGTTTTTCCTGCAGTTTTACTCGTTAGAGAAATATGTTTATCCGTAGCGAGCTGTTATGGCCGCCAAGCGTCTTTGATATGGGTTGGGAGGCGCCAAGGTACAACAGCAATCATATCAAACCTGTGTGACTTCGCCTTTACTCCAGCTATTTTCAACCAATCTGCGCTTGCAGCCTCTATTCGCTTTCTTTGTTTGTAAGCCACAGCGTGGACCGCGTCATCCACAGTTTTTCTTGCTTTTACTTCAACAAAAACAATTGTGCTGCCGCGCTTACAAATTAGGTCCACTTCACCACGCTTCGAGCGGAAGCGCCTTTCTAGTGTGCGGTAGCCTTTCAATAGTAGATAAAGAGCGGCCCATGCTTCAGCATGTTTTCCGTGTTTTTCTGATTGCTGGCGTTTGCTGCGTGTGGGTTTCACTTTGTGTACTCAAGCGTCTTTAGTTTTAGATAGCTCTAAGGCGCGGCTATAAATGGCTTTACGCTTTTCGCCTAACAGTTCGGCCACAAAGGCTGACGCTGATTTCACACTCATATGCTTCAGTGCGAGCTGGAGCGTTTCATCTGTATTGATCATGCTTGCTTCCCCTGCACTTTGTTTGGTGCCGGGGCCAATAACTATAACAATTTCACCCTTCGGTGGGCCAGAGGCTTCATATCGGTCTGCAAGCTCCTCTAAGTTGCCCCGAACGACTTCTTCAAACTTCTTCGTCAGTTCCCGGCAAACGGCTGCTGGACGCGGTCCTAATGTATCTGCGGCATCACGCAGGCTGGCTACTAGGCGTTTTGCGCTTTCATAAAAAATCAGCGTGGCTTCCGTATTTTTTTCAGCAGAGAACCAGTCTTGACGGGCTTTACTTTTATTGGGTGAAAAGCCCATGAAGAGAAACCTGTTGGTGGGTAGGCCAGCAAGGGAAAGCGCGGTTGGCACAGCGGAGGGCCCCGGTAGGCTTGTCACCATGAGCCCAGCGCTTTGTGCTTCATCCACAAGTTTGTAGCCGGGGTCAGAAATCAGAGGTGTGCCAGCGTCAGACACTAAAACTACAGCGGCACCATCTGCGATTTTTGCCAAAATTCTCGGTCGCTGTAATGCGCCGTTATGCTCGTGGTAGGGTATCATGGGCTTTTTAAGGAGGTATGCATTCAAAAGCTTGCCGGTCACTCGTGTATCTTCACAAGCGATAAGGTCTGCCCCCGCAAGGGTCTCTTTGGCGCGTTTGCTTATGTCGCCAAGGTTTCCGATGGGTGTTGCAACAATATAAAGCCCTGCCGGCAATTTTTTTGATAACCCAATTTCAGCCATTATTTTCTCTCATTATGTATTTGGTGCAAAGCAACACTTTAACAGCCGGTTAATTGGCTATAGGGTCAGCCGGCTGGCACCAAAGGAAAGTGTGCCAGAAAATGCCAAGGGTATCTATGCTTGCAAGTAGGTTAATAAGTACAGTGAAAACTGCCAGTCTTTTTCTGTGTTTATCTTTGGCTGCCTGTGGCCCTGATGTTGCGCCGCCTGAAAAAACGGTGGCCCATCCCGTTTCTCGCTCGGATGCAGAGGGTGTTGTGGGTGATAAAAACCAAACAGAACCTCTTGTCGTTCCCGAAATTTCAGGCGAAAAAATCAAAGTAGCGCTTTTGCTGCCTTTGTCCGGGCCGGATGCAAATGTTGGCAGGGCGCTTTTGCG
The DNA here is from genome assembly GCA_016765035.1 of Kordiimonadaceae bacterium. Taxonomy (GTDB): domain Bacteria; phylum Pseudomonadota; class Alphaproteobacteria; order Sphingomonadales; family Kordiimonadaceae; genus Kordiimonas. Next base: position 1,196 of record JAESQS010000060.1, on the reverse strand, counting down.
GTCAGCTACGATGGCACTGTTTGATGCGTATGACCCTCGCCTTGTATTGTTACCGATTGATACCAAAGCAGACGTACAGCAGACGGAATTAGCCACGCAGGAAGCGTTGGACAGGGGTGTCTCTATTGTATTAGGGCCTTTACTTGCCGCGAATGTAGAAGCGGCGGGCAATATTTTGAAAGGCACTGGTGTGCCGCTTGTTGGTTTTTCCAATGATAGTAGCGTTGCTGCACCCGGGCGTTTCATTATGGGATTTTTGCCTGAACTTGAAGTGAAGCGTGTGGTGGATTATGCGATCAGCCTTGGCTTAAGGGAATATGCAGCCTTGTTGCCTGATGGGCGGTATGGTGCGCGGGTGCGCGAAGCCTTTGGGGATGCTGTTTCTGGGGCAGGTGCACAGATAGCGGCAATTGAGAATTACCCTCCTGATCCAGATGCGGTTTTTGAGCCAGTGAAGCGATTATCTAATTATGACCGTCGGCGAAAAGAAATGCGGGATGAAATTCGCTTTTTGCGTTCCCTTAGGGATGACATGACAGATGAAATCGCCAACAAATTAGCAAAGTCTGAGGTGTTGGAAGGCGTTTCATATGATGCTGTTCTTGTGCCTGAAGGCGGAGAACTGTTGAAAACACTTGCACCACTTTTGCCTTTTTATGAGATAGACCCTAATAAAATCAAGCTTTTGGGTACAGGTTTATGGAATGATGAAAGCCTGTTGCGAGAGCCGCCTTTACAGGGCGCATATTTTGCAGCCCCTGCACCAAAAACGCCGAATGCCTTTTTGGCACGCTATGAAAAAACCTACGATGAAAAACCGCCGCGCATTGCCACACTGGCTTATGATGCCATGAGCTTGGTGGCATTGTTGGCACGTGCTGACCCAATTGAAGACGAAAACGGTGTTCGACTATCGAATTTTTCCGTTGAAGCCTTAAGGAACCCTGAGGGCTTTTCAGGGCTTGATGGCTTATTCAGGTTTTTACCGGACGGGACAGCCGAGAGGCTGCTTGCTGTGCTGGAAATAAACCGCCGGGGCTTTAAGGTTGTTGACCCGGCGCTGAATGCCTTCCCAAGGTTTGGCTATGCTCTCAGGCAATCAGCTTCCCAAGAATGAAGTTCAATAACGGGCGACCTTTTCTCGAAAGCCGCAAATGGCCATTGCTGCGGTGAATATGGCCTGATGTTTCAAGCTC